>DASZQT010000032.1:0-28854 GCA_035549515.1 Pseudolabrys sp. | reverse complement strand
CTTGATCATGCCGGCGAGTTTTTCCGGCGCTTCCAAAGCGAGCGCGTTGCGGTGTCCGTGCGCGCGCAGGCTCGCGACCAGCGCGTCGCGGTCGACGCCGGGGATCGGCTGTTCGCCGGCCGGGTAGACCGGCGCCACGATCACCGTATCGGCATCGTTGAAGCAGGTCGAGAACTGCTCGAACAAGTCATGAAGCCGCGTATAGCGATGCGGCTGCATCACCGCGATCACCTTGCCTTTGGCGCTTTCGCGCGCGGCGCGCAGGACCGCCGCGATCTCGACCGGATGATGGCCGTAATCGTCGATGATGAGGGCGCCGTTCCAGGTGCCGACGCGGGTAAAGCGGCGCTTGACGCCGCCAAACGACGCGAGCGCCTTGCGGATGACATCGTCGGCGATGCCGAGCTGATGCGCCACCGCGACCGCCGATGTCGCGTTCAACGCATTGTGGCGACCGGGCATCGGCAGCACGAGCTTGTCGATCGTGTGTGTGGTGTTGCCGTCGCGGTCGCGGAACTGCACGGCGAAATGCGATTCACCGTTGTGGTGGTCGAGCTCGGAGAGCCGCACGTCGGCTTGCGGGTTTTGGCCATAGGTGAGGATGCGGCGGTCTTCCAGTTTGCCGACCAGCGTCTGCACCACCGGATGATCGGTGCACATCACCGCGAAGCCATAGAACGGAATATTCTCGATGAAGGCGCGAAAGGCGTCCTGCACCGCATCGAAAGTGTGGAAGTGGTCGAGATGCTCGGGATCGACATTGGTGACGATGGCGATGTCGGCCGGCAGCTTGAGGAACGTGCCGTCGGATTCGTCCGCCTCCACCACCATCCAGTCGCCGGCGCCCAAGCGCGCATTGGTGCCGTAGGCATTGATGATGCCGCCATTGATGACGGTCGGGTCGAGCCCGCCGGCGTCGAGCAGCGCGGCCACCAGCGACGTCGTCGTGGTCTTGCCGTGCGTGCCGGCGATGGCGACGCAACTTTTCAGCCGCATCAGCTCGGCCAGCATTTCGGCGCGCCGTACCACCGGCAGGCGCTTCGCGCGCGCGGCCACGAGTTCCGGGTTGTCGCGCTTGATGGCGGAGGACACCACCACCACGTCGGCGCCGTCGATGTTGCCGGCCTTGTGCCCGATCGCGACCCGGATGCCCTTGTCGCGCAGGCGCTTGACGTTGGCCGAGTCGGCGACGTCGGAGCCGGTGACGGTGTAGCCGAGATTGGCCAGCACCTCGGCGATCCCGCTCATGCCGATGCCGCCGATGCCGACGAAATGCACCGGTCCGATGTCGCGCGGCAGTTTCATATGTTGTCGCCCCCAGCTTGCGCCGTCGTGCCCGGCCTTGGGCTAGTGTCCTGCCACTTTCATGACGAGGTCCGCAAGCCGCTCGGCCGCGTCCAGAGTTCCCGCCGATTTCGCCCCCGCCGCCATGCGGGCGAGCGCGGCCGGGTCGGCGGCCAAGCGGTTAATTTCGGCGGCCAGCCGCTCGGGCGTGAAATCGCGCTGCGGAATCGTGATCGCGCCGCCCGCCGCTTCCAGCACGCCGGCATTGGCAAGCTGGTCCTGATCGAGCGCATGCGGCAGCGGCACCAGGATTCCGGGCCGGCCGATGGCCGACAACTCCGCCACGGTCGAGGCGCCCGAGCGCGAGACGACGAGATGCGCCGCCGCTATGCGCAGCGGCAGGTCAGAAAAGAACGGCGCGCAGTCGGCCGTCACGCCGAGCCGCGCATAGACCTTGCGCACGGCCTCGAGATCTTCCGCGCGCGCCTGTTGCACCACTTCAAGGCGCGAGCGCACACCGGCATCGAGGCGCTCCACCGCTTTCGGCACGATCTCCGCCATCACATGCGCGCCCTGGCTGCCGCCGAACACGAGCAAGCGCAGCGTGCCACTCGCTTCCGGCGCCGCATAGGGCGTCGCCGCCGCCGCGACCACGGCGGGGCGCACCGGATTGCCGGTGAAGGTGACTTTGGCTTGCAAGGCGGGATCGAGATTCTTCAGCGCAGGAAAGCCGGTCGCGATTTTGGTCACGCGCGCGGCCAGCATGCGGTTGGCGCGGCCCATCACGCCGTTCTGCTCATGCAGCACACTCGGCACGCCGCGCAGCGAAGCCGCGATCAGCGGCGGCACAGTCGGATAGCCGCCGAAGCCGACGACCACGGCGGGCCTGATGCGCCCGATCAACGACCACGCCTTCATCGTACCAAGCGCAAGCCGCGTGCCGGTCCGCGCGAGCGCCACCGGATTGCGCCCGCGCACTGTCGCGCTCGGGATGAGATGCACGGCGCGCGCGGGAAACTCGAAATGCGCGGCGCGATGGTCGGTGGCGAGCTCGACCGCAACCCCGCGCTTGTCGAGCACGACCGCCAGCGCCTCGGCGGGAAACAGGTGCCCGCCGGTGCCGCCGGCGCAGAGGAGGATGGGACTTCTTTTCTTTCCCTCCCCTGAAAGGGGAGGGTCGGATCGCGGAACGCGATCCGGGGTGGGGTCATCGGTCATTGTGTTACTCTCGCAGAGTTTAGCAGACCCCCACCCGCCCGCCTGCGGCGGGCGACCTCCCCCTTTCAGGGGGAGGTAGGAACAAGGTCAGCCTCCGGTTCCAATTCCGGCGCGCGCAGCATCACCGCGCTCGGCTGTTCGCGCGTGAGCGCCAGCAGCATGCCCATGGCATAGGCGAGCGAGATCATCGAGGAGCCGCCATAGGAAATGAACGGCAGCGTCATGCCCTTGGCCGGGATCAGGCGCAGGTTCACCGCCATGTTGATCGCCGATTGCGTGGCGAACAGGATCGTCAAGCCCGCGGCGGCAAAACGTGTGAAGGCATCCTCGTTGCGCATGGCGCGCAACAGCGAACGGATCACGATGAAGGCGAACAGCGCGGCGAGCGCGAGACAGAGCGCGATGCCGAATTCCTCCGCCGCCACCGCGAACACGAAGTCGGTGTGACTCTCCGGCAAGAGGCGCTTGATGGTGCCCTCGCCCGGCCCCTTGCCGAACCAGCCGCCGCGCAGGAACGACTCGGTGGCGATCTCGATGTTGTAGCTGTCGCCGGAAGCCGGATTGCGGAATTTCTGGATGCGGGCCGCGACGTGCGGCACGGTGTAATAGGCGACCGTGAGGCCAAAAGCGCCGATCCCGGCGATGCCGAACATCCAGATCAGGCGCATGCCGGCCATGAAGAACAGCGCGCTCCAAACGAGCGCGATCAGCATGGTCTGGCCGAAGTCAGGCTGGATCACAAGCAGCGCCACCACCGTGATGAGGAGCACGAGCGAGATCATATTCGCCGGCATGTCCGGACGCTTGGCGGATTCGCCGAACAGCCAGGCCACCAGGATGACGAAAGCGGGCTTGAGGAACTCCGACGGCTGGATGTTGACGCCGAAGATGATGAGCCAGCGCCGCGCACCCTTGATCTCGGCGCCGAAAAAAGGCGTTGCCGCCACCAGCACGAGGCTGATCGCGAAGACGACGATCGAGAGCCGGCGGATCTGCTGCGGATTGAGAAACGACACCGCCAGCAGCACCGCGATGGTCGGAATCAGGAACAGGATATGGCGGTTGACGAAATAGAACGGGTCGAGGCCGAGCCGTCCGGCCACCGGCGGGCTCGCCGCGAGCGAAAGCACCACGCCGGCGAGCATCAGCGCGCCGATGGCGGCGAGCGTGAGCTTGTCGACCGTCCACCACCATTCGCCGAACGGCGTGCGTTGCGCGCGCGAGACCATGCGACTCCCCGACCGGCAGGATTTGACTAGTCCTGACGCGTCGCGGTTTACGAAGCATTAACGACACGGACGACGCCGGCAGCCCTGCATTTTTTCGGACCTGCCATGGCGGATCGGCGGGGCGCTGGCGCGGGCAATTACTTGACTTTGTCAAATACTCGGCCACTCTGGCGCCATGGCTTCAGCAGAGTTTCAGCGCCAATCGGTAGCGGTTGTCGGCCTCGGCAGTATCGGGGGCATCGCCGCCGCCTGCCTCGCCGACGCCGGCCGGCACGATGTGATCGGCTGCGCGCGCCGGCCGCTCGAACATCTGGTGCTGGAAAGGCCGGACGCGACCCTGACCGTCCCGCTCACCGTGCTCACGACTCCGGAACGGGCCGCGCGGGTCGACTGGGTGCTGCTGTGCACGAAGGCGCATGAAACACCGGCGGCGGCGCCCTGGCTGGCGCGGCTTTGCGATACGGCCACACAGGTCGCCGTCTTGCAGAACGGCATCGATCATGTCGAGCGGGTCGCCCCCTTGGCGCGCGGCGCGTCCATCGTCCCGGTCATCGTCTATTACAATGGCGAACGGCTGGCACCCGACCATCTGCGGCTGCGCTACGTCAACGACCACGAGCTCGCCGTGCCGGACGAGCCGGGCGGCCACGCCTTCGCGTCCTTGATGCGGGGCACACCGCTGCGCGTGAAGCCGGACGCGGATTTCGTCACCTTGAAATGGCGCAAGCTGCTGCTCAACGCGGTCGCCAATCCGATCACCGCGTTGACACTGCAGCGGCAGGCGGTGCTGCGCCGCGCCGATGTCTATGCTTTGTGTCTCGACGTCCTCGATGAAGCGGTGCGGATCGCGCGCGCCGACGGGGCAAACTTGGCCGACGATGAAGAAGCGCGCGCGATGGAAAAGCTGATGACGTTCTCCCCCGAGCTCGGCACCTCGATGTATTTCGACCGGCTGGCGGGACGACCCTTCGAAGTGGAAGCGCTGAACGGCGCCATCGTCGCGGCCGGCGAGCGGCACGGCATTCGGACGCCGCTCAACCGCATGCTGCTGACGCTGCTGCGGGCGATCAACGAAGCGGCCGCCGCTACACCGGCATGACGCCGGGCAGCCCCAGCACGATGTCGGTGAACGCCTTCCCGCGGATTTCGAAATTGCGGTACTGGTCGAACGAAGCGCAGGCCGGCGAGAGCAGCACCACCGGCTCTTTCAAGCCGGAGGCTTCGGCGTCGCGGGTGGCGGCTTCGACCGCCTTCGCCATCACGCCGACGATCTCGTAAGGGACCTTTCCCTCGAGCGTGCCTGCGAATTCTTTCGCCGCCTCGCCGATCAGATAGGCCTTGCGGATGCGCGGGAAGAATTCGGCGAGGCTCACGATGCCGCCGGTCTTCGGCTTGCCCCCGGCGATCCAGAAAATGTCATGAAAGCTCGCCAGCGCCTTGGCGGCGCTGTCGGCATTGGTGGCTTTGGAATCATTGACGTAGAGGATGCTGCCCGCATTGGTCGGCTTACGGCCGACCTGCTGCATGCGGTGCGCAAGGCCGCCAAAGCTGGCGAGGCCTTTCTGAACGGCCGGCAGATCGATGCCGAGCGCGACGCAGGCGGCAATCGCGCACGCCGCGTTCTGCGCGTTGTGCGCGCCTCGCAAGCTACCGATGCCTGCAAGTTCCGCGACCATCTGTGCCTTGCCGCCTTCGGCATGCATAATACGCGAGCCGTCGGCGTAATAGCCGTCGCGCAACGGCCCGAGCACCGACACGCACGCGACTTTTTTGCCGGTACTTTCGATGCGGGCAGCGGCCGCGCGCGTCCAATGGTCGTCGACGCCGAGCACCGCGGTACCGCCTTCTTCCACCTTGGCCGGCAGCCGCTCCTTGATGGCGGCGTAGTTCTCCATGGTGCCATGGCGGTCGAGATGATCCTCGGTGACGTTCAACAGAATGCCGACCGTGGCATGCAGCGAGGGCGAAAGATCGATCTGGTAGGACGAGACTTCCAGCACATAAGCGCGACTTTGCGCGAACGGTTCGAGCGCCAAGACCGGCACGCCGATATTGCCGCCCATCTGGGCGTCGTAGCCGGCGCTCTGCAACAGATGCGCCGTCAGCGCTGTGGTCGTCGACTTGCCATTGGTCCCGGTGATGGCGACGAGTGGGCAGTGCCTGCCCGCCTTGGCGCGCTCGCGGCAGAACAGTTCGATGTCGCCGATGATCTCGACGCCGGCCTTGCGCGCGAGTTCAACGGTCCAATGCGGGGTCGGATGCGTGAGCGGCACGCCCGGCGCCAGCACCAGCGCGGCGAGCGAGCTCCAATCGAGTTCGTGCAAGTCTTGGGTCGTCAGTCCGGCGGCGCGTGCTTCTTCGACGCTTTTTGTATTGTCATCGAAGACAACGACGTCCGCCCCGCCTTCCGTGAGCGCGCGCGCGGCGATCAGCCCGGAATGGCCGAGGCCGAAGACGGCGACTTTACGCCCGGCGAAGGTGGTGATGGGGATCATTTTAGAACCTCGTCATTCCGGGGCGCCACGTAGTGGCGAACCCGGAATCCATACTCCGAAGCAGGGACTATGGATTCCGGGTTCGCGTGCTGCGCACGCGCCCCGGAATGACAAAGTATATTCATCGCAGCTTCAGGCTCGCCAGCCCCGCGAGCGCCAGCACCACCGCCACGATCCAGAAGCGGATCACGATCTGCGGCTCGGTCCAGCCGAGTTGTTCGTAGTGATGATGGATCGGCGCCATCTTGAATACGCGTTTGCCGGTGAGCTTGAACGAGACCACCTGCACGATCACCGATACCGCTTCCAGCACGAACAGCCCGCCGACAATGGCGAGCACGATTTCGTGCTTGACCGCGACGGCCACGCCGCCGAGCAGGCCGCCGAGCGCGAGCGAGCCGGTGTCGCCCATGAAGATCGAAGCGGGCGGCGCGTTGAACCAGAGGAAACCTAAGCCGGCGCCGATCAGCGCGCCGCACAGCACGGCCAGTTCGCCGGTGCCGGCGACGTAATGGATTTGCAGATATTCGGCGAACAGCGCATTGCCGACCAGATAGGAGATGAGCCCGAACGTCGCCGCCGCAATCATCACCGGCACGATGGCGAGCCCGTCGAGCCCATCGGTCAAGTTGACCGCGTTGCCGGCGCCGACGATCACGAAGGCGCCGAGCAGGAAGAAGGCGTAGCCGAGATTGAAGGCAAGGTCCTTGAAGAAGGGAAACACCAGCGAGGTCGAGGTCGGCGGCTTCCCCAGATGGGAGAGCAGCACGCAGGCGACCAGCGCCACCGCGCTCTCGGCCAGAAGCCGGGTGCGGCCGGCGAAGCCGGCATGAGTCTGCTTGGTGACCTTGAGGTAGTCGTCATAGAAGCCGATCAGCCCGAACGACAGCGTCACCCCGAGCACGATCCAGACATAGGGGTTGGCCGGGTTCGCCCACAGCAGGGTCGACACCAACAGGCCGGAGAGGATCATCAGCCCGCCCATGGTGGGCGTGCCCTTCTTGGTGACAAGGTGCGATTGCGGGCCGTCGGTGCGGATCGGCTGGCCCTTGCCCTGCTTGAGCCGCAGCAGGTCGATGATCGGCCCGCCGAACAGGAACACGAAGACCAGCGCCGTCACCACCGCCCCGCCGGTGCGGAAGGTGATGTAGCGGAACACGTTGAACAGCGAGACCTTGTCGGAAAGCTCGGTCAGCCAATAAAACATCGGGTCAACCTTGGATCAGCCCTGCGCCGGGAGGAGCGCGCCTTGCGTGGGAAACTGACGTTGCAATGCCTTGACGATCGGCCCCATTTTGGAACCGAGCGAGCCCTTCACCATCACTGCGTCGCCCGCCCGCAGGTCCGCGAGTACGGCCGGCTGCAGTTCGGCCGCTGTCTCGGCATAGCCGCCCCGGCGCGCGGAGGGAAGAGCCTCCCAGAGCGCGCGCATCAGCGGACCGGAACAATAAACAAGATCGATCGCCGCGGCCTCGATCGCCGCCACCAGACCGCGATGCAGCTCGACCCCCTGCGCGCCGAGTTCCAGCATGTCGCCGATGACCGCGATGCGGCGGCCCTGCGCGCCGACCGGTGCCTGGCCGAGCAGCGCGATGGCCGCTCGCATGGAGGCTGGGTTGGCGTTGTAGCTCTCGTCGATCAACAGGGCCTCGCCGCCCGGAAGCCTGAGCGCGATGCGGGTGCCGCGCCCAGTGGCGGGCGCCAGATTGGCGAGAGCGAGCGCGGCGAGCGCGAGATCGGCGCCGACCAATGCGCAGGCGGCCAGCACGCCAAGCGAATTGTCGACGAGATGACGGCCGGGCGCCCCTAACTTGTAGGTCACGGCCTGACCGAGAATATCGGCCTCGACGGTCGAGGATTCGGGCTGCAAGGCGCAACGCTTCAGCCGCGCGTCGGCCTGTCGGTTTTCCCCGAACGAGACGATACGGGAAACGCCGGCGGCCTTTGCGGCGTCCGCGAGTTGAGTGAATTGCCTTATGTCGCGGTTGATGACGGCCGCCCCACCCGGCTCCACCCCTGCGAAAATCTCGGCCTTGGCTTCGGCGATCTTCTTCAGCGTGCCGAAAAATTCCAGATGCACCGGCGCGATGGTGGTGACGATCGCCACATGCGGGCGCACCATCTGCGTGAGCGGGGTGATCTCGCCGGCATGGTTCATGCCGATTTCGAATACGGCGAATTTGGCACTTTGCGGCAGGCGCGCCAGCGAGAGCGGCACTCCCCAGTGGTTGTTGTAGGAGGCCGCCGAAGCATGGGTCTCGCCATCGGCCGAAAGCGCGAGCTTCAACGCCTCCTTGGTCGAGGTCTTGCCGACCGAGCCGGTGACCGCCACGATTTTCGCCAGCGAACGCGCGCGCGCGGCGCGGCCGAGCTCGCGCAAGGCTTCCAGCACATCCTCGACGATCACGAGCGGCGCGTCGGCTGAAAAGCGCGCGCGCTTGTCGCGCGCGACCACCGCAAGCCCGGCGCCGGCCTTGAGCGCTCCCTCGACGAAGTCATGGCCGTCGCGCGCGTCACCCTGAATGGCGAAGAACGCTTCGCCTCGCGTGAGGCTGCGGCTGTCGATGGAAATGCCGGTGACGCCTTCCGGCAGCGCGCCGGATCTCCCCGCGCGCATCGCGGCCGCCATGGCGGAGGTGGTCCACAAAAACGTCATGCCCCGATATTCCCCAACGCTTCCGCCACCGCCTCGTGATCGGAAAAGTGCACCGTGCGATTGCCGACGATCTGGCCGGTTTCATGACCTTTGCCGGCGATCAACAGCACGTCGCCCGCTTGAAGATCGTGTACCGCGCGCGAGATCGCCTCTCCGCGGTCGCCGATCTCGGTCGCGCCGGGCGCTTCGGCCAAAATTTGAGCGCGGATCGCAGCCGGATCCTCGCTGCGCGGATTATCGTCGGTGACAATCACGCGGTCGGCGTTCTCGACCGCGATACGGCCCATGATCGGACGCTTGCCCTTGTCGCGGTCGCCGCCGCAGCCGAACACGACGATGAGCCTAGCCGTCGTATAGGGGCGCAACGCCTCGAGCGCCTTGGCGAGCGCGTCGGGCTTGTGCGCGTAGTCAATGAAGATGGGCGCGCCGTTGCGAGTGCCGGTGAGTTCTAGCCGGCCCTTGGCACCTTCGAGCCTTTCCAGTGCCGCGAAAACGCGCGCCGGCGCGCCACCGGTCGCGATAACAAGCCCGGCCGCCACCGCCGCATTGTGCACCTGGAAGCCGCCCACCAGCGGCAGCTTCACATCATAGGTGCGGCCAGCATGCGCAAAGGTTACCCGCTGCGCGAAGCCGTCGATCCGTCCGCTCACGAGTTTGATGCCGTCGCCGTGCTCGCCGACGGTGACGATCTTCAGGCCACGCTTGCGCGCGGCTTCGACAACCTGCCCGGCATAGCAATCGTCGACATCGATCACCGCCGTGCCCGACGGTACGATCAAGTCGCTGAACAGGCGCAGCTTGGCGGCGAGATAGGCCTCGATGGTCGGATGGTAATCGAGATGGTCGCGCGAGAGATTGGTGAAAGCACCAGCGGCAATGCGCACGCCGTCGAGCCGATGCTGGTCGAGCCCGTGCGAGGAGGCTTCCAGCGCCAGGTGCGTGACGCCCTCGCCCGCGATCTTGTCGAGGGTGCGATGCAGTTCGATCGGATCGGGCGTGGTGAGCGAACCGTAAGTCTCGCCCTTGGGCGAGACCAAGCCAACGGTACCGATGCTTGCGGCCTGCTCGCCGAGCGCCGCCCAGATCTGGCGCGTGAAGGCGGCAACCGAGGTCTTGCCGCTGGTGCCGGTGACCGCCGCGATGGTGGCGGGCTGGCGCGGGAAGAAGGCGGCAGCGGCGAGCGCCAGCGCGCGCCGCACATTAGCGGTTTCGATGAAGGCGACGCCGGCGGGAAGCTCGGGCTTGCGCTCCGCCATGATCGCGGCGGCGCCATTAGTAATCGCCTGCGGCACGAACGAAAGCCCGTCCGCCTTGGTGCCGGGCACCGCGACGAACAAATCGCCCCGCTTCGCCTTGCGGCTGTCCGCGACAATGCCGGTCAGTTCGAGGTCCGCGAAGCGCGGCTCGAAGCGGGCATCATCCAGCGGCAGATCGGCGAGTTTCATCCCCGAGATTTCCAGTTTCGCAACAAACGATTGCCTCGATCCGTCATCCTGACGTGCGAGCGCGAAGCGCAAGCCTCGAAGGATGACGGGCAGGTCGGGGCCGTCGCCCTTCGAGGCTCGGCCTTCGGCCGAGCACCTCAGGGTGACGGCGAGAGGCGCTCATCTTTGGCCCTTACCGGCTTTCGGTCGCCCTGGCCAGAATGAGTTGGTCGGCCTTGGGCAGATCGAAACGCGGTTCGAGATCGAGCAGCGGGCCGACCCGCGCGATCACCTTGGCCGCCGTCGGCGCCGCGTTCCAGCCGGCGGTGGCGAAGCCGTGCGTTTCCGGCGTGGGCTGCGGCTCGTCCAGCATGATGAGCATCAGGTATTTCGGCTTGTCCGCCGGCAGCACCGCCATGAAATCGGTCAGGAGCTTGTGCTTGGAATAGCGTCCGTTGACGACCTTCTCGGCCGTGCCGGTCTTGCCGCCGATATAGTAGCCGTTCACATTGGCCTTGGTCGCGGTGCCCTTCTCGGCATTCAGCCGCATCAGATAGCGCATCTTGATGCTGGTCTCCGGCTTGAGCACCTGTTTGGCGACTTTCCGCGCATCGGCTTCGCTGCGCTTGAGGAAGGTGGGCGGGATGAGCAACCCGCCATTGAGGGTCGCCGCCACGCCCATCAGCGCCTGCAAAGGCGCCACCGACAGGCCGTGCCCGAAGGCGATGGTGACCGTGTTCAACTCGCCCCAACGCTTGGGCACGATAGGCTCGGCGCTTTCGGGCAATTCGGTGCGCAGCCGGTCGAGCTGGCCCATCTTGCGCAGGAACGCCTTGTGCGCCTCGACGCCGCAGGCGAGCGCCATGCGCGCCGCGCCGATGTTCGAGGAATAAGTAAAAATCTCCGGCACCGATAGGGCGCGGTGCATCGGCTCGTAATCGTGGATGGCGAAGCGGCCGTAATGCAACGGATGGCTGGCGTCGAACGTCGACGCCAAAGTCGCCTTGCCGGAATCGAGCGCCATCGCCACCGTGAGCGCCTTGAAGGTCGAGCCCATCTCATAGACGCCGGTGGTGAGCCGGTTGATGCGGTTGGGGTCGTTGGCCTCTTTCGGATTGTTGGGGTCGTAATCCGGCTCCGAGACCATGGCGACGATCTCGCCGGTATTGACGTTCAGGATCAGCCCGGCGGACGCCTTGGCCTTGAACTTGTCGCGCGCCTTCACGAGTTCGTCGCGCAGCGCGAACTGCACGCGCAGATCGACGGCGAGATCGACCGGCCGCTGCAACTGGTCGCTGGCGAGCCCCGCCATGTGCAGCGCGGCGAGCCCCTGCCCGTCCAGCCATTTCTCGATGCCGGCGATGCCCTGGTTGTCGATATTGACGTGGCCGATCTCGTGGCTGACCACCGGGCCGTTGGGATAGACACGCCTGTTCTCGGTCAGGAAGCCGACGCCGGGAATGCCGAGCCGGTGCACCTCAAGCTCCTGCTTGGGCGTGATCTCGCGCTTGAGCCAGACGAAGCCGCGCTTGGACGACAGCCGCTCGCGCACCTCGTTGGCATCGAGATCGGGCAGCGTGGCGGTCAGCAATTCGACCGCCTCGTCGACATCGATCAGCTTGCGCGGCTCGGCGAACAGCGAAGGCGAGCGCACGTCGGTGGCGAGGATTTCGCCGCGGCGATCGAGGATGTCCGGCCGCGCGGTGGCGAGCGCATCCTGCCCGACGGTGCGCCGGTCGCCATGGCCCGTGCTGAGGATTGCGAACATCACGAGCTTGAGCGCAATCGCCGAATAGACCAGCGTGAAGGCGACGATGGCGAGCCCGAGCCGCGCCTTCGCCTTCACGTCGCGGTCGACATCCTTGCCGTAGAGCAGCGAGCGCAAAAAGCGCTGCCAGCGGGTTTCGGTTGAGCGTTGCGCGGCGGTGGTGCTCATGGCGCTCACCGTTGCTTATTGGTCGGTTTGGGCGCCGGCGCGCGCGGCGGCACGCTGCCGGTGGTCTCGGGCGACGCGATCATGGCGCCGATCGGATCGCTGCTGCGCGGCGGCACCACTTGCAGCGGACGCTCCGGCAAATTGTCGAGACTGTCGAACTGCGTGGGCACGATCGGCTGCAGCTTGAGATGGCGCTCGGCCAGGCCCTGAATGCGGCCGGGCGTGTCGAGCCTGCCCCATTCCGCGCGCAAAAGTGCAATCGCGTTGCGTTCTTTTCGAATCTCGCCGTGCAGCTTGGCAACGCGCTCGCCCTGCAGCGTTGAATCGAACTTGATCTTGTAGACCACGGACGCGGCGAGGATGAGCGCCGCGATCACCAGGATATTGAGGATACGCATCATCGGCGTTCCCTCATCACATCGGCGAGCGACGGCAGGCGCGGCAGCAGATCGGCGAGGTCGGCGTGGTGCGCCGGCGCATCGGTGCGTTCGCCCGCGCGCAGCTTGGCCGAGCGCGCGCGCGGATTTTTCGCGACCTCTTCCTCATCGGCGACGACGGGGCGCTTGGTCAGCACCGTGAAGCTCGGCGCTGCGCGCTTGACTTCCGGCGCGTGACGAGAGCCGCCGCGCGTTTCGGAACGCGACGTGAGGTACGACTTGACGATGCGGTCCTCGAGCGAATGGAACGACACCACGACCAGACGGCCGCCCGGCTTGAGGATCTCTTCGGCGCCTGCGAGCGCACTGGCGAGTTCGCCCAGTTCGTCGTTCACGAAGATGCGCAGCGCCTGGAACGTGCGCGTGGCGGGATGGATGTCACCCGGGCGCGCGCGCACCACCGAGCCGATAACGTCGGCAAGCGCCTTTGTCGTGGCGATCGGTCCGTTGCCGCGCGCTTTCACAATGGCGCGTGCAATCGAACGCGAGAAGCGCTCCTCGCCCAGCACGAAGATAATCGTCGCGAGATCGCGCTCGCCAGCCTTGTTGACCACGTCCGCTGCGCTCGGACCGCTACGCTCCATGCGCATGTCGAGCGGTCCATCGAAGCGAAACGAGAAGCCGCGTGCGGCCGTGTCGAGCTGCATGGACGACACGCCGACATCGAGCACCACGCCGTCGACGCTTTCGTGCCCGCACTCGCGCGCGACCGCCGCCAAATTGGAGAAGCGATCCTCGATCAGCGTGAGCCTTCCCTGCGCGGCCTCGACCAGATCGGCCCCCAGCGCGATGGCGGTCTGGTCGCGGTCGATGCCGATGACGCGCGTGCCGGACGCGGCGAGGATGGCGCGCGAATAGCCGCCGGCGCCGAAAGTGCCGTCGATATAGATGCCGCCGTCATGGAGGTTGAGGAAGTCGATGGCGGGGCGGCCGAGCACGGGAATGTGGGGGGCCAGTCCGCCAGCGACGACAGAGCCGCCGCCGCCCACCGTCATTCCCGTGCTCCTGACGCGTCGCGCGCCGCCACCTGGGAACTCAAACCGGCCTTGAGCGCGCGCACCTTTTGGGTGGCCTCCGCGAGCTCGTTCTGAAACCGGCCCGGCTCCCAGATTCGAAACTTGTGCCCGAGCCCCACGAACGTCACCGCGTCCGTGATCCCGGCATGGCGTTTGAGCGTGTCGCTCAACATCACGCGCCCCTCGCCGTCGAGCTTGAGCGTTTCGCTGGTGCCATAGAGCGCCAGCGCGAACTGCTCGCGTTCGTCCGAATAGGGCGTAAAGCGTCCAATCAACGCCTCGATCTCCGACATCAACGCTTGTCCGCCGGCATCGATCGCCGGGCGATCCAGCGCCGGATAGCAATAAAGCCCCTCGAAGCCGTCGCGGCTCAGCACCGATCGGAAGGAAGCGGGAATCGAAACGCGCCCTTTGGAGTCGAGCCGCAACGTGATGTTCGACACGAAGCGGTCCATTGCCCGCACCCAACGCTGACCGGACGCTTAACTGGACGGCCATGCCTTGGCCGCTCCGCCGGGCCGCCGCGCCGCTTGCGCCGCGCTCTCTGGCGCCGGGGAAGAGGCCTACAGCCCGTAATGACCACTGATGGGATAACATGGGATATTATGGGCGTCAATGAACTGGCCCTGGCCCGCGCCCTCACCCGGGCACCGGCGCAGCGCGGCGCATCCCTCATTAACGGCGCTTAAACTTAAGGATTCATTGCCGCCGGCGGGCGGCCTTTTGCGGCCTGTTACCGCCGGCCTGGCAGCGCCCGAATAGTAAAAAAACTGTTGAAAAACCAATGCGGTACCGCGCTGCCACCGTGCGGACGCGGCAGTTGCTTTTGTGCACAAGGCCAGCGAATTATGATCGGCGGTTACCCCATGAGACCTTCCTCGCTCAGGCTACCAAGCACGATCATGTCGGCATTCGAGCCGGATTCCTTCATCGTCTGCGACGTCGTGCCCTCGCCGAATTTCGACGAGCGCAAGGGCGGGCCGCCGGACATCATCCTTTTGCATTACACCGGCATGCAGACCGGCGAGGCGGCGCTCGCCCGGCTGACCTCGGCCGAAGCCCGGGTATCCTCCCACTACGTGGTGTTCGAGGACGGCCGCATCGTGCAATGCGTGCCGGAGGAAAACCGCGCCTGGCACGCCGGCGTCTCGTATTGGGCGGGCGAGACCGACATCAATTCACGTTCGATCGGCATCGAGATCGTCAATCCTGGACACGAGTTCGGCTATGTCGATTTCCCGCTGCGGCAGATCGCGGCGGTGATCTCACTGTGCAAATCGATCTCCAAGCGGCGCGGGCCGATCCGCGCCGACCGCGTGCTCGGGCACTCCGATGTCGCGCCGTCGCGCAAGCAGGACCCGGGCGAGAAATTCCCCTGGGAATTGTTGAGCGACTCCGGCGTCGGCCATTGGATCCGCTCGGCCCCGCTCAAGATCGACGGCATTACCCTTCATCCGGGCGACCGCGGCGAGGCGGTGATACGGCTGCAACGCGCCTTGCGCGAATATGGCTATGGTGTCGAAGAGAGCGGATACTATGACGACGCTACCCGCGACGTGGTGACCGCGTTCCAGCGCCACTTCCGAACAGCGCGCGTCGATGGCATTGCCGATCCGTCGACCTTGCTCACGCTGCGCGCGCTGCTTGATACGAGACCTGCGAAGCTGGGTTAGCCGGCCCGCGGCGAGCGCCAGGGCGCGTGCGCGAAGCGCTCGATCAGGAATTCCAGAAACACCGCCACGCGCGGCAAGCGGTTGCGACCGGGCGGATAGATCGCCTGCAACGGCAGCGGCTCGACATGATGGCTGTCGGCCAACAGCGCGACGAGCTCGCCGCTGCGCAAGGGCCCGCCCACGATGACATCCGATAGCCGCACGATGCCCGCGCCTTCGATCGCCAGCCGCAAGGCCGCCTCGGCATCGTCGGTCGAAACGCGTGGCCTGATGTCGACCACGTCGATGCCGCTTCCCGTCTTAAACGGCCAACGCCGCAGTCCCGGACCGGCGACCACGACGCAGTCGTGGTTTTTCAGGTCGGAGGCGGAGCGCGGCGTGCCGCGCCGTTCGAGATAGGATGGCGCCGCGCAGATCACGCGGTGCAGCTCGACGATCTTGCGCTGCGTAAAGGGCCCGACCGGAATATGGCCGGAACGGATGGCGATATCGGCCTGTTCCTCGACCAGGTCGACCAGGCGGTCGGTGATCGAGAGTTCGAGATCGATCTCGGGATAACGGGCCAGGAAATCGGCCAATGCCGGCGCAAGCTGGTGCAGGCCGAAGGCGGTGCCCGCATTGATGCGTAGCGTGCCGCGCGGGGCGCCGCGCGCATGCGCCACCTCAGCCTCGGCTTCTTCGATATCGGCGACGATGCGACGGGCCCGCGCGAGGAAGGTTTCGCCCTCGGGCGTCAGTGCCAGCCGGCGCGTGCTGCGCTGGAGCAGGCGGGCGCCCAGCCGGTCCTCAAGACGCGAGACCAGCTTGGAAACGGCCGAGGGGGTGATCCCCAGGTCATTGGCGGCACTGGAGAAACTGCCGCGATCCATGACCCGGACGAAAACGCGCAGGTCGGACGTGGCTTCCATATTCGTTCCTATTATTCACGAATGAATGGCATTCATAGCATATTATATTCTACGACAAATATAATACTATGCGCTCGTTGCATGGGAACAAGCGCCGAGGCCCGGCGCAGCCGCCATGCCTGGAGAACCACGATGTCGACCGAACGCCCCCTTGCCGCCCAGCCCGCCATTCCGATGACCGCCGCCGAGATCGACGCCTTCGTCAACCGAGCCAAGGCCGAACGCGCCGTCAGCATGCGCGCGGGCGCGTTGCGCCTGGGCCGCCGGCTTCGCCGCCTGCTCTCGCGCCGGCAGATCGGCAGTGGGAACCTGCCGCGTAACGGCATCTGGGCGTCGCACGCCTGAATTGGCGCCGACTCTTGCCCGAAATGATCACGCCGGGGCCTGAATTTGGCCCGACCGGCCGATTAGACAGACTTCGAACTCATCGAACCTCCACTTGAACGCCCGGACCCGTTGGCTGCCCCCGACGGTCCGGGCTTCTTTCTTTTTAAATAGCCCCGCGCGGCCTGCTTGACGCGGCGAGCGTCCGCCCCCATCCCTAGACGGTCAGTCGGCCGGACGGCCGCTCCGGGCCATAAGCCGAAAGGCGGCCGGAGAGGAAAGTCCGGGCTCCATGGACAAACGGTGCCGGATAACGTCCGGCGGAGGAAGCCCGCGCAAGCGGGCCGAACTCCAGGGACAGTGCCACAGAGAACAGACCGCCGCGGCGCGTTGCGTATAGCCGCGGTAAGGGTGAAACGGTGCGGTAAGAGCGCACCGCGCTTCCGGCAACGGCGGCGGCACGGCAAACCCCACCGGGAGCAAAACCGAATAGGAACGGCGCGGGGCGAAAGCTCCGGATCAGTCCTGATTTGCCGTTCGGGTAGGTTGCAGGATGCGCCGGGCAACCGGCGTACCAGAGGAATGGCCGTCACGTCCGCGAGCTTGCTCGCGGGCCGTACAGAACCCGGCTTACAGGCCGGCTGATGCAAGTTGAGGGGGCGTCCGGCGGAGAACCTGCCGGGCGCCCCACCAGTTTCGGCATGCAGGTGGTCGGTGCGGCGTTCGGCCGCATCATGCGGTGCGGCTCCGGACCAGACGCATTGCGGCGCGCGCCTTGCCATCATCGCCACGCCTATACGAAGGGCGATCTATACGAAGGGCGATCATCGCTTGCCTTGCCGCTGCGTTTGATCGCAAATCGCTGAACGCGTTATGAACGCGGCCGCCATATTCCCGCTGACATTGCGCGTCAGTTTTCGAGTGTCGCGTCGCCTTTTCGGCAGCAAGCGCAAAAGAGACCGCCGCGCAACGCCAGCGCCGAACATTCGAACGACTTCCTGCGTCCCTTTTCTTTCCCCCCACCCGGAGCCATTCGCCGATGAGATCGATTCGCTCGCTCATGCTCGCCAGCACCGCCCTGTTTGTCGTCGCGACAGCCCTGCCGCCGGCGCAGGCCGCGGTCGCGGAGCGACCGCTCGTCCTTGCCCAGACGAACACTCCCGCCGCCCAGCAACAGCCGCAGCAGAAGCCCGGCCAGCAGCCGGCGAAGCCGCAGGGACAAAACAAGCCGGCGCAGGCGACGCCGCGCAGTAACAACCAACCGAACCCGCAAGCGCAGAAGCCGACGCCACCCAATGGCGCCCAGCCCAAACCGACCGCGCAGACCCCGGCTGCCAAGCCGCCGGCCAAACCCGCTACGCCCACGGCGCAGCAGCCGGCCAAGCCCACCGCGCCGACCGCTCAGCATCCGGCCAAGCCGCCTGCTCCGACGGCGCAGCAGCCTGGCAAACCCCCGGCTCCGACTGCGCACCAGCCTGGCAAACCGCCGGCCCCAACGGCGCAGCAGCCCGGCAAGCCGCCCGCTCCGACTGCGCAACAGCCGGGCAAGCCGCCGGTCCCCACTGCGCAGCAATCCGGCAAACCGCCGGCGCCGACCGCACAGCGGCAACCACCGCGTCCGCACGACGCCAGCGACTTCATCCGCCGCGACAACGGACAGCCCGGCCGCAAACTGGAAGACCTGCGCAAGGAGCGGCAGGAGACGCGCGAAGGCAATCGCGTCGTGATTCGCGAAGGCAGCCGCACCATCGTGCGCGAGAATAACCGCGTCATCATCCGCCACAGCGAGGTCGACCGCTTCGCCATCGGCGCCGTCAATGTGCGCGTCGACCACCGCGGCGGCAACATGGAAACCATCGTCGAGCGCCCCGGCGGCGTGCGCATCATCAATGTGGTCGATGCCAATGGCCGCCTGCTGCGCCGCGTGCGGCGCGACCCCAGCGGACGCGAATACGTGCTGATCAACAACGTCTATGCCGGTCCGGGCGTTGCCGTGTTCATTGATCTGCCGCCGCCGGTGATCCGCATTCCGCGCGAGCGCTACATCGTGGAACTCGACCGCGCGCAGCCGGCGATGATCTACGACGTGTTCGTGGCCCCGCCGGTCGAGCGCATCGAGCGGCGTTACACCCTCGAGCAGGTGCGCTTCAGCGCGCCCTTGCGCGAGCGCATGCCGCGCGTCGATCTCGACATCAATTTCGAGACCGGCTCCTGGCAGATCCTGCCCGGCCAGATGGCGAGGCTCGCGGTGGTGGCGGACGGCTTGAAGCGCGCGATCGCGAAAAATCCGCGCGAGGTGTTCCTGATCGAGGGCTACACCGATGCCGTCGGCTCTACCGACGACAATCTCTCGCTGTCCGACCGGCGCGCCGAGGCGGTAGCGGTGGCCTTGAGCGAGCAATTCCAGGTACCGACCGAGAACTTGGTCACGCAAGGCTATGGCGAGCAGAACCTCAAAGTGCCGACGCAAGGCGCCGAGCCGCGCAATCGCCGCGTTTCGGTGCGCCGCATCACGCCGTTGATCGAACAGCAGGCGGCGCGCTGAGGCGTTTCCAAGTTGTACGACCGGTCCCTCCCCCGCAGGCGGGGGAGGGACCCACTCACAGTGTGGCCGCGCATTTGAGCGATCGGCGAAATTGCTCTACCTTCCGCCGCCTGCTCCCATGTCCAGTTCCCAGCAAAAATTCGGTCTCGCGCTCGGCTTTGCCGGCGTCTGCCTGTTCGGCGGCACGCTGCCCGCGACAAGGCTTGCGGTCGGCTATCTCGACCCCTGGTTCCTGACCGCGGCGCGCTGGAGCCTCGCCGGCCTTGCCGGACTGGCCCTGCTGCTGATCCTGCGCCGCAAGCCGCCGCCGCGCCGGCTGTGGGGTGAGCTTGCGATCACCGCTTTCTGCACCATCATCGCCTTTCCGATCACCATGGCGCTCGCGATGGCGAGCGTGCCAGCCGCGCATGGCGGTGTCGTACTCGGCATCATCCCGCTCGCCACTGTGGCGGCCGCGACGCTGATCACCGATGAGCGCCCGAGCCTCGGCTTCTGGCTGGTGAGCCTGATCGGCGCCGGCATCGTGGTCGGCTTCATGCTTACCCACAGCACGAGCGGCGGGCTTTCGGCCGGCGATCTCTATCTCATCGGCACCGTAATCGCCGGCGGCTTCGGCTATGCGCTGTCGGGTCGGCTGAGCATGCACATGCCGGGCTGGGAGGTGATCTCCTGGCAGGTGGCGGTTTTCCTGCCGATCGCCTTGCTGGTGACTTTCCTGCTCTGGCCGTCGCATCTGACGCAGGTGCCGTGGCAGGGTTGGGCCGGCCTCGCCTATGCCAGCTTCATCAGCCAGTATGGCGCCTTCTTCGTGTTCAATGCCGCCATGAAATCGGCGGGCGTCGCGCGCGTCGGGCAATTGATGCTGCTGCAGCCCTTCGTCATCGTGACGCTGGCGGCGGCGGTCAACGGCGAACCGCTGCGCCTCGCTACGCTCGCCTATGCCGCGGCGGTAGTCGTCGTCGTGATGATCGGGCAGCGCATGCGCGTGCGGCGATAGAGCGCAAATCGCGTCGCCATTGCACCGCTTGGCATCACTCCGCCGGCTGCCAACGATCCGCCCGCAGGCGCGCCGCCGCCTGCCGCACCAGCGCATAGTCGTACACCTGCTCGGACGACGGAACCGCGCCGGGCTTCACGTCCACGATCGAACTGCGCACGGCAATATCGGTGTCGAGCACCGGCTTGGCCGCCTCGCCAGCGTCGAGATAGGTCGCCGCCGTCTCATCGAGCGAACCGCGCAGCACCGCCGGCGACAGATCAGGCGCATGCGCGGCGTAGATGCGCAGCGCGCCCGCGCGCTGCGTCCTGATGTATTGCATCGCCATCAGCGTGCCGCGCACCATGCGCTCGACCACGGACGGGTTGCTCGCGATGAGCCGGTCGGACGCCACCAGCCCGTTGTTCGGCGCGCGGATGGTGTGGCTGATGTCGACCAAAATATGCGCTTTGCCGAGCGCGCCGCGTTCGCGCACGATGCGCTCCTCAAGATTGGTCAGCATCACCGCCGACAACAGACCCTGCTCGATCGCCGCGATGCGCGCGCCGCTGCCGAAGCCGAGCTGCGCATAGCGCACCGCGTCGCCATCCATGCCGGCCTGCCTCAGCACGGTTCGCATCGACATTTCGAACAGATCGCCATGCGACTGGATGCCGACGGACTTGCCTTGCAGGTCCTGCAAGGACTTGGTCTGCGGACCCGTCGCCCAAAGCTTCCACGGCACACGATCGGTCAAGGTCATCACCACTTTAAGCGCCGCGCCCTTCAGGATGGCGCTGACGGCGGAGCCGGTCGAGGTCGAGAATTCGAGCGAGCCCGCCAGCAACGCGCGCGTGGCGACGCCGCCACCGACATAGACAACATCAACGTCGAGCCCGAGATCGCGGTAATAGCCTTTGTCGATGGCGACAAAGAACGGCAGATAGGCCGGATCGCTGGTGTCGGCGAGACTGACGCGCACTTTGTCGGCGGCCGAAACCGGCGCGAGTTGAACGAGAAAGGCGACAAGCGCGACCGCGCAAGCGGAGAAGCAGCGTCGGATGTCGCTCATGCCTTGTCTTGTCCGCACAAGTCTTGGCCGCGCAAGTCTTGGCCGCGCAAGTCTTGGCCGTGGAAGTCTTGTCCGCGCAAGCGATAGCGCCCGTCGGGCAGCCGCTCCAGGCCGACCTCGCGTCGGACCTCATCGAGTGCCAACAGCACCTCGCGGCCGTCGCGGCTGCCCACCGCCTCCATCAGATCGCGGAAGCTCTGCGGGCCTTCATCGAGCGCCGCGCGCACGCTGAGCCCGCGCGATGGACCAAAGCGCGGTGGTTCGGGAATGTGACTCGCATGGCGGTCGGCGCCGAACGGAAACGTCAGGTCGAAGCCGGCCTTGGCGCCAGTGCGGCTGCCGCGCAAGGATGGATCGAGCGGCACGGCACGCATCCCGCTCGCCACCACCAGATCGCGGTCGGCCTGGAAGCGCGTGGCGACCGCCCATTCCATCTGCGCATCGGAGAAGATGTCGATGTCGTCGTCGACGACAAAGACATGCTTGACCTCCGCGGTCGAGCCGAACACGGCGGCGATGGCATTGCGCGCCTCGCCGGGGACGCGCTGGCGCAGCGTGAGCCGCAGATTGTAGACGCCGCCGCTCGCCGGCGTGGCATAGACTGCGAGCGGTTCGCGCACGGCCGTGCGCAGCGCCGCCCAGGCCGCCGCCTCGGTGCGTATGGTATTGAGCTGCGCGGTATCGGTCATGTCGAGATAGCGCCCGCCGATGGTCACTGTCTGGAACAGCGCATCGCGGCGCATGGTGATTGCGGTGAGATGAAAGACCGGATTGATCTTCAGATGGCCGACATAGCCGAGAAATTCGCCGTAGGGTCCCTCCGGCTCGCTCCAGCCGTTCTCGTCGAGATAGCCTTCGAGCACGATCTCGGCATCGGCCGGGACCATGGCGTCGATGCTGACACAGCGCACCAGCGGCACCGGCGCGCCGCGCAAAGCGCCGACCAGCGCCATTTCATCGGCGCCGGTCCAGGTGCAGGCGGCGACCAGACTGTCGGCCGGATGTGAGCCGAGCGCGAATGCGACCGGCATGCGCTGGCGGTGCTGGACGTACTCGCCATAAATCGCGCGCAGATCGCTCGGCGCCACCAGGTCCATACCGGCCTCGTGCCGGCCGCGCAGCATGAGCCGGCGGTAGCCGACATTGCGCCTCCTGCCGTCGAAGCTGCGGGTGACATCGATGCTGGCAGAAACGTAAGGCGCGCCGTCCTCGCCATGCTGCAGATGCACCGGCAAGCGGGTAAAATCGGCCTCTGCGCCGGTGAGCACGACCTGATGCACAGGCGCCTCGGCGCTGGCAATCTCGACCGGCGCAAGCGGCGTCTCGATGCGCTTGAGGATTTCCTTGAGCAGATCATGTTCGGTGGTGCCGAAAGCGAGCGCCAGGCGCCGCCGCGAGCCCAGAACATTGCCGACAAGTTCGGCCCGCTCCGGCCCGGCCTGGCGGAAGAGCACGGCCTTGCCGCTGCCGTCGAGATGCGCGGCGATGTCGGCGAGATCGATCGGCTCATCGACGATGCGGAGTTCGTCGTTCTGCCCGAGCAGGTCGACGAAATGACGCAGGCGGAAGCGGTCGAGATCGAGGACCGGCTTGGCGGGCGGCTCGGACGGCGCCACGCTGTGGAGAGCGGCTGTCATCGGATTCTCCCTTCGTCGACCGAGCCTAGGGCACAGGCCCCGGCGTCGAGACTGAGCGGTCTACACCGATAGTCTACCGGAAAAATGACAGCATTGGGCTTCGCTGTGCGGCGGCCCGCTAGTGCGCGTCGAGCATGGTCGAGGGCAGCCAGAGCGCGAGTCCGGGGAACATGGCGACAAGTACCACCGCGATGCACATCAACAAAAACAGCGGCAGCGCATAGCCGCCGATGGTGAAGATGTTGCGCCCGGTCATGCCCTGCAGCACGTAGAGATTGAAGCCGACCGGCGGGGTGATCTGCGCCATCTCGACCACCAGCACGACGTAGATGCCGAACCAGATCAGGTCGAAGCCGGATTTGGTCACCAGCGGAATGATGATCGAGGTGGTGAGCACCACCATGGAGATGCCGTCGAGGAAGCAGCCGAGCAGAACGTAGAAGGCGGTGAGCACCGCGAGCAGAGCCCAGGGCGCCAGCTTGAAGCCGCCGATCCATTCGGCGAGCGCAATCGGAATGCCGGTGAATCCCATGGCGGCGGTGAGATAGGCCGCACCCGCCAGGATGAAGGCGATCATGCAGCTCGTGCGCGTCGCCGCCAAAAGCGACTCGCGAAAGCCGGTGAGCGTCAGCGTGCCCGACCACCACGACAGCGCCAGCGAGAGGAACACGCCGACCACCGCCGCTTCGGTCGCCGAGGCGAGTCCGCCATAAATCGAGCCGATGACGCCGAGGATCAAAAGTGAGATGGGGATCAGCCGGCGCGACGCGTAAATGCGCTTGGCGAGCGGCACCGGCGGCTCGGGCGGCGGCATGCGCGATTGGTTGAGGATCGCCCATACCATGATGAAGCCCATGAACAGGCCGGCCAGCACAATGCCCGGGATCACGCCGGCGATGAACAGCCGCGCGATCGACTGGTCGGTGGCGGTGGCATAGACGATCATGATGATGGAGGGCGGGATCAGAAGTCCGAGCGTGCCGGAGCCGGCGAGCGTGCCGACCGCCATTTTCTCGTCGTAGCCGCGCTTGAGCAATTCCGGCAGCGCGATGCGGCCGATCGTGGCGCAGGTGGCGGCCGAAGAGCCCGACACCGCGGCGAAAATCGCGCATCCGATCACGTTCACATGCAATAGCCGGCCGGGCAGTTTCTGCACCCAGGGCGCCAGCCCCTCAAACATGTCGTCGGATAATTTGGTGCGATAGAGGATCTCGCCCATCCAGATGAACATCGGCAGCGCGGTGAGGTCCCAGGAATTCGACGCCGCCCACATCGAAGTCGCCATCACCTGGCCGGCGGGCGTCGCGACCTTGGTCATCACCGCCGCGAAGCCGCACACCGCCAGCGCCAGCGCGATCCACACGCCGGAGCCGAGAATGGCGAACATCAGCAGCATGAGGACGAGGGAAAGCTCGACGACGGTCATGAGTCATCCCATCCACGTCATTCCGGGGCGCGAGCGCAAGCGAGCGAACCCGGAGTCCATAACTTGCAGCGCTGCGGCGTATGGATTCCGGGTCCACGCGCTGCGCGCGTGTCCCGGAATGACAGCGGAAAATCTCTCGACATCGCCCTACCCCTCCTTGCCGAGCGAAATCGCGTCTTCCGCCTGCCGGAAGCTCGGCCGTCCGCGCGTGATGACGGCGATGAGTTCGTCGATGAGCGCCACGGTGAGCACGAAGGCGCCGAGCGCCATCGCAGCCTGCGGATAGCAGAGCGGTACCCGCACCACGCCCGAAGAGACATCGTTGAACTGGAACGACACCCAGGCAAAGCTCGCGAGGTTCCAGGTCATGTAGGCGGAGGCCGCCGCGCCGAAGCCAAAGGCCCAGATTTCGACATAGCGACGCGCGCCCTCGCCGAGCGCGCTGAGCAGCATGGTGACGCGAATATGCGCGCCCGCCTTCAGCGTGCCGGCGAGCGCGAGGAAACTCGCGCCGGCCAGCAGATAGCCGCAGATTTCATTGAGCGAGAGAATCTGGAATTCGGTGCGCGGCAGATGCGCGAGCGCCAGCGCGCCGTCGAGAATGCGAGCAGCAAGCTGAATGCCGACCAGCAGCGCGATGGCGACTAAGCATAACGCGGCGGCCCACAGCGCAGCCTGATAGAGATGATCGAGAACGCGGCGCATACGTTTTCAAGCCTCTCCGCGTGCACGGCCACCCTCTCCCTTGTGGGAGAGGGTTACCCGCGCCTGCAGCTTACGCCGCGATCACTTCCGATACGCCGCCAGCATGGCCTTGCCGTCGGCGCCGGCGGATTTCTCCCATTCACCGGCGATGACGTCGCCAATCTTGGCAAAACCGGCTTTGAGCTCCGGCGTTGGCGTACTCACCTTGATGCCGGCGGCCTTCAGCGCATTGGTTTTGATCGTCATCTCATCGATCGACATTTTCCAGCCGCGCTCTTCCGCGGTCTTGGCGGCGTCCATCACCGCTTTCTTCTCGGCTGCCGACAGTTTGTCGAAGGCGGCCTTGTTCACGAACACGATGTTGCGCGGCAGCCAAGCCTGGGTGTCGATGTAGTCGGTGAGGTAGTCCTGCGCCTTGGTGTCGACGCCTGTGGAGGCCGAAGTAATCATGACGTCGACGCGGCCGGTGGCAAAGGCGGTCGGCAGGTCCGGCACCTCGATCTGGGTCGGGATCGCGCCGGCGAGCGCGGCGATGCGACCGATCATGGCGTTATAGGTGCGGAACTTGAGGCCCTTCAGATCCTCGACCTTCGTGATCGTGCGCTTGGCGTAGATGCCCTGCGGCGGCCACGGCACCGAATAAAGCAGCATCAGGCCCTCGGAGGCGAGCTGCTTCTCCAGGAACGGCTTCTGCGCGGCATAGAGCTTCTTGGCGGCGTCGTAGCCGGTGGCGAGGAACGGCACCGAGTCGACGCCATAGACCGGCGCTTCGTTGGAGGCGAGCGATTCGAGGATCTCGCCGATCGGCGCGGTGCCCTGGCGCACGGCGCGCTTGATCTCGGGATGCTTAATGAGCGAGCCGGCCGAATGCACCGTGATTTTGAGCGAGCCACCCGTCGCCTTGTCCACATCGGCGGCGAACATTGCCACGTTCTTGGTATGGAAATTGCCGTCCGGATAGGGCGTCGGCATGTCCCATTTGGTCTGCGCCGCCGCCGCGGTCGCAACACTGCCGGCGAGCACCAGCCCCGCCAGAGCACGCACGAAAACCTTCATCGAACCCTCCATGGAAATCGGGACTTGTCTTAGGTCCCCCCGCTCGGCCTTACTGTTAGCATGCAAGCATGGGGCCATCGGCGGCCCGGTGGCAAGAGCGTTGCAAGAGCGGTTACGAAAGCAGCGACAAAGGCGGCGGGAATGAAAGCGGCGATGGGGAAAAAGACGAGCACGGCGGGCTGGGACTTCTGGATCGACCGCGGCGGCACCTTCACCGACGTGGTGGGGCGGCGCCCGGACGGCACATTGGTCGCGCACAAGCTGCTGTCTGAGAACCCCGAAGCCTATGCCGATGCCGCCGTACAGGGCATCCGCGACCTGCTCGGTCTGCAAGCCGGCGAGCCAATCCCGCCGGGGCGCGTGAATGCCGTCAAGATGGGCACGACGGTCGCCACCAACGCGCTGCTGGAGCGCAAGGGCGACCGCACCTTGCTGCTGATTACGCGGGGATTCCGCGACGCGCTCAAGATCGGCTACCAGGCACGGCCGAAGATTTTCGCCCGCCATATCGTCAAGCCGGACACGCTGTACGAGCGTGTGGCGGAAGTCGACGAGCGCGTGCGTGCCGATGGCACTGTAGAGCGCGAACCCGATCTCAATGCGGTGCGGCAAGACCTCGAGGCGGCCCGCGCCGATGGCATCGACGCGGTCGCCGTCGTGTTCATGCATGCCTATCGCTTTCCCGAACACGAGAAGCGTGTAGCTGCATTGGCGCGCGAAATGGGCTTTGCGCAGGTGTCGGTGAGCCATGAGGTCTCGCCGCTGATCAAGCTGGTCGGGCGTGGCGATACGACGGTGGTCGATGCTTATCTATCGCCGATTTTACGGCGGTATGTGGCGCGAGTGGCGGGCGAGATGCGGGCGCCATCCCTCCCGGGAACAGGGAGGGTGGAGGCGAGCGCAAGCGAGAGGCCGGGTGGGGTTATTCGCAAACCGGCAAAGCGCCCCCACCCGGCCGACTTCGTCGGCCACCCTCCCCCTTCGGGGGAGGGATCGGACATCCGCCTCATGTTCATGATGTCCTCGGGCGGGCTGACCGCGGCCGAGCTGTTCCAGGGCAAGGACGCCATTCTGTCCGGTCCAGCCGGCGGCGTGGTCGGCATGGCGGAGACCGGGCGCGAGGCCGGCATCGACCGGCTGATCGGCTTCGACATGGGCGGCACCTCGACCGACGTCTCGCATTATAACGGCGAATACGAGCGCACCTTCGAGACCGAGGTCGCCGGCGTGCGCATGCGCGCGCCCATGATGCTCATCCATACGGTGGCGGCGGGCGGCGGCTCGATCCTGCATTACGACGGCGCGCGCTTCCGCGTCGGGCCTGACTCCGCTGGCGCCAATCCAGGACCGAAATGCTATCGGCGCGGCGGCCCGCTGGCGGTGACCGATGCCAACGTCATGGTCGGAAAATTGCTGCCCGATTTCTTCCCGAAGATTTTCGGCTCCGCGCAAGACGAACCGCTCGACGAACGCGAAGTGCGCCACGCCTTCAACAATCTGGCGCAGAAGGTGGGCGACAAGAGCTCGGAAGAAATCGCCGACGGCTTCATCAAGATCGCGGTCGAAAACATGGCCAATGCGATCAAGAAGATTTCGGTGCAGCGCGGCTATGACGTGACGCGCTACGCGCTCAATTGTTTCGGCGGCGCCGGCGGCCAGCACGCCTGCCTCGTGGCCGACGCGCTCGGCATGACCAAGGTGCTGATCCATCCGTTCTCCTCGCTGCTGTCGGCTTACGGCATGGGCCTGGCCGACATCCGCGCCACGCGTGAGCAGGCGATTGAGCTTCCATTCGGCGCCAAGGCGCTCGCCGCGCTCGAACGCACCGCCAAGCGCCTGGGCATGGAGGCAAAGGCCGAAGTCGCCGGCCAGGGCGTCGCCGGCGACAAGATCAAGGTGATCGTGCGCTCGCATATTCGCTATGCCGGGACCGATACAGCATTGATTGTGGATGCCGGCACGCTTTCCGCCATGCAGCGCCGCTTCGAGCGCGCTCACAAAACCCGCTTCGGCTTCATCGACCGCAGCAAACAGATGGTGATCGAGGCCGTGTCGGTGGAAGCCGTGGGCGGCGGCGCCAAGTTCAAGGAAAAAGCCGCTCGGCGCTCCGGCGCGAAATTGCCGAAGCCGGCGCGGCGCACAAAGTTCTTCTCGCAAGGCGAATGGCACACGGCACAGGTATACACGCGCGACCAGCTCAAGCCCGGCGCGACGGTGAGGGGCGCGGCCATCATCATCGAGCCGCATCAAACCATCGTGGTCGAGCCCGGCTGGCAGGCGGAGCTGACGCCGAAGAACCATCTCGTGCTCACGCGCGCCAAGAAACTCAAGCGCGCCTATGCCATCGGCACGCATGCCGATCCGGTGATGCTGGAGGTCTTCAACAACCTGTTCATGTCGATCGCCGAACAGATGGGGGTGTCGCTGCAGAACACCGCCTATTCGGTCAACATCAAGGAGCGGCTCGATTTCTCCTGCGCGGTGTTCGCAGCAGACGGCACGCTGGTCGCTAATGCGCCGCACATGCCGGTGCATCTCGGCTCGATGGACCGCTCGGTCGAGACCATCATTCGCGACAATGCGGGCAACATTCAGCCCGGCGACGTCTACGCCATCAACGCGCCTTATAACGGCGGCACCCATCTGCCGGACATCACCGTCTGCACGCCGGTGTTCGACGACAGAAAGCGCCACATCCTGTTCTGGGTCGCATCGCGCGGCCATCACGCCGATGTCGGCGGCATCTCGCCTGGCTCGATGTCGCCGAATGCGACAACCATCGAGCAGGAAGGCGTGCTGTTCGACAATTTCAAGCTGGTGGACGGCGGCCGCTTCCG
>DASZQT010000031.1:0-36719 GCA_035549515.1 Pseudolabrys sp. | reverse complement strand
AAGCTGGTCGAGCGCATTCGCTGGTGGGAGGACTACACCGCGCGCCAAGGCGGCGAGATGAACAATAATCCGTCGCCCGGCAACAAGGCCGGCGGGCTCACCACAATCCTGGAGAAGTCGCTCGGTGCGGCCGCCAAGGGCGGCAGCACCACGCTGCGCGCGGTCTACGAATATGCCGAGCCGATCAAGGAAAGGGGCTTCGTGTTCATGGACACGCCCGGTTACGACCCGGTCGGCGCGACCGGTCAAGTGGCGGGCGGCTGCAACGTGATGTGCTTCACCACCGGGCGTGGCTCGGCCTTCGGCTGTAAGCCGTCGCCCTCGATCAAGCTCGCCACCAATAGCCACGTCTATGCGAGCATGATCGACGACATGGACATCAATTGCGGCGACGTGCTCGACGGCGTCAGCCTCGCAACCAAAGGCGAAGAGATTTTCAAAAAAGTGCTGGCGACCGCCTCGGGCGAGCGCACCAAGTCGGAAGAGCTTGGCTATGGCGAGCTTGAGTTCGTGCCCTGGCAGATCGGCGCGGTGATGTAGCCAATTTCCGCTCGTCCCCGCGGAAGCGTGGACCCAGCTCTGAGTCAGTGCTGGATTGCCGCTTGCGCGGGAATGAGCGGGGAAATGGCGACCGGCTTCGCCGCCGCCGCATCCTCCAGCACCATGTCCGCGCCTTTCTCGGCGATCATCACCACCGCCGCATTGGTGTTGCCCGACACGACCGTCGGCATGATCGAGCCGTCGATCACGCGCAGGCCTTCGAAGCCGCGCACGCGCAGCCGCTCGTCGACCACGGCTTGCGCATCCGGACCCATGCGGCAGGTGCTGGTCGGGTGATAGACCGTGGTACCGGTCGCACGCGAGAAGGCCAGCAGGTCGGCGTCACTGGTGCAGGCGGGGCCGGGCGCGCGTTCCTCGGCGATCAGGCGGCGCATGGCCGGCTGGTTCATAACCCCGCGCAAGAGCTTCAGGCCGGCCACGGTCGTGTCGCAGTCATTGCGGGTCGAGAGGTAGCGTGGCTGAATGGCCGGGGCGGCGGCCGGATCGGCCGACTTGATGTGCACGAAGCCGCGGCTCTCGGGCCGCAACTGGCAGACCGAGGTCATGAAGCCGGGGAAAGGGTGTAGACCCGCGCCGGCGGTGTCCGCGCTGAAGATCAAGAGATGGATCTGCACGTCGGGCGTTGCCAGTTCGGGCCGCGTGCGCAGGAAAGCGCCGGCGTAACCGGCGCCGATGGTGAGCAGGCCCTTACGCGAGACCATATAGCGCAGTCCGGCGCGCATGCGGTGGTGCCAGCTATTGATCACGTCGTTCATTGTGATCGGCTCGCTGCAGCGATACTGGATGCGGACCTGATAGTGATCCTGCAGGTCCGCTCCAACGCCCGGGATGTCGGCGACCACCTCGATGCCGTGCGAGCGCAAAAGGTCAGCCGGCCCGAGGCCCGACAATTGCAGAAGCTGGGGGGAATTGATGGCGCCCCCGGCGACGAGCACTTCGGCATTGGCGTGCGCGGTGACGAGCCGATCGCCCTGGCGATATTCGACGCCGAGAGCGCGCCGTCCGGAGAACAGAAGGCGCGTCGCCAGTGCGTCGGTTGCCACCGTCAGATTGGGCCTCCGTCGCGCCTGCGCGAGATAGCCGGCGGCGGTCGACCAGCGCCGGCCGTTACGCGTGGTCAATTGGAAATAGCCTGCGCCTTCTTGGGTTTCTCCGTTGAAATCGTCGTTGCGCGGATGGCCCGCCTGTTGGGCGGCCTCAATGAAGGCCTCGCACAAGGGATGCGGCTCGCTGACATTGGACACCGCGAGCGGCCCGCCGCTGCCGTGCCATTCGTCGGCGCCGCGCTCCTGGTCCTCAGCGCGCCGGAAATAGGGGAGAATATCGGTAAAGCCCCAGCCGGCATTGCCGAGCTGGCGCCAATGGTCGAAGTCCTCGTGCTGGCCGCGCACATAGAGCAGCCCGTTGATCGAACTCGAGCCACCCAGCACCTTGCCGCGCGGCTGGATGATCTGACGGCCGCCCAGTTCCGGCTCGGGTTCGGTCTTGTAGAGCCAGTTCACGCTTGGATTGTCGAACAGCTTGCCGTAGCCGAGCGGGATATGAATCCAGATGTTGCGATCATGTCCGCCGGCTTCGATCAGCAGCACGCGGTGACGACCCGAGGCGGTCAGGCGATTGGCCAGCACGCAGCCGGCCGAGCCGGCGCCGACGATGATGTAGTCGTATGAAGCGGCTGCCTGTGCGGCCATGGTGCGTTGCCCCCTTGCTCCCACCGCGTTCTTTTCTCGCGTCCGCGAAAATTATCAAGACACGCTGTCCGGGTGGCAAGGCCCCGATGGCCACTTGCACGATAGACGGCAAGGGGCGCATGCTCGCCGCCGTCTGAGGACGAGGGTCATACATGCCGAAGAGAGTGCGCCGTGCGGTGGGCAAGCGCGCCACGGGCGGTAAGCCTTTGCGTTCGCAAGCCTGGTTCGACAACCCCGACAATCCCGGCATGACCGCGCTCTATCTCGAGCGCTATCTGAATTTCGGGCTGACGCCGCAAGAACTGCGCTCGGGCAAGCCGATCATCGGCATTGCGCAGACCGGCTCGGACCTGTCGCCTTGCAACCGCCACCACATCGAATTGGCCGCGCGCGTGCGCGAGGGCATCCGCACGGCGGGCGGCATCGCCTTCGAATTTCCGGTGCACCCGATCCAGGAAACCGGCAAGCGGCCGACCGCCGCGCTCGACCGTAATCTCGCTTATCTGGGCCTGGTCGAAGTGTTGTACGGCTATCCGCTCGACGGCGTCGTGCTGATGACCGGCTGCGACAAGACCACGCCGGCCTGCCTGATGGCGGCCGCGACCGTGAACATTCCCGCCATCGTTTTGTCGGGCGGGCCGATGCTGAACGGCTGGTGGAAGGGCGAGCGCTGCGGCTCCGGCATGGCGATCTGGAAAGCGCGCGAGGAATTGGCGGTCGGCAAGATCGACAACGAAGACTTTCTGAATATCGCCGCCGCGTCGGCGCCCTCGATCGGCCATTGCAACACCATGGGCACGGCCTCGACCATGAATGCGCTGGCGGAAGCGCTCGGCATGTCGCTGCCCGGTTGCGCGGCAATCCCTGCGCCCTATCGCGAGCGCGGGCAGATCGCCTATGCAACCGGCCTGCGCGCGGTCGAGATCGTGCGCGAAGACCTCAGGCCTTCCGACATTCTCACGCGCAAGGCGTTCGAGAATGCGATCGTGGCTTGCACGGCGATTGGCGGCTCGACCAATGCGCCGATCCACATCAACGCCATCGCACGCCACATGGGCGTGAAGCTCGCCATCGAGGACTGGGAAACCATCGGCTACGACGTGCCGCTGCTCGTCAATATGCAGCCGGCCGGCGAATACTTGGGCGAAGAATATTTCCGCGCCGGCGGGTTGCCGGCGGTGATGCATGAATTGCTTAAGGCCAAGCGCATCCATGGCGATGCGCTCACGGTCAACGGCAAGACCATGGGCGAGAATGTGCGGCGCGCCAAGGCGCAGGACGCTAACGTGATCAAGCCTTACAAAGCGCCGATGAAGCAGGCGGCCGGCTTCAAGGTGCTAAAAGGTAATCTGTTTGACTCCGCGATCATGAAGATGAGCGTGATCTCGGACGCATTCCGCCAGCGCTATCTTTCCGATCCCAAGGACCTGAACGCCTTCGAGGGCCGCGCGGTCGTGTTCGACGGGCCGGAGGATTATCACCACCGCATCGACGATCCCTCGCTCAGAATCGACGAGCGCACGCTGCTGTTCATTCGCGGCGTCGGCGCTATCGGCTATCCCGGCTCGGCCGAAGTGGTGAACATGCAACCGCCGGCGGCGCTCATCAGGAAAGGCATCACCTCATTGCCCTGCATCGGCGATGGGCGACAGTCGGGCACGTCTGGTTCGCCATCGATCCTCAACGCCTCGCCGGAAGCGGCGGCGAACGGCGGGCTCGCTTTGCTCAAGACCGGCGACCGCGTGCGCATCGATCTCAACAAGGGCACGGCCGATATTCTGATTTCGAGCGCTGAGTTGGCCGAGCGCCGCGCCGCCTTGCAGAAGCGCGGCGGCTACAAATATCCGGACAGCCAGACGCCGTGGCAGGAAATTCAGCGCGGCATGGTCGATCAGCTTGCCGATGGCATGGTGCTCAAGCCGGCGGTGAAATATCAGCGCGTCGCGCAGGCTCGCGGCATCCCGCGTGACAATCACTGACATAAAAGGGGAGGGCGCTATGGCGGGTCGCTTGCAGGGCAAGCTCGCGTTCGTCACCGCGGCGGGGCAGGGGATCGGGCGCGCCATCGCCGAGCGCTTCGCGGCCGAGGGCGCGACCGTGATCGCGACCGATGTCGCGGCCGACAAGCTCGCCGGCTTGAACGTCGCGAAGACCGCGACGCTCGACGTGCTGTCGACGCCGGCGGTCGATGCCTTCGCCGCTTCAGCGATCCAGGAATTCGGCGCGCCCGACGTGCTCGCCAATGTCGCCGGCTATGTGCACCAGGGCACGGTGCTCGAGTGCAGTGAGGCCGATTGGGACTTCTCGTTCGACCTCAACGTCAAATCCATGCACCGCACGATCAAGGCGTTTTTGCCGGCGATGCTCAAGAATGGCGGCGGCGCGATCATCAACATGTCGTCGGGCGTGTCCTCGATCAAAGGCCTGCCCAATCGCTATGCTTACGGCACGACCAAGGCGGCGGTGATCGGACTGACCAAAGCCGTGGCGGCGGATTTCATCACCAAGGGCATCCGCTGCAACGCGATCTGCCCCGGCACGGTGGTCTCGCCGTCGTTCGAGGAACGCGTGGTGGCGGTCTCGCAGCAGACCGGCAAAGCGCTCGACGAGGTGCGCAAGAATTTCATCGCGCGCCAGCCCATGGGCCGTCTAGGCACGGCGGAGGAAGTCGCCGCGCTTGCCGTGTTCCTGGCCTCGGACGAGTCGAGCTACATCACCGGCCAGCCGCATCTGGTCGACGGCGGCTTGGCGCTCTGAACGCGCTTCAGACGCGATCAGTTGATTCGGTAATTCACGCGCAGCATCAAGAGATGCAGGTCTCTGACGTTGCTGGAAAAGAGATAGCTGCCGCCGCCCGTGCCGGCGAGCTGGAAATTCTTCGAGCCGAAACTGGCGTAGTCATATTCGATGCCGGCGCTCCACTGGCGCGCGATGGCATATTCGAGGCCGGCGCCCAGCGTCCAGCCCCAGGCCCATTGCGTATCGTTGCCGGCGCCGGTCGCGGGCGGCACGGTGTCGACCACGCTCACTTTGAGACGCGAACCGGCCAGACCGCCCTTGCCGTAGAGCAGGACATTGTCCCAGGCATAGCCGAGACGGCCGGTGATCAGGGTCAGCACGTCCGTCTTGGTGCTGAACTGGTCGTCCTTGTTGCCCACGGTGCTCTTCCAAGAGCCTTCCAGGCCGGAGGCGTCGAGCAGGGCATCAATGCCGAAAACCACATGGCCGCGCTGGAAATTGTACCCGATTTGGCCGCCGCCGATCACGCCCGACATGTCGGCGTTGAAGCCTTGCTTGCGCCCGTAATCGCCGAATGCAGTTGTATTGCCGTGGTTCGTGGCCGCGACCGTGCTCCAGCCGCCGCCGACATTGGCGCCGACATAAAACCCCGACCAGTCATAGGGCGCCACGACCGCCGGCTGCAGCGGCGGCGCCTTGACCGGCAAATCCGCCGCGAGGGCAGGGGCAAGACCGGCAAGGGACAGCGTAAGAGCGATGAGAAGAGACTTCATGCGGGCTGGACCAATGCGACCGGACGGGACTTTACGGCGCGTGTGACTCGACTGCTACAGCCAATATGACACAGTTCAAAAACTTCCACACCGTTTGGCTGTCGGGGTCGCCGGCGGCACACCGGTCGGCCGCGGCGCAGAAACGTTTTGCGTGCCATTTCTGTCACGGCAATCGTAAAACGACCGCGCGAGGTTGTTATTTTCAATTGTACAATCCATTGCGCGTCATTTCGGGCCGCTCCTATTAAGGACGACAGACGAAGCCACTGTATACAGTCTTGACCGCGCGCACATGGTCAACGAGTAATTAACACGCGTTTTCGGTTCAGTTGAGTTGGGGGGCCGATGCGTCGTGTTGAACGGGACCGCTCGGCGTGAGCGGTGGCGTTCGCTGCGTAGCGCGTCGGTTTTTGGCCAGTGGGTAGCATTGCTGGGCTGTATGTTGAGCGCCGTTGGCCCTGGCGCTCGTCGGCGAAGCACGCACTTGGTTCTCACTGTCGGCAATCGCCCGGCGACAAGGGCACGGCGCCGACGCGGCCACGCGCAAAGCTCCGGCGCGCGTTTGTCCTGCTCGCCGGTCTCGCGGCATCGCTGATCTTCGCGGCCGGCGGCGCGCAGGCGCAAAGTATCGACAGCATAACGCCCAGCACGACGACCTACACCGGGGTCGGCCAGCAGATTGTCTTCACCTACAAGTTTCACACCGGCAGTCACGCCTGGAACGGCGCCTCGTTCACGACCCTGCTCAATCCGCAGACGGCGAGCTGTCCGGCCGCCAACAACGTGACCGATCCGAACCAGATCATCACCTGCACCACGACCTACACGACCACGTTGGCCGACACCCAAACTTTTGGTCTTGAAGAACAGCCGAAGATCACCCTGCTGGGCGGCGGCACGGTCCAGATGACTTATAGCGGGGTCATCATTCTTAATTATGTCCCGCCGCCGCCGACGACGGTTACGGTCAGCAGCAATGTCAGTAATCCGGCCGCGCTCAATCAGAACGTCACCTTCACGGCGACGCTGAGCGGCGGCAGCAACTACGGCGGGACGATCACGTTCACCGACAACGGAACGCAGATCGGCACGGCGCAAAGCGCCAGCAGCGGTCACGCCAGCGTCAGCACCTCATGGGCGACCGGCGGCGGGCACAACATCTCCGCCAGCTATTCAGGCGACGGCACCAACGGCGCGGGCAGCGGGTACTACTACCAGACGGTGGGATCGCCGAGCACGACCACGCTCAGTGTTCATCCAGCCGGGGGCAACAGCTACACCATCACGGTGAATGTGACCGGAGGTTCGGGCACGCCGACCGGCACGGTCGAGGTCTATGACGACAACTACGACTTTGACGATATTCTCACCCTCGTAAACGGCACGGCGTCGGAGACGGTCAGCGGGATTACGGATAACACGCAAACGTTCTATGCCGACTACAGCGGCGGCGGTGTCTATGCTCCGAGCAGCGCCACGGCGCTGGTATCGACACAGGCCGCGACCACGACGTCGGTCACGTCCTCGCTCAATCCGGCGACCTACCCGCAAAGCGAGACGTTCACCGCGACCGTATCGAGCACCAGTACGGTCAGCGCGGGCACGGTCGCTTTCACAGACAATGGCTCGACGATCAGCGGTTGCAGTGCGCGGACCGTCTCGTCTGGCGTCGCGACCTGCACCGCGCAGCTCGGCGCCGGCAGCCATCCCGTGGTGGCGACTTTCTCCGGCAGCACGAATTTTTCATCCAGCAGCTCGTCGACGCTGACCCAAGTGGTCAACGGTGCCGTGACGGCGACGCAAGCCGTCGCGTCGAAAGCACTGACGCAGGGTCATTCGGCAGGGACATTCACGCCGGTAACGGGCGGAGGCGGCACCGGATCGCTAACGTATGGGATTAGCCCAAGCCTTCCGAGCGGACTGAGCTTCTCGACGTCGTCGGGCGCCATCAGCGGCACGCCCGCGGCGACGCTTGCTACGTCGACTTTCACGGTCACCGTCACCGACGCCAACAGCCAGTCCGCGAGCAACACGTTCCAGTTGACGGTGAACAGCGCGGTGACTGCGACCCAGGCCATTGGCTCGAAGGCGCTGACGGCGATGACGGCCGCAACTCCCTTCACGCCGGTGACCGGCGGTGGCGGCACCGGGACCCTGAGCTATGGGATCAATCCCGGCCTGCCGGCGGGTCTGTCGTTCAGTACCTCGACCGGACAAGTCACCGGGACGCCAACGGCATCTTCATCTTTGGTCACCTATTCGGTGACAGTGACCGACGTCAACGGCGCCAGCGCCAGCAATTCGTTCACCCTGAGCGTCGACAAGGCCGCTACGGCAACCACGGTTCAGTCTCTTTCCAACCCGACCTACACCAATCTTGCGACCTCCTTTACGATTTCGGTGACGTCGGCCAACGGGACGCCCACCGGCACCGTCACGGTGCAGGACAATGGCGGGGCCGGCACCAATTACAGTCTCAGCGCAGGTCAGGCGACCGCGACCTTCACCTTCACGACGACCGGCACCCACACAATCTCCGCGACCTATAATGGCGACAGCAGTTTCCTGACGTCGTCGGGATCGACCAATGAGACCGTCAAGATTCTGCCCGCAGTCACACTGGTGGTCAGCCCAAATCCCAGCACCTATGGCGACGCGGTCACCTACACCGCGACCGTGACCGATCAATCCAGTTCCGGACATGTGCCGAGCGGCACGGTGACCTTCAAAGACTCCGGCAATCTGGTCAGTTCCTCCAGCCTATTGCCGGCGGGTCCTAACAGCGCGCAAGCATCTCTCCCGCTCGGTTTGGTCAATGCCGGCAGTCACAGCATCACGGCCGAATATGGCGGCGACAGTAATTTCGCCGCAACTGCGTCGAGCGCATACAGCGAGACGGTCAACAAAGCGTCGCCCAGCGTAGACGTAAGCCCGATCGGTCCGACGGTGGTTGGGGAGACGGCGACCTTCCTCGTCAGTGTCACATCATCCACCGGTATCCCGACGGGCACCGTCGACGTTGATTTCGGCGACGGCAGCCCTGCGCAGCATGTGACGCTTGCCGGCACGGTCGGCAATGCCACGCACGTTTATGCGGCACATAGCGTCTTTACCGTTACCGCCGCCTATAACGGCGACAGCAATTTCAACGGCCGCAGCAATACCACCTCGCAGACCGTCAATGCCGCCGATACCACAATAGCCGTGGCATCATCGGCGCCTGGCGGCAGCGCGTTCGGCCAGGCGGTGACGTTCACGGCGACGGTGGCAGCCAGTTCACCGGGCAGCGGTACGCCGACCGGCACGGTGACCTTCAAGGACAACACCACGAGCACGACGCTCGGCACCGGCTCGCTCAATGGCAGCGGGCAGGCGACTTTCGCCACCTCCGCGCTTGCCGTCGGCAGCCACACGATCGAGGCCGATTACGGCAGCGACGGCAATTACAATTCTTCCACCGGCACGGCGTCGCAAACCGTTAACAAGGCCGACACGACGACGGCGATCGCTTCGAGCGAGAACCCGAGCACCTATGGCGACACCGTCACCTTCAAGGCGAAGGTGTCGGCGGCGCTTGGCGGCGTGCCGTCTGGGACGGTGACGTTCAAGGATGGCGCGACTACGCTCGGAACGGCGCGGCTGAATACCGGGGCGATCCTGGCAACCGGCGGCACTCACACCTGCGTCATCACGGCCGCGGGCGGCGTCGACTGCTGGGGCCGCAACAACCATGGCGAACTCGGCATCGGGTCTGCGGACATCCTCACACATCCGACGCCGGCTCCGGTTGCCGGCATCAGCGGCGTGGTCGGTATCGCGGCCGGAGGCAATGCGGGTAACGGGAGCGAACACAGTTGCGCTTTATTGGCCGACGGCACGGTGCAATGTTGGGGCCAAAACGGCGACGGCCAAGCCGGTGACGGGACCAACAGCGATCGGTATTCTCCGGTCACGGTGGTCGGCCAAGGCGGCTCCGGAACGCTCGGCGGCGTTGTCGCCATCACCGCGGGCAGCAATCATACCTGTGCGCTTCTGAGCACGGGCGGCGTCGACTGCTGGGGTTTGAATGCCAATGGACAGCTCGGCAACAACACGACCATCTCGAGCAGCCAGCCGGTCCAGGTCCTCGACGCCAGCGGCAGCCAGCCGCTGACCGGCGTCGTCGCGATCAGTGCGGGCTTTTATCATACCTGCGCGGTGCTCAACGACGGCACGGTGCAATGCTGGGGCTACAACTATTACGGCCAACTCGGCAACAACACGACGACGAACAGCGGCCTGCCGGTGGCCGTGTCCGGGTTGAGCGGTGCGGTGTCCGTCGCGGGCGGCAGCGCTCACACCTGCGCGCTGCTGTCGACCGGTGCGGCGAAGTGCTGGGGTTTCAATAATTCCGGCAATCTCGGCAATAATTCAAATACCGGCTCTCTGGTCCCGGTCGATGTCTCGAACATGACCAGCGCCGTCGCCCTCACGGCGGGAAGCAATTTCACCTGCGCGGTGCTGGCGAGCGGGGGGATGCAATGCTGGGGCCAAAACAACGGCGCCGGAGTGGTCGGCGATGGAGAACAGCAGTCTAATCCCCAAGTCCCGACGGATGTTTTGGGGCTCTCGACCGCCGTTGCGGCGGGTGCCGGTTATAACCACGCCTGCGCGTTGCTCAGCAGCGGTGCGTTGAACTGTTGGGGTTTCAACTCATTCGGCCAGGTCGGCGATGGTTCGACCACGATCCGCGACGCGCCGGTCGCGGTGAGCGGCTTCGGCGACGGCACGACGCTGACCTCGGCGCAGGCCTGGCTCTCGACCGCGGGCTTGAGCGCCGGCCCCCATACGATTGCGGCGAACTATGGCGGCGACAGCAACCACAATAGCAGCAGCAATTCGCTCAATCAGACCGTCAATCTCGCGCCTTCGTTCAACAGCGCGGCCGCGGCGACGTTCACGGTGGGAACGCCCGGGTCGTTCACGGTGACGACGACGGGCTATCCGACGCCGGTATTCAGCGTGAGCGGGGCGCTGCCAACCGGGGTTTCCTTCGTCGACAATCATGACGGCACCGCGACTCTGTCCGGCACGCCGGCCGCCTCGACCGGCGGCAGCTATGGGCTCGCCCTCACCGCCAGCAACGGGGTCGGCACGAACGCCACGCAGAATTTCACGCTCACCGTCAATGAGGCGCCGGCGATCACCAGCGCAGCGAATACAGTCTTCACGGTCGGCGCGAATGGATCGTTCTTCGTGTCCGCGACCGGCCATCCGACGCCCACTTTGAGCGAGAGCGGCGCGCTGCCGGCCGGCATGTCTTTCGTCGACAACGGCACCGGCACCGCGACCCTGTCGGGCGCACCGAGCATGGCCGGCTCGTTCCCGCTCACCATCACCGCGTCGAACGGGGTGGGGTCGGACGCGACGCAAAGTTTCTCATTGACCGTCAATAAGGCCGCGACATTGGCGACGATCGTGTCCGGCGGCGCAACGGTGACCGGCCAGCAGGCGAGCTTCACAGTCCATGTCCTCTCGTCCGGCGGCACGCCGACCGGCACCGCAACGGTGGACTTCGGCGATGGCGGGATCAACGCGATCGTGACGCTCACCGGCGGTGCGGGCATTGCGACGCACAGTTACGCGAGCGCCGGCACTTATACGGCCTCGGTCACCTATAACAGCGACGGCAATTTCGCGACCTCGACCGGCATGGGCGGCCAGATCGTCAACAAGGCGACGACCGCCACGACGCTCGGCACCTCGTTGACGCCGTCGGTCTACGGCCAGTCGGTGACGTTCACGGCCACCGTCGCCGTCAACTCGCCCGGTACCGGTACGCCGACCGGGACGGTGAACTTCTTCAGCGACAGCGGCAGTATCGGCAGCGGCACGTTGAGCGGCGGCGTGGCGACGCTGAGCGTGTCGAACCTGCCGGTCGGCAATCATTCGATCACCGCGACCTATGTCGGCGACAATGATTTCTCGACCAGCACGACCGCCTCGGGCACGGCGCAGCAAGTCAATCAGGGCGATAGCACGACGACGGTGACGACGTCCGCGCCGGGCGGCAGTACCTTCGGCCAGCAGGTGACCTTCACCGCGACGGTCGCGGCGACATCGCCGGCGACGGGCACGCCGAGCGGCACGGTGACATTCAAGGACAATACGACGAGCACGACGCTCGGCACGGGTAGTCTCGACGGCTCCGGCAAGGCAACCTTTGCGACCACCGGGCTCGCCGTTGGCAGCCACACAATCGAGGTCGATTACGCCGGCGATACCAACTTCACGGCATCGAACGGTACGGTCGCGCAATCGGTCAACAAGGTTGACAACACCACGTCGGTCGCCTCCGGCAAGAACCCGAGCACCTATGGCGACAGCGTTCTGTTCACGGCCCGGGTCTCGGCGAGCGCGGGCGGCGTCCCGACCGGCAGCGTCACCTTCAAGGACGGCGCGAACACGATCGGTACGACGCGACTCAACTCGGGGGTCGTCGCGGCCGTCGGCGGTTACCATAGCTGCGCCATCACGGTGGCGGGCGGCGTCGAATGCTGGGGTTTGAACAGCAACGGTCAGCTTGGCGATGGCACGGCGAACAACTCGTCCACACCGGTCGCCGTCCCCGGCCTCAGCGGCGCGGTCGGCCTCGCCGCTGGAAAAGGTTTCACCTGCGCCTTGCTGAGCGATGGAACGGCCACATGTTGGGGCCAGAACGACACGGGACAACTCGGCAACAATTCGACGACGGAGAGCCATGGCCCGGTCCAGGTGCTCGATCCCGGCGGCGGTACGGCGCTGAGCGGCATCGTCGCCCTTACGGCGGGCGGCTACCACGCTTGTGCCCTGCTTACTACAGGTACGGTCGACTGCTGGGGTTTCAATTTCTTCGGCCAGCTCGGCAATAACACCACCACCGACAGTCATCTGCCCGTTGCAGTCTTGGACACCAGCGGAAGCGCTCCGCTGACGGGCGTGACCGCCGTCACCGCCAGCAACGACCACACATGCGCCGTGCTCAATGACGGCACAGTGCGGTGCTGGGGTTGGAATCTGCATGGGCAACTCGGCAACGGCACCAACACGGACAGTGCCGTGCCGGTCGCTGTATCGGGGCTGACCGGTGCTAGCGCATTAGCCGCCGGACCAGCGCATACCTGCGCACTCTTGTCGAATGGCGGCGCGAAGTGCTGGGGCTCCAACGGCACCGGCGCACTCGGCAACAGTTCCACGGTCGACTCGAACATTCCGGTCGATGTTTCCGGGCTCTCCGACGCGGTTGGATTGGTCGCGGGGGCTGGAGACTACACCTGCGCCCTGCTTGCGAGCGGCGGGGTAAAGTGCTGGGGCACGAGCACCAATGGCGTGCTCGGCCAGGGCAACGGGCAGCAGCGGCTTGCACCGGTCGACGTGTCCGGCGCTTCCGGCTTTGTCGCTCTTGCCACGGGTGGGTTGGGCTATCACGCCTGCGCCGTGCTCAGCAGCGGCGCCGTTCAATGCTGGGGCTTGGACAGCGCCGGGCAACTCGGCAACGGAACGGTGGACGTAAACAGTTCTTTCCCGACGCCCACCACCGTCATCGGACTTGACGACGGGACGACGCTGGCCTCGGCGCAGGCCTGGATATCCACCGCGGCGCTCACCGGCGGCAGCCACGCGATCGCCGGCAATTATTCCGGTGACGCCAATCACAACACCAGCACGGGTTCGGTGGCGCAGACTGTCAATACCGCGGCAACCACGGTTGCGGTCGCCCCCGCTGGCACCACGGTGACCGGCCAAAGCGCGAGCTTCACGGTCAACGTCACGTCCGGCGTCGGCACGCCCACCGGCACCGCCACGGTCGATTTCGGCGACGGCAACAGCGGCAACGTGACCTTGAGTGCTGGCAGCGCCACCGCGACGCACGCCTATACAGCGTCCGGCAACTACACGGTGCAGGCGACCTATAACGGCGACACCAATTACAGCACCTCGGTGTCGTCGACCGCGATGCAAGCGGTCGGTGCCGCCTCGACCACGACAATGCTGTCGTCGTCGGCCAATCCGAGCGTGTTTGCAACCTCGGTGACCTTCACGGCGACGGTGGCCGTCAGCGCGCCGGGCGCCGGTTCGCCGACCGGCTCGATCACCTTCAAGGACGGCAGCACGAAGCTCGGGACCGTGACGGTCAGCGGCGGGCGCGCGTCGTTCTCGACCGCGAGCCTGAGCGCGGGCTCCCACACGATCAATGCGAGCTATAGCGGCGACAGCAGTTTTGCCGCTTCGAATGCCTCGCCGCTGTCACAGCGGGTCGGCGCCTCGCCGACCACCACGACCGCGACGAGTTCGCCGAATGCGAGCGTATTCGGCCAGCCGGTTACGATCACGGCTTCCTTGGCTTCGTCGAGTGCAGGGACGCCAGTCGGCGGCGTCGTGTTCAAGGTGGCGGGCAAGTCGCTCGGCAGTGCGGTGCTTTCCGGTGGAAGCGCCTCGATAACGACGTCCAGCCTCGAGGTCGGTCGGCACAATGTAACGGTTACCTATGGCGGCACCGCGATCTTTGCGTCGTCGACGGCGACGATCGTGCAAACCGTCAACCGCGGTCCCTCGCATACAACGCTCGCCAGTTCGAGCCTCAAGGTTATTCCGGGCCAGCCAGTGAAACTGACAGCCACCGTGGCCGCGACCGCGCCCGCGGCCGGCACGCCTTCCGGCACTGTGACCTTCAAGGACGGTGCGCATGTGATCGGTACCGGGCAATTGTCGAACGGGCAGGCGACATTCACCACCACCTCGCTCACGACCGGAACGCATGGACTGTCGGCGGTCTATGCCACCTCGACGGATTTCATCGGCAGCCAGTCGAATGCAGTCGCGCTCGACGTCGATCCCGGCCTCGATCAGGATTTCCGCGTCAATTCCTACACGCCCAGTGCGCAGCAAATGTCCTCGGTCGCGCATCTGGCGAGCGGCGGCTTCATCGTAGTCTGGCAGTCCTACGGCCAGGACGGTTCCGGCTATGGCATCTACGGCCAGATGTTTGACGCCAACGGCAAGCGCAAGGGCGCCGAAATGCGCATCAACACGACGGCGGTCGGCGATCAGACCACGCCGGCAGTAGTCGGGCTCAAGGACGGCAGTTTCATCGTGGTGTGGAGCTCGAACAGCCGCACCACGCAGGTGCCGGGCATTCTGGCGCAGCGCTTCAATGCCAACGGCAAACGCCTCGGCGGCGAGCTGCAGTTCAGCAGCTATACCGACATGGAGCCGACGCGCGATCAGACCCTGCCGGCCACCGCGTTGACCGACGGTGGCTTTGTCGTGGTCTGGGTCTCGCACGGACAGGATGGCTCCGGGCTCGGTGTCTATGGCCAGCGCTTCAGGGCGAACGGTCAACACGTGGGCAGCGAATTCCGCATCAACACCACGACGCGCAGCGACCAGACCACGCCGGCGATCGCCGGGCTGTCGGACGGCGGCTTTGTGGTGAGCTGGGCCTCGAAGGGCCAGGACGGCTCCGGCTATGGCATCTATGCGCAGCGGTATGGCGCCGGCGGCGTGAAGGTCGGTGGCGAAATGCGCGTGAATACCACCACCGCCGGTAATCAGATCAAGCCGGCGATCACCGCGTTCGATGCCGGCGGCTATCTGGTGACCTGGACGGCATCGCGGGAGAACGCCGTCTACGCGCGCCGTTATGGCGCGAACGGCAAGCCGGTGGCTTCGCAATTCCGCGTGGCGAGAAGCTCGACCGTGCAGCTCGACCCGTCGGTAGCGAGTTTTGCCGACGGCAGCTTCCTGGTGAGCTGGGTCGATGTCGGCACCAAAAAGAGCAACCTCGCGATCTGGGGCCAGCGCTTCACCGCGCAGGATGAGCCCGCCGACGTGGCGTTCGAAGTCAATTCGGTGGCAGCCAACAACCACACGCAGCCGGCCAGCACGGCCTTCGGCGCCGGCAGTTTCATCGTGACCTGGACCGTGCACGGCGCCGGCGTCACCGGCGACGACATCTGGGGTCGCCGCTTCGAGGTCATGAGCGCGTCCCCGCGCTAGCGCCAGCGCGCGGTCCGGCCGGATTCTTCGGGTGCGGGCCGCGCGGCGCTTACGCGCTTTCCTCCCACACCATCGCCAGATGCACGATGGTGCGCACGGCCGCCTGCATGTCCTCAACGCTCACCCATTCGAGCCGCGAGTGAAACGCGTGCTCGCCGGCGAAGATGTTGGGGCAGGGCAGGCCCATGGCCGACAGGCGCGAGCCGTCGGTGCCGCCGCGAATGCTCGCGCGCACGGGCGTCAGGCCGGCGCGGCGCACCGCTTCCATGGCATGGGCGACGACCTTGGGATGGCGGTCGAGCACCTCTTTCATGTTGCGGTATTGCTGCGCGATCTCCAGGCGGTAGGACGAGCGCGGAAAGTCTTGCAAGGCGCGCTCAACGGTCCGTTCCAATAGGGCGGCTTTGTCCTTCAACCCGCTCTCGCTGAAATCGCGCAGGATGAATTTGAGCGTGGCGCGGTCGAGCTCGGCGTGGACGGCAAGCGGATGCACGAAGCCCTCGCGGCCCTCGGTGGTCTCCGGGGAGCAGGTGTCCTTGGGTAGCAGCTCGACGATACGCGCGGCGATTTTGACCGCGTTCTCCATGGCTCCTTTGGCAAAACCCGGATGCGCGCTCACGCCTTGCACGGTGACGGTGGCGGCATCGGCCGAGAAGGTTTCGTCTTCCACATTGCCGGCGGTTTCACCGTCGATCGTATAGGCGAAGTCGGCGCCGAGCCGGACGAGATCGACCTTGTCGACGCCCCGGCCGATTTCTTCGTCCGGCGTGAACAGCACCTTGATGACGCCGTGCGGGATCTGCGGGTTCTGTTTGAGGAAGCGGATGGCGTCGACGATCTCGGCGACGCCGGCCTTGTTGTCGGCGCCGAGCAAGGTGGTGCCGTCGGCGGTGACGATGTTGTTGCCGATCTGATGCTTGAGGGCGGGGTGCTCGGCGAACCGGATCACCTGCGAGGGATCGCCCGGCAGCACGATGTCGCCGCCCTGATAATCGCGCACGACCTGCGGCTTGACGTCCGCGCCCGGGCATTCCGGCGAGGTATCCATGTGCGAGCAGAAGCAGATCGCCGGCACGGCTTTGTCGCTGGTGGCCGGCAGCGTCGCATAGACATAGCCGTGCTCATCGAGCGCGGCGTCGGCAAGTCCGATCTCGTGCAGTTCGGTGACCAGCAGCCGGCCGAGGTCCTTCTGCTTCTCGCTCGAGGGTGTCGTGGGAGAGTCCGGGTCCGACTGCGTATCGATGGTGACGTAACGCAGGAAACGCTCGGTGACGGTGTAATCGAAATCGATCGGCGCCATGACGGACCTGCAACACAAGCCAATGCCGAAACAGCAAAACGGCGGACGAGGACATCCGGTCCACGCCTGCCGTCCGTAATGCCCGGGGCGCCGAAAGTCCAGCCGCCCCCCGTTTTCAACGCCTCAGAGACGGAAGCGAGAGGCGCGGTTGAAGCGGGTCACGTTCCGAGTGCGTGTTCGACGGCGGGCCGCGACCTCGATCGCGCTAAAACGGCGCTTATGCGCGTAACAACCGTCAAAAACAGGCCCTCGTGCTGCAGCAGGAAGCGGCGGTCGATGAGGAAGTCGATATCCTCACGCGAAAAGCCGTCGAGCTGGTCCGTTCCCCTGGGACGCTCGCAATGCCGCAGCGCCATGTCCATGGCGCGCGAGATGGCGGTTGTGCGCGCCTTTGCGATGCGCCGGGTGTCGGTGATGGCGACCGTACCATCCCCTCGATCGACGGCCGTCAGAATCGGGCGCTTGTCCGCGGTCCATTGCCGGCGCCACGTCTCGATGGCGTCGCGAAATTCCTCGCGTTTCGCGTCGTCGTCGATCATGGGAGTGGAAATCCGACCGGTGAAGTGGAATGCAATATCGGAAATCGGCGCCGTATGCGGATAAACGGCGCGGTATTGTTTGGTCGGCCGGGTATTGGTGATGCCGAATTGCTCCGGCGTGTTGAAGTACGGACTGAAGCGGTCGATGGATAGCGTGAAGAGCCCTTTTGGCGGCTCGAGGTGTTCGAGCGCCGGCAGGAGCGGAAGAACGGCTTCGTAGTCCTCGGCGGTCTCGCCGGGAAAACCATAGAGATAATTCCAAAGCACCTTGATGTTGAGCGAGCGGCACGATCTAAGCAGCGCGAGATTCTGCGCGCCGGTCACGCCTTTGCGCATCAGCCGCAAGACATGCGTTGAAAACGACTCGATCCCGGGCTGAATCCGGTCGATCCCGGCCCGTGCCATCAGCTGGAGCTGTTCGTACTTCAAATTCGCCTTCGCCTCGTAGAACAGCTTCGGCCGTTCCTCGAAGCGCGCGAGCGCCGGGAGCAGATCGTCGAAATAGCTCATCGGCAAAATATTGTCGGCGAGGTTCAAGCGATCAGCGTTCCAGGCCGAGGTCAATTCCTTGATCTCGCCCAGGACACGGTCGGCGGGCTTGCGTCGAAATTCCATGCCGTTGGGGTTGAGACCGCAAAACGTGCAGTGATGCTTTTCGCCCCACCAGCAGCCGCGCGATGTTTCCATGGTCAGCGCCGTGGGCAGGTCTTGCGGCAGCCGCCCGCGATCTTGCTGCTCCCGCAGCGCCAGAAAGTAGTCCGAGAAATCCGGCGCGTGGACGTCATCCATGTTCGCCACCGGCGCACAACGGATCACTTTCTGCGATGGCGCGGTGTGTTCTTCGACGTAGCGCCGGCAAAATGCCGGAAACTCGACATCCGCTTCGCCTGAAAAGAAATAATCCACCCAGGGGAAAACTTGCGCGAGCCCATCCGCCATTTGTCCGGCGACGTTCGCCCCGCCGAACACGATGCAGGTATTCGGCGCCACTTTGCGGATGCGGCGGGCGATCGCGGAGGCCGCAAGATTCTGTTGGAAACACGTCGAGATGCCGACGATCCGCGGGCGTGTCGCCAGTATCCGCGCCGTGAATTCGTCGAGAAAAGAGTCGATCTCGGCTGCGACGTCGTCGTAGAGGGCATCTAAGTCGGACGGCGGCTGTTGCGGAGCGTTAATGTCGCTGAGCGCCTCGGCCGGATAGGCGTGGGGCACAAACAGCCGGTCGCCGGTCATCGCGTGGAAGGCGGGTCCCTCGCAGATCGACTCGAATTTCGCGTGGCCGATACGGGCGGCAAGCAACAGGTCGCCGTAGAGCACGCGAACATCGAGACCTTTGCTGCGGCAGGCGGCCGCGAGCACGGCCGGTCCCATCGCTGGAAAAGCGATCGGACCGAAGGGTGGAACGACCAAGCAGACATCCAATCCGGAGTCTTGGGTCAAGGGCCGGCTCTCGTCTGGATTTTCGATTTGGCCGTCGTGCGAATTCACGAGCAATGTCAGCCCCTCACACACCGCTACGCGAAAAAATTATGATTTTAGCCGGCTCAAAGCAATTCCTTTGACCGCTCTTACCAGGGGCGGGGCGACGAAAGGCGCACGAACAATAAAAAACGGCAGGCTGGAGCCGCTCGCCCCAAGCCCACCGTTCATGGTCCCCGGAGTGTCGAAAATCCGGTTTCGCTCAGATCGCTTCCTTCAATTCCTTGGAGGCGCGGAAGGCGACCTTCTTGGAGGCCTTGATCTGGATCTGCTCGCCGGTTGCCGGATTGCGGCCCATGCGGGCGGCGCGCTTGCGCACCTGCAGGATGCCGAGGCCGCCGATGCGGATGCGCTCGCCCTTCTTCAGATGCTTGACGATGTTGCCGACGAGATCGCCGAGCACGGCTTCCGCCTGCTTTTTCGGCATCTCATGGGCGTCCGCGAGCGCGGCGGCGAGATGCTTGATTGTCACTGTTGCCGGTGCTTTTCCAGGAGCCGTAGCCATCGTGGGGACCCTCCTTTGCAAATCCGCTGGTCTGGCGAAACGCCAAACACTCGCCCGAATAGACGATTCGGGCGCGTGGGACTATCGGTTCTTATCGGTAAATAAGGCTTTTTCGTAATTCCTGCGCGCTTTGCGACCTCTCGCCTTGACTTGGCGCGGGCCGCCCTTTAACTCCACCCCACGCCCGCGGGGGCGTAGCTCAGTTGGTTAGAGCGCTGCCCTGTCACGGCAGAGGCCGCGGGTTCGAGTCCCGTCGCTCCCGCCATTTTTTCAATAACTTAGCCCAATTCTGGGCCTCCAGGCCCGACCGCCCCGGAGGCGCGCTTTCATGCCCGCAGACACCCCGATTGCCGGCGTCCGCGCCCTGTTTTTCGACGTGTTCGGCACCCTGATGGACTGGCGGACCTCCGTGGCGCGCGAGGCGCAGCGCATACTGGGGCCGCTCGGGCACCGGCTCGACTGGATCGCCTTTGCCGACGCCTGGCGCGCCGAATACCAGCCCGGCATGGAGGAGGTGCGCTCGGGGCGGCAACCTTTCGCCAAGCTCGACATCCTGCATCGGCGCAATCTCGAGCGCTTTGTGCCGCGCTTCGGCCTCGCCGGCCTGTCGGACGACGTGCTGAGCGAACTGACCCTGGCCTGGCACCGGCTCGACGCCTGGCCCGACGTGCCGGCGGCGATGGCGCGGCTGAAAGGGAAATACTGGATCGCGCCCTGCTCGAACGGCAACATCGCGCTGATGGTCGATCTCGCGCGCCGCAATGGCCTGCCGTGGGACGCCATCCTCGGCTCCGAGATCGCCGGCGATTTCAAGCCGAAGCCGCGCGTCTATCTCGCCGCATGCGAAGCGTTCAACCTCAAGCCCGCGCAATGCATGATGGTGGCGGCGCATAGCCGCGATCTCAAATCGGCGGCCGAATGCGGACTACGCACCGCGCACACCGCGCGCGTCAATGAATACGGGCCGAACACCGGCGAGGCCGGCCCGACGGTGCCGGTCGATATCGCGGCCAAGGATCTCGCCGATCTCGCCGATAAGCTCGGCGCCTAACGCAACAGCACGGTGAAGTCGGAGTCGAGCGTCTGCGCGGTGCGGCCGAGCCCGGCATCGGTGACGATCAGGGTGGCGCCGGTCGACATCAGGTCGTCGATGCGCGCGACCGCGCTGTCGGGCAGGGCGATGCGGTCGAGCGCCGCGCGCGCCGCCGCCGTCGAGATATCGGTGCGGCGGACCGGGCGCGTCGAGGGCGACACCACGGTCCAGCGCAGCTTGCCGCCGTCATTGGTCGGGCCCTCGGCGGTAAACACATGAGTGCCCATCGGCCGGTCGGGATGGGCGATCGACACCGGCGCGTCGAATAGCGGCTCCATGCCCTTGCGCACATAGATGCGGTTGTCGTGACGGCTCACCAGCACGGAAATCGGTCCAGGCCGCAGCACGCGCTCGAAAGTGTATTGCGGGGGCGGCGGCGGTTCGTGCGCGGTCTTGTGGCGCACGCGCTTGGCCGTGCGCCGCGCCACTTCGAAAGCATCGAGCGGCAGGCGCGGGCCGGCATGGTTGCGGTCCCACAGGCTCGCCAAAGCGAGCGACTGCTCCGGCACTTGGGGCAGCGTAAGGCCGAGATTAGCCTCTTCCTGCGCCGCCTCCAGGCGAAGCGGAGAGGGCGCTTCGGCGGCGGCGAGCGCGCGCAGTTGGCGGCGCGAGAGGTGCTCGTCGTAGGTGCCGGCGCCATCGTCGGCTGCGGCATTCATCATGTGGTCGAGTACCGGATCGTCGTTGGAGGCGACCGTCCCGTCGGCATCGTTGTCGTCGGAAAGATCGGCCAGTTCGAATTGATCGGATAGCACCGGCGGCGCCTTCATGCCGATCACACCGTCATAGGGCTCGGTCGGCGCCGGCGGCGGCGCGTTTTCGACCGGCGGCTGCGCACCGGGCAGTGCGCCCGGCAGAGCGCCAGGTTTGGGCTGGAACAGCAGCGGATGGCTGATCTCGAGCGGGGAGATTTCATCCCAACTCACCACCACGCGCGCGCCGATGCGGGTCGCGTACCAGAGTTTCAGCGCAAAGGATTCGGTGGTGCGCACGCAGCCGTGCGACGCGCGATAACCCGGCAGTTCGCCGGAATGGATGGCGACGCCGGACCAGGTGATGCGCTGCATGAACGGCATCGGCGCCGCGCTGTACATGTTGGAACGATGCCACCAGGCTTTTTCCAGCACGCTGAACACGCCCATCGGGGTCGGGCGGCTCTCGGTGCCGGTCGAGACCGGGCCCTGCGCGACCGGCACGCCGCCATCGAACAAGGTGATGGTCTGGCGCGCGATCGAGACCGCCAGCAACAGCGGGCCCTTGGTCGGCTCGGCCGCCGGCGCGGTGCGCAGCATAGCGGCGATACGATCTTTGTGGCTTTCGGCCGGCACGCGGCGCCCGATCTTGCGGCGGCGTCCGTTGCGCTCGTCGTAGCGCAGGCCCGTGCGGCTCGCCTCGTATTGATCGCCGTCCTGCATGCGCTCGCGGCCGACCGCCTCGCGCCGCTTCTTGCCCTTGCGCTGCTCGTAGGCGCGGCGCTGCTCTTCAGCATTGCCCCGATCGTATTCGCGCGCCGGCTTGGCCGGGTAGCGGCGCATCTGTTGCTGCGGCTCCCGCACCTGGTAGCGCGGCTGTTGCGCGGGGCTGAAGAACGGAAAGAATTGCGCCACGCGCGTGTCCGATTGGCGCGCGACGTCGGGGCGGGTTCCGAACGATTCAGAATTGAGAATTCCGCGCCCGTGCGGCTGCACGGCGAACGCCTGCTCGAAAGTTTCGGCGCGCGCGGAGTTCCCGCTCAAGATCGCGGTCGAAACCGCGGCAACGACGCCGGCGCCGGCCCAGGCGCCCGTTAACGCCACGAATAGGCCCGCACGATACGTGACACGCATGATCGGCCTCACCAACGCCACAATGGTTAACAAATTCTACCATTTAGCGTGGCCGGCGCAAGCATTGTTCCCATGCCGGAACTGAAATGTTCCCGCATCGAAACAAGCGTGCATCAATCGTAAGGACGAGGGAGCGGATCGTCCGCCGAAGCTCGACCAAAGTTGGATGGCACGTCGAACAGCCGGCGATCGACCGGGCCGATCGTGAGCTGCACAGTCGATAGCTTGACCGGCGCGACATAGCGACCTTCGGTTGTCTTGCCGTCGACCCGCAGGACGATGTTTTCCGCCGTGGTCCAAACATCGCCTTCGAACGGCGTGCGGGTGTCGAAAATCGTGCCCCGCACACGATATTTCGTCACTGGATGGCCAAGCATGGTTTCCTGGCCGATCGGCTCGGCGCTCTGCGCTTCGACGCCGACCCAGCGGCGGCCGTCGGCCGCGCGCTCGCGCAGCCGCACCGGGCGCCAATAGGTGCGCACGCGCGGGATCATGGTGACGGTCTGGGCGCGGTCGAGATCGACCAGCGTGACGATGCCGACCAGATCGACGCGGACATGGCGGCCGCCATAGATGTAGCGCGCCGGCGTCTCGACCGAATGATCGCTGGCGCGGGTGATCGTGACATCCGCGATATAGTCGACCGTGGGCGCAAGCATGGGGTCGGCCGCCGCCGGCAGCGCGTAAAGGACTGTGGCGGCGACGATCAACGGGCGAATGCAGTCAGGCATGGCTTCCCCTCTCGCTGCCGATGCGAGCAGGCGAAGACCTTACCTGAAAAGGACGCGCGCAGAGCCTGCCGTGCTTGGGCTTTTTGCTGAAATGGTAACCGGCCCGAACGTGCGGCCGCCCGCCCCACGCGGGCGGACGGCTGTGCGAGTTAGGGGCGGCGTCGCGCCGTGCCTACTCGGCGTTCATGGATGGCGCGACCGCTGTGGTGTCGTTGGTGAAAATGAACGATGAGGAGTCGCTGCGGGACGCGCCGTTCATGTACCAGATGGTGCGGTTCACGTTCTTGGTCGACTTCCACATGATGTCGCTTTTGCCGTCACCGTCGAAGTCGCCGGTGAGCTCCAGCGCCCATGTCGATCCGGGCGTTGAAATCGTGCGTTGCGGTTTCAGACTTCCGTTGTTGGTGAGCCACATCCTGGCCTGGTTGCCGGCGGCATTGATCCAAAGGAGATCGGGATAGCCGTCGCCGTCGAAGTCGCCGTTGGCGGCCAGGGTGAAGCCGGTTGGCGCCACGCCGAGCGTGGAGGCGTTGGCGACGTCCGTCCCGTTCATGGTCCAGAGCGCAACATTGCCGCCGGTATCCTGCCAGAAGATATTGCCGTCGGCGGTCACGGCGATGACGCTCCAACTCATGGGGACAAAGCCGACGGTCCGGCTCACGATGCGCGTGCCGCCCATGAACCAGATCGCCAGCGTGCCTGTCTTGCTGTCGCGAAACAGGATGTCGGCGACGCCGTCATGGTCGAAGTCTCCGGCGCCGGCCAAGGTCCAGCGCGGCGACACATAACCCAGCGATGTCGCGCCCCACTCGCCGAGCGCGCCCGCCAGCCATAGAGTCAGTTCGCCGCTCTTGGGGTTGCGCCAGAGAAGGTCTGTTGCACCGTCGCCGTCGAAGTCGCGCTGCGCGACAAGCTGCGCGTTGGCGGGCGCCGTGCCGCAGTTCCGCAAGAGATTGGACTCGGCATTCGTGCGGCTGACCAATATGCAGGCGACCGTGCCGCTGCCATTGATCGTCACGAAGTCGGTCTTGCCTTTCATCCACGCGAAGTCATGGGTGTCGGTCAGGATGGCGTCGGCGGTCCGGGCATAGATCCAGGCAGCGCCTTGATTGAGACTGTCCTGCATGCCGGCCACGATGGCGGTTGCGCCATTGTCGGAGAGGGCAACCGAGTTGCCCTGATAGGCATTGGTCACCGCGTCGGTGCCGGCGAGCTTGGCGCCCAATTGGGTCCAGGTCGCGCCTTTGCGGGTGAACGTCCAGGCCGCGCCCAGATAGCCGTTGTCGCCGAGGCCTCCGATCAGCGCGGTCATGCCGTCGCCGGAGACGGCGACCGAGCTGCCCTGCGCAGCGTTGCCACTGGCGCCGCTGCCGACCAGCTTCGATCCGAGCTGCGTCCAGTTTCCGCTGACCCGGGCGAACGACCAGGTCGCGCCTTGATTGGAGTTGTCGTTGGAGCCACCGACCAGAATGATCGCGCCGTCGGTTGCGCCCTTATCGGAGATCGACACCGAGCCGCCTTGCCCGGCGGCGCCGACGGCGGAGTCGCCGACCAGTTTCGATCCCTGCTGGATCCAGACGCCGTTGCCGCTGACGGCAAACACCCAGGCCGCGCCGTTGCCGCTGTCGTCGTTCGGGCCGCCCACCACGACGGCCTTGCCGTCGCTCGAGATCGCCACCGATTTGCCCTGCGAGGCGTTGCCGACCGCACCGGTGCCGATCCGCTTCACGGACTGCGTCCAGCTCGTTCCGTTGCGGGTGAAAATCCAGATCGCGCCGATGCCGCCGTGGTCGCCGCTGCCCCCCAGCACCGCCGTATTGCCGTCGCCCGAGAGCGCGACCGAGCTGCCTTGCAGCGCAGGGTCGATGGCGCCCGAACCGACGATCTTGGCCTGCTGTTTCCAAGTGCCGCTGATGCCGCGCGTGAAAACCCAGGCAGCGCCGGCGCCGGCATTGTCTTGCGGACCGCCGACCAGGGCGGTGGTGCCGTCGGCCGAGATCGCGACCGACCAGCCCTGCCACGCGACGCCGGTTGCCCCGGTGCCGACCAGCTTGGCGTCCTGATGCCATTTGCCATTGGCGCGCAGCGTGTAGATCCAGACCGCGCCGGCACCGCTATTGTCGCTATTGCCACCGACGATGGCGGTGGTGCCGTCGGCCGACAGGGCCACGCTGGAGCCTTGGTAGGCGCCGGAGCCGAGCACGCCGGTGCCGACCAGCTTCGGACCTTGCTGAAAAAACAGAGCCGCCGCCGGCTGCGACAGACCCAATTGCAGAAGCAGGAAGATGGCGCAGGCCATCGCCCACGCGCCGAGCCTGCCCCGGGCGCGCGTTCCGACCGTTTTTGACATGAAGCTTTTCCCCCATTGAAATGCGCCCGATCCCTCCATCGGGCGCATATGTTGGATCGGCGGGCAGGTGCGTTGCCGCCCGACGTCCGATGTCAGAACCCTTGTTGCGCGCTCGCGCGGGTCGCCGCGCTAGCCGCGATAGATCGGTGCGGGCTGTCCGAAGAAGCTCGCCAGGATGTGATAGACCAGCATGTAGTTCTTCTGCTGGAAGCTCGCATGCGAGATGCCCGGCATCACGGTGAACTGCTTGTCCGGATTGGGCAGCTTCTCGAAAAACTTGATGAGGTCTTCCATCGAGGCGATGCCGTCCCATTGCCCGCGCATCACGATGGTGGGCACGATGATCTTTTCCGGATCGACCACCGGCAGCTTCGAGCACATGTCGACATAGGTGCCGGTCGGCACCGAATCGTCGAGCGCGGTGATCATGTCGGCGAAGGCCTCGATCACCTTGTCCTCGGCGGTGCCGGGATGGTCGCGATTGAAGATCGAATAGACGAAGGCCTTGTCGATCGGCCGCCGGTTCTTGGCGATGAACTCGGGCAGCTTCTTTTTGCGCTCGGCGAGCGTGGGCGAGCCCTCGCCGGTCCACACCATGGCGTCGAGCGCCAACCGCGCCACCATCTCGGGATGGCGCTCGGCAAACAGCGCGGCGCGCAGCGCGCCGGAGGAAATGCCGTAGACCAGAAGCGGGCGCGGGCCGCGCAGCTTCTGAATATAGAGTGCGGCGGCGTAGCAGTCGTCAGCGCCTTGGCTGATCGGCGCCTTGTTGTCGCGGTCCTTGGTGGAGCGGCCATAGCCCTCCATGTCGACACACCAGCAGTCGTAGCCGAGGCGGGCGAAGTGATCCATGGCCGAGGAATCGGGGCGGCCGGGCACTTGCAGATCGAAGGTCGGCTGCGAGGCCATCGACGAGCCGTGCACGAACAGGATGGTGCCGCGGCTGGCGGCAGGATCGCCGGCGCATTTCTCGTACAGGAACAGCTTCACGCCGCCGTCCTTGCTGGTCCAATGGTCCTCGGCCTTGATCGGCGGCTTGGTCATTTCATTCATGGCGCAACCTTTTCCTGTGGTCCGGCAACTGGCGCCTCCTGCTAGCGCAGGTGCCGGGGCGAAAAAAGGCCGGTCGGGTGGGGGCTCATATGCGGCGGGCGAGCATGCAGCGCGTCGTGAGGCCGGCCTGGATCATGTCCTCGCCGGCGAAACCGGCGGCGCCCAGGCAGGAGTCGATATCCTCCCTTTTCCAAGGATGTCCGCCACAGCGGACGGTGAGCAGGTCGGCCACCGCCTCGCCTTGCGCGCCGGGGCCGGATGCGAACATGCCGAACAGGAAAATGCCGCCCGGTTTCATGGCGCGCGCGATGCGCAGCACGGCATTCTCGACCACCGGCCGAGGTATGAACATAGTGGGCAGCCAAACCAGATCGAACGCCTGTTCGGCGTCGAGCTCGGCAATGCTCTGCAAGCGCAGCGTGATGCGGTCGCTGAGCCCGGCCGCAGCCACATTGGCCTCGGCGAGCGCGAGTGCCGGCTCCAGGATGTCGATGCCGACCACCCGCATCGACGGCCAAATTTTGGCCGCCTCGATGGCGATCCAGGCCGCGCCGGTTCCGACATCGAGAAAAGTGCAATCGCGTTGCAGCACCTGCGCCAGCTCGGGGCGGCCGCGCAGGTAATTGGCGATATTGGTTGCGAGCGCACCCGATCCACGGCCGCGCTCCTGCAAGATCGAGGGGTCGGTATAGGTCCAGCCCGGCGCGCGCTCCGGATCGCGGATCAGGTCGAGCGCCTCTTGCAGCGCGTAGGTCAGCTGCGCGATGCCGGTCGCGGCTTGCGCCGGGCTGACATTATCGAGCAGGTTCGGGCCGAGGCTGTCGACCACAGCCTGCAAGGCGGGACGGACATGCTCATGGCCGTCGAGGCCCAACTGCCTCATGCGCAATTCGGCGCCGAGCGCGCCCATGGCCTGCGCCGAGACCGCCAGTTCGCGCACCGTTTCGAGCAAGGTTAGTGTGCCCATACTGTCCCAGCCGCCGTGAACGCTGCCCGCCGCAACGTCCGTGATTTCGTGCCGACTGACAATGCTTGATTGCGCGGCTCGTGCGGAAAACCTTGCGTATGTTGCGGCCGCATTCCTCGAGGCCGGGTTCACCAGCGCCCGCGTTTGGTGTAGATTGAGCGCGACGCCCGGCCCATTTCCAAGGGGATGGAGACCATGAGCACGGCGCAATCACCTCGCAAATGGCGAACCTCGTTGGCTCCCGCGCGCCCGCGCGCGGCAAGGCCGGTGATGATGCTGGCTGTCGGCTTGGCGCTCGCGGCGCCGATGTTGGCTGCCTCGCCCGCCGCCGCCACTTTTGTCCAGCTCGGACATAAGTTGATCGGCACGGGGGCCAAAGGCAACGCCGCGCAAGCCTATGCGGTGGCGCTGTCCGCCGACGGCAACACGATGGCGGTGGGTTCGCCTTACGATAATTCCGACGGCGGAGCGGTGTGGATATTCATCCGCAAGAACAATGCCTGGCAGCAGCAGGGCGGCAAGCTGGCTCCGACCAGCGCAAGCGGGGCCGGCGCGATGCGCGGCGCGGCGGTCGCGCTCTCCAATAACGGCAATACGCTCCTGGTCGGCGCGCCCAGCGACAATTACGGCGCCGGCGGCGCGTGGATCTTTACCCGCAGCGGCAGCGTCTGGCACCAGGGGCCGAAGATTCTGGGCAGCGGCGCAGCGGGAGCCGCGGGCCAGGGCACCGGCGTCGCGCTATCCTCGGATGGCAACACGGCCATCATCGGCGGCCCGAACGACAATAGCGGTATCGGCGCAGCCTGGGTTTTCACCCGCAGTGGCAGCCAGTGGAAACAACAGGGCAGGAAGCTGGTCGGCTCCCATGTGGTCGGCTACGGCCCGCAGCAAGGCACCTCGGTCGCATTGTCCAGCAACGGCAATACGGCGATTGTCGGCGGCCCGAACGACGGCAAGTACGACCTGCAAGGCGCCGTTTGGGTTTTCACGCGCGCCAACAGCGTTTGGCGCTATCAAGCGAAACTGGTGGCCAAGGGCGTCACGAGCGGGTGTTGCGCGGGGCTCGGCACCTCGGTGGCGCTCTCCGCCAACGGCAACACGGCAATCGTCGGCGGGCCCGACGATCCGGCGGGCGGCGCGGCCTGGGTCTTCACCCGCGCAGGCACCGCCTGGACGCAGCAGGGAAACAAGCTCGCCGGGACGGGGGTCACCGGATCGAGCGCGTGGCAGGGCCAGTCGGTGGCGCTGTCGGCGAATGGCAATATCGCAGTCGTCGGCGGCGACCAGGACAACAAAGGCAATGTCGGCGCGGCCTGGGTCTTCACCCGCAGCGGCGCCGTCTGGAAGCAGTCGGGCAAGAAGCTCGTCGGCAGCGGTTATGTCTTTGTCCCGCCGGTCGGCATTTTCGAGGGACATTCCGTCGCCATGTCCGCCACAGGCACCACGCTGGTGCTGGGCGGATATGGCGACCGCAAGCTCGGAGGAGCGAGCTGGGTCTTCATTTCGAAGTGAGCCGGCCCTTTCCGCCACACCGATCGAAGGCGCCACGCGCCGCCGAGGGCGGCGCCGGCGCTACTGGATCAGCTTGATATGATTGGCGGCGATCACCTTGGCCCATTTGTCGACTTGCGCCTGCATGAAGGTCGCGAATTCCGGCTGGGTCATGGTGATGGGCGTGGCGCCTTGCGCTTCCCAGGCTTTACCGAGCGCCGGGTCCTTCACGATCGCCGTGATCTCGCGATTGAGCCTCTCGACGATCGGCTGCGGCGTGCCTTTGGGCGCCATGAAGCCGACCCAGAGCGTGGCCTGGAAACCCGGGGCGCCTGCTTCCGCAATCGTCGGCACGTCGGGCAGGATCGGCGAGCGGGCGCTGCCGCTGGTGCCGAGGGCGCGCACCTTGCCGGCCTTGATCCAGGGCGCCATGGTCGGAACGCTGTCGAACAGCATCTGAATCTGTCCGCTGAGAATATCGGTGCGCATGCCGGTCGAGCCCTTGTAGGGCACATGCACGATGTCGATGCCGGTGAGGTTCTTCAAAAGCTCGGCCGCCATGTGATAGTTCGAGCCGGGGCCGGAGGAGCCGAAATTGAGCGTGCCCGGCTTGGCGCGCGCCAGCGCGATCAGCTCGGCGAGATTTTTCGCCGGCACTGACGGATTGACCACCAGCACCAGGTCGCTGTCGATCAAAGGCGCGATCGGCACCAGATCCTGCATCAGGTGATAGGGCTTCCTCGCGTACAAGGTCTCGTTGACGGTCTGCGTGCCCGACACCATCAGCAGGGTGTAGCCGTCGGGGGCCGACTTGGCGGCCACTTCGGTTCCGATGGTGGTGCCGGCGCCGGGGCGATTCTCGATCACAAAGGGCTGGTGCAGGGCCTTTTGCAACCGGTCGGCCACCGCGCGGGCATAGACGTCGGTCGGCCCGCCGGCGCCGAAGGGCACAATGATCTTGACCGGACGCGACGGATAGTCGTCGGCGCGCGCCGCGGCTGAGGAAAGGGCGAGGGCAGCCAGCAAGGCAAGCGGTGCCGCCAGTCGGCGAGACAAGGTCATGTGCGCGTTTCCTCGAAAGTTTGTGATTATTGGGATCGGTCTTGCTCAGGTCTCCCCGGCGGCAACTATTGTTGCCCGGTTTCGGCGCTGTCAATCGGGGTGGCGTGCTGGCGCAAAAGCGGCGCTGCCGGAACGCGTCGCGAGCGGCGCGGGATATGCATGGGAGATGCTTGGTCCATGCTTGAATGCGGCCCGTGGATGCCTCCGAATGTCGGCTTGCCACCCCCTGTTCCCTGCGCTAAGCCTCGCCCGCTCCCGTCCTTACCGCAATTCCAAAGTAAAGGGACGCGTTTCAACCGGGTTCACGCGCTCTTTCTGTTCCGGATGGCGCAGGGCAGGGCGAAGTTCCGGGTTCGGGCGGAGACTCGAGAGACTTGAGGTCGCCAAGAGGTCGCGGAGAGGGTCACCATGAGCGCATTGCTGCTGGACTATCTGCCCCTGGTCGTCTTCATCGCGGTGGCGCTCGCGATCGGGCTGGCCCTGCTGGCGGCCCCCTTCATCGTCGCCTATCGCCAGCCGGACCCCGAAAAGCTCTCGGCCTATGAATGCGGCTTCAATGCTTTCGACGACGCGCGCATGAAGTTCGACGTGCGCTTCTACCTGGTCGCCATATTGTTCATCATCTTCGACCTGGAAGTGAGCTTCCTGTTCCCCTGGGCGGTGGCGTTCCACAAGGTGGGCGCCTTCGGGTTCTGGGCGATGATGCTGTTCCTTGGCGTTCTGACCATCGGCTTCATATATGAGTGGAAGAAGGGGGCGCTGGAATGGGATTGATTGGCCCATGACTCTGGTCGCACCCGCTCCAAAGGGAATCATCGATCCCGCCACCGGCAAGCCGGTCGGCGCGGATGACGCCTTTTTCGTCGGCGTCAACAACGAGCTCTCCGACAAGGGCTTCATCGTCGCCGCCGCCGACGATCTCATCACTTGGGCGCGCACCGGCTCGCTCATGTGGATGACATTCGGGCTCGCCTGCTGCGCGGTCGAGATGATGCAGATGTCGATGCCGCGCTACGACGCTGAGCGCTTCGGATTTGCGCCGCGCGCTTCGCCCCGCCAGTCCGACGTGATGATCGTCGCCGGCACGCTCACCAACAAGATGGCGCCCGCGCTGCGCAAGGTCTACGACCAGATGCCGGAGCCGCGCTACGTCATCTCGATGGGCTCCTGCGCCAATGGCGGCGGCTATTACCACTACTCGTATTCCGTCGTGCGCGGTTGCGACCGCATCGTCCCCGTCGACATCTACGTGCCCGGCTGTCCGCCGACCGCCGAGGCGCTGCTGTACGGGGTGTTGCTGTTGCAGAAGAAGATCCGCCGCACGGGAACGATCGAGCGCTGATCGGGATGTAATCGAAATGGACGAGACGCTCGACAGACTGGGACAGAGCATCAAGGCCGCGTTGCCGGACTCCGTGACCGGCTATGAGCTGGCCTATGGCGAGCTTACCGTGCACGCCAAGGCCGCCGACGTGGTCAAGGTCGCAACCTTCCTGCGCGACGATCCGGCCTGCCAGTTCATGTCCATCATCGACGTGACGGCGCTCGACCAGCCGAGCCGCGAACAGCGCTTCGACGTAGTCTATCATTTCCTGTCGCCGCGGCTGAACCAGCGCCTGCGCCTGAAAGTGATGACTGACGAAGTCACGCCGGTGCCGTCGCTGATCGACGTGTTCCGCGGCGTCGATTGGTTCGAGCGCGAAGCCTACGATCTCTACGGCGTGCTGTTCACCGGTCATCCGGACATGCGCCGCATCCTCACCGACTACGGTTTCGAGGGTCATCCGCTGCGCAAGGATTTCCCGCTCACCGGTTTTGTCGAGGTGCGCTTCGACGATCAGGAAAAGCGCGTCGTCTACGACAAGGTGCAGCTCGCGCAGGAATTCCGCTCGTTCGACTTCCTCTCGCCCTGGGAAGGCACCGACTATGTGCTGCCGGGCGACGAAAAAGCCAAAGCCGAAGGCAAGGGGTCGTGATCGTGAAGGAGACGCTCACGCCCGGCCTCAAGCACGCGTTCTCCTACCAGGTGCCGGAGAACAAGACGGTGCCTTACACCTATCCGGAGTCGACGATCATCGCCGGCATGCCCAAGGTGTTCGCCACCGGCTTCATGATCGTGCTGATGGAGTGGGCCTGCGCGGAACTGATCGAGCCGCATCTCGATTCGGGCGAGGGCTCGCTCGGCACGCATGTCGATGTCAGCCATGCCGCGGCGACGCCGCCCGGGCTGACCGTGCAGGTCGAGGCTGAACTCGCCAAAGTCGCGGGCCGCAAGCTGACATTCAAGGTCCGCGCCCATGATGGGGTCGACATGATCGGCGAGGGCACGCATCAGCGCGTCGTGGTCGCCTGGGACAAGTTCAATTCGCGCGTCGCTCAGAAGGCGGCTGCGGCGGGAGTGGCGTAATGGCCGAGACTTCACTGCGCAACTTCACCATCAACTTCGGCCCGCAGCATCCGGCTGCGCACGGCGTGCTGCGCCTGGTGCTCGAGCTCGACGGCGAAATCGTCGAGCGTGTCGATCCGCATATCGGCCTCCTGCATCGCGGTACCGAGAAACTGATCGAGGCCAAGACCTATACGCAAGCGGTGCCTTACTTCGACCGGCTCGATTACGTCGCGCCGATGAACCAGGAGCATGCGTTCTGCCTGGCGGTGGAAAAGCTGCTCGGCATAGAGGTGCCCAAGCGCGCGCAGCTGATCCGCGTGCTCTATTCCGAGATCGGCCGCATTCTCTCGCATCTTCTGAACGTCACCACGCAGGCCATGGACGTCGGCGCGCTCACCCCGCCGCTGTGGGGCTTCGAGGAACGCGAGAAGCTGATGGTGTTCTACGAGCGCGCCTCGGGCTCGCGCATGCACGCCAATTACTTCCGTCCCGGCGGCGTGCACGAAGACCTGCCGCCGAAGCTGATCGACGACATCTACGCCTGGTGCGATCCGTTCCTGAAGACGGTCGCCGATCTCGACGCGCTTCTGACCGACAACCGTATTTTCAAGCAGCGTAACGTCGACATCGGGGTGGTCGATCTCGCCGATGCCTGGAACTGGGGCTTTTCCGGTGTGATGGTGCGCGGCTCGGGCGCTGCCTGGGACCTGCGCAAGGCACAGCCCTATGAGTGCTACGCCGAGCTCGATTTCGACATCCCGATCGGCAAGAACGGCGACTGCTTCGACCGCTATCTCATACGCATGGAGGAGATGCGGCAGTCGACCAAGATCATGAAGCAGTGTCTGGAAAAGCTGCGCTCGCCCGAGGGGCAGGGGCGCGTGCAGGTCGATGACAACAAGATCGTGCCGCCCAAGCGCGGCGAGATGAAGCGCTCGATGGAGGCGCTCATCCATCACTTCAAGCTCTACACCGAGGGCTATCACGTGCCGGCCGGCGAAGTGTATGCCGCCGTCGAAGCGCCCAAGGGCGAGTTCGGCGTCTATCTCGTCTCCGACGGCACCAACAAGCCGTACAAATGCAAGATCCGCGCGCCCGGCTTCGCGCATTTGCAGGCGATGGATTTCCTCTGCCGGGGTCACATGCTGGCCGACGTCTCCGCCATCTTGGGTTCGATCGATATCGTGTTCGGGGAGGTTGACCGATGAGCGTCCGCCGTCTCGCCCCGCTTGAGCAGCAGCCCAAGGAATTCTCCTTCACCAAGGAGAATGCCGACTGGGCGAAGCAGCAGCTCACCAAATATCCAGAAGGCCGCCAGGCCTCGGCGGTGATCCCGATCCTGTGGAAGGCGCAGGAACAGCACGGCGGTTGGCTGCCCGAAGCGGCGATCCGCTATGTCGCCGATATGCTCGGCATGCCGCACATCCGCGCGCTGGAGATCGCCACTTTCTATACCCAGTTCATCCTGCAGCCTCCCGGTAAGAAGGCGCATGTGCAGGTCTGCGGCACGACGCCGTGCCGGCTGCGCGGGGCCGAGGACATCATCGAGGTCTGTCAGCACCGCATCCATCACGATCCGCATCACGTCTCGGCCGACGGTGACTTTTCGTGGGAAGAGGTCGAGTGCCTGGGCGCCTGCGTGAATGCGCCGATGGTGCTGATCGGCAAGGACACCTATGAGGACTTGACGGCCGAGAACTTCGAGAAACTGCTCGACGGTTTCGCCGCGGGCAATCCGCCGAAGCCCGGTCCGCAAATCGACCGCCAATACTCGGCGCCGATCGGCGGCCCGACCGTGCTCACGGACCCGGCGATCTACGCCTCGCACCCGAAGCAGGGCACGCCCGGCGTAACCGACGCCGAAGCGAAACGTCCGGGCGCGGCCGCCAACGTGACCGAGGCGCCAGCGCCGAAACCGCCCGCGGACGACGCCAGCCGCAAGCGCAAACCGAAACCGAATTGATCGGCGAAAGACACTGCCCATGCTCGCTGACAAGGACCGCATCTTCAAGAACCTCTATGGCCTCCATGACTGGGGCCTTGAGGGCGCGCGTGCGCGCGGCGCCTGGGACGGCACCAAGGCGATCCTGGAAAAAGGCCGCGACGGCATCATCAATGAAATGAAAGCCTCGGGCCTGCGCGGGCGCGGCGGCGCCGGCTTCCCCACGGGCCTGAAGTGGTCGTTCATGCCGAAGGAGATCGGCGAGCGGCCGCATTATCTCGTCGTGAATGCCGATGAATCCGAGCCCGGCACCTGCAAAGACCGCGAGATCATGCGGCACGATCCGCATCTGCTGGTCGAGGGTTGCCTGATCGCCGGTTTCGCCATGGGCGCGCATGCCGGCTACATCTATGTGCGCGGCGAATTCATCAGAGAACGCGAAAGACTGCAGGCGGCGATCGACCAGGCCTACGAAGCCAAGCTGATCGGCAAGAACAACGTCAACGGCTGGGACTTCGACCTCTACGTCCATCACGGCGCCGGCGCCTATATCTGCGGCGAGGAAACCGCACTGCTCGAAAGCCTGGAAGGCAAGAAGGGCATGCCGCGGCTCAAGCCGCCGTTCCCGGCCAATGTCGGGCTCTATGGCTGTCCGACCACCGTCAACAATGTCGAGTCGATCGCGGTCGCGCCCGACATCATGCGGCGCGGCGCGGCCTGGTTCTCCTCGTTCGGCAACCCGAACAATGTCGGCACCAAGCTGTTCTGCATTTCCGGCCATGTGAACAAGCCGTGCAATGTGGAAGAGGCCATGGGCATCACCTTCCGCGAATTGATCGAGACCCATTGCGGCGGCATTCGCGGCGGCTGGGACAATTTGAAGGCCGTGATCCCGGGTGGCTCCTCGGTGCGCATGGTGCCGGCGGCGCAGATCATCGACACGCCGATGGATTTCGACAGCCTGATGAAGTTGCGCTCCGGTCTCGGCACCGCGGCCGTCATCGTCATGGACAAGTCGACCGACCTCATTCGCGCGGTCGCGCGGCTCGCTTATTTCTACAAGCACGAATCTTGCGGCCAGTGCACGCCCTGCCGCGAAGGAACGGGCTGGATGTGGCGCGTGCTGTCGCGCATGGCGGAAGGCCGCGCCCACAAGCGCGAGATCGACATGCTGCTCGAAGTCACCAAGCAGGTCGAGGGCCACACCATCTGCGCGCTCGGCGATGCGGCGGCCTGGCCGATCCAGGGCCTGATCGCGCATTTCCGGCACGAGATCGAGGAGCGTATCGACGAATATTCGCGCCGCGCGGATGTGGACGATATCGGCGTGCGCGATCCCGTGGCCGAGGCGGCGGAGTAGGGGATGACCGACGCCCGCCACCTCGCCCAGTTCAACATCGCGCGGATCAAGTATCCGCTCGACGATCCGCGCATGGCGGAATTCGTCGACAATGTTGCGCGGGTGAACGGGCTTGCGGAGCAGATTCCGGGCTTTGTCTGGCGGCTCGCGGACGACAGCGGCAATGCTATGGGCATGCAGGTTTATGGCGACCCGCGCGTGCTGCCAAACCTGACGGTGTGGGAGAATGTCGAGGCGCTCGAGCGCTTCGTGTTCAAGACCGTGCACAGCCGCTTCTATGGGCGGCGCGAACAGTGGTTCGAACCGCTCGACACGCCCCTGGTGATGTGGTTCGTGCCGGCGGGGCACCGGCCGTCTTTGGCGGAAGGCGTGGAACGGCTCGACCATCTGAAGGAGCAGGGGCCGAGCGAATTTGCTTTCGGCTGGGAAAGCCTGCCGGCGGCGCAACTTTGGAAGACGGCGCGCTGCGGCGCGCCGACGGAGCATGCCGCATGAGCAGGCCCGCAAACAAAATCGCGATCGGGGAGGGACAACCCTTGGAGCAAGGCGATGTCCTGGGAAAATCGGAATCTAAGGTGCTTCAACTGCAAGAGCTGGTGGCCGACCGTGGAAGGAACCGGGAATGACCCGAGCCGCGAACGGTCGATCCTCGGGCAATGTCGCCGGCACGCGCCGCCGGCCTCGGTGCTCGATCTGCCCGACCACGGCAAGCGCTACCCGGGCTGGGCGACCACCAAACGCGACGACTGGTGCGGCGAGCACGCGCACCGCGAAATGTAAGTAGAGACGACAACGCCGGACGAAGTGAAGAAATAGACGATGGCCAAGCTCATCATCGACGGCAAAGAGAT
>DASZQT010000030.1:0-5344 GCA_035549515.1 Pseudolabrys sp. | reverse complement strand
TTCCGGCATCGGCTGCTCGTCCAAGACGCCGACCTATTTCCTCGGCAATTCGCACGGCTTCAATTCGGTGCACGGGCGCATGCCTTCCGTGCTCACGGGCGCCAATCTCGCCAACCGCGACCTGATCTATCTCGGCGTCTCTGGCGACGGCGATTCGGCCTCGATCGGACTCGGCCAGTTCGCGCATTGCCTGCGGCGCGGCGTCAACATGGTCTATATCGTGGAGAACAACGGCGTCTACGGACTCACCAAGGGCCAGTTCTCCGCCACCGCCGACCGCGGCTCGAAATCGAAGCGCGGCATGATGAATACCGACAACTCCATCGATTTGGTGGCGATGGCGCTACAGCTCGGTGCCTCCTTCGTTGCCCGCTCCTTCTCGGGCGATAAGCAGCAGCTCGTGCCGATCATCAAGGCGGCCATCGCCCACAAGGGCGCGGCCTTCATCGACGTGATCAGCCCTTGCGTCGCCTTCAACAACCACGCCGGCTCGACCAAGAGCTTCGACTTCGTGCGCGAACACAACGAGGCGATCAACCGACTGGACTTCATGTCGAGCCGCATGCCGATCGAGGTGAAATACGAACCGGGCACCGTGGAGATCGTCGAGCAGCACGACGGTTCCAAGCTCGCGCTGCGCAAGCTCGCCGCCGACTATGAATTGCACGACCGTGGCGCCGCGCTCGGCTTCCTCCAGCACCATGCCGCCAAGGGCCAGATCGTCACCGGTCTCTTGTATGTCGAGAAGGAAGCCGAGGACCTGCACGCCCATCTCAAGACCATCGACGCGCCGTTGAACACGCTCAACGCGCCGGAACTTTGCCCGGGTCAATCCGCGCTCGACAAGATCAATGCCGCGCTGCGGTAGACCTTGCTCGCCGCCCCTCCCCACCGTCATTGCCGGGCGTAGCCGTTCGAAGAACGGCGCTTTTTCAGAACGCCTATGACCCGGCAATCCATGATGCGTTTCGAAGAGCATAGCCCAACGTAAGGCCTGACCGCGCTGGACCGCATCATGGATGCGCGGCTCAAGCCCGCGCATGACGCCGCAATTGTTGGAAGTCACACCATGCAACTTCGCCCCCTCGGCCGCTCGAACCTGCGCATTGCGCCGCTCGTGTTCGGTGGCAATGTGTTCGGCTGGAGCGTGGATGAAAAAACCTCCTTCGCGCTGCTCGATACCTTTGTCGATGCGGGGTTCAACGCCATCGACACCGCCGACAGCTATTCGCGCTGGGTGCCCGGCCATAAGGGCGGCGAGTCGGAAACCGTCATCGGAAACTGGCTCAAGACGAGCGGCAAGCGCGACAAGGTCGTCATCGCGACCAAGATCGGCAACGACATGGGCGAAGGCCGCTCGCTCAAGCGCGACTATCTCCTGCGCGCGGCGGAAGCGAGCCTGAAGCGGCTACAGGTCGACTGCATCGATCTGTTGCAGACCCATTTCGACGACGGCATCACGCCGGTCGAGGAAACACTGTCCGCCTATCAGCAACTGATTGCGCAGGGCAAGGTGCGCGTCATCGGCGCATCCAATTTGAGCCCGGAACGGCTGAAGGATTCGCTTGTGGCGAGCCGACGCGCCGGCCTGCCGCGTTATGAGAGCCTGCAACCCAATTACAATCTCGTCGACCGCAAGGGGTTCGAGCGCGATTACGCGGCAATCTGCCAGGACGAAAGCCTCGGCGTCATCCCCTATTACGCACTCGCCGCCGGCTTCCTCACCGGCAAATATCGTTCGGCCCAAGAGGCTGCGAAAAGCCCCACGCGTGGCGGCAAGGTGAAGAACTATTTCGATGCGCGCGGCTTGCGCATTCTGGCGGCGCTCGACGAAGTCGCCGCCCGCCATCGGGCCACGCCGGCGCAGGTGTCGCTCGCCTGGCTTATCGCACAGCCGGTGGTGACCGCGCCGATCGCCAGCGCGACCAGCCTGGCGCAGCTCAATGACATCATGCGTGCGCCGCGGCTCACACTCACGGCCGAAGACGTCGCTGCGCTCGACCAGGCGAGCGGCTGACGGGACGAGCGCCCGCGCGGCGCACGGACGCTCATCCCTTGGGCGCACGTCAGGAAGCGACCGCTTCCTCCTTCTCGTACCACGGCGCCCGCAACACACGGTTCGTTTCGATGTAACTCTTCATGCTCGACAGCACCAAAGGCCAACCATTGCTGATCGAGGGGAAGACCTTGCTGTCGGGCGGGAAATCGTCGTGCGTGACGGTGAGCTTGACCTGATCCTTTTGCGGTTCGAGCTCGAACAGGACGCGCGAGGCCGGCTCCTGGCCGTTGTGCGGTTCGTGCATCGCTTGGAAACTGTAGGACAAGCGGTGCGGGGAATCGTTTTCGAGGATCTTGCCGCGGATGATCAGCTTGCCCTGGCGGTGGAATTCGATGGGCGAGCCGACCTTCCAATCCGAGGTCGCGGCATTCCCGAACCAGAACCTGGCGGTCGCCTCGTGCGAGGTGAGCGCCTCAAACACTTTCTCCGGCGTCGACGCGATGTAGGTCACATAGATAAACACGGGCTTACTCATCGTTGTTCTCCTCACTCTCCAATGCCTTTTTCATGTCGCTGAGCGCCTGCAAGCGGTGGCGCTCGAATTTCCCGATCCAGCGCTCGGCGATCTCATGGATCGGCACTGGATTGAGGTAGTGCAGCTTCTCGCGGCCGCGCTTGACGGTGGCGACCAGGTTCGCCTCCTCCAGAATCGCCAAATGCTTGCTCACCGCCTGCCGCGTCATGTCGAGCCGCGCGCAGAGTTGGCTCAGCGTCTGACCGTTGTCGGCGCGCAAGCGATCGAGCAGTTCGCGACGGCTCGCGTCGGCCAGCGCTTTGAAGACATCGTCCATCGCCATAACCAGACCAACTATAGGCAACCTTTTGGTTGCCTGTCAAGGGTGTCTCTTCGACCGCGCCCGGGAACGGTGCGGCACAACCGGCGTTGACTGGGAACCATGGCGAATCGTCCCCCAGCGAAAGAGCACACTGAAAAACGCGCCGGCGCGCGCGAACGCCGCAGCGCGAGCACCGACGGCTTCAAAGGCATAAGCCGGCGCGAAATCGAAGACGTCGAGGAATTGTCGACGCCGCGCACGCCGGTGATCTACGAGGTGGTGCGGCGGCTAGGCGAGGAGGAAATGAAACGGCCGGTCACCTCTTTGTGGTGGTCGGGCGTCGCCGCCGGTCTGTCGATCAGCTTCTCGCTGCTGGCGCAGGCCATCCTGCAAACTCATCTGCCCGACGCGCCCTGGCGTCCGCTGGTGGCCGGCTTCGGCTATTGCGTCGGCTTCCTGATGGTCGTGCTCGGACGCCAGCAGCTTTTCACCGAGAGCACCATCACGGTGGTACTGCCGGTGCTCAAGGATCTGTCGTTCGGCAACGTCGCCCGGCTGGCGCGGCTATGGGCGATCGTCCTGGTCGCCAATCTCGCCGGCACGTTATTCGCAGCGGTGTTCTGCACTTACTTTCCGGTGGTGCCGCCCGACCTGCGCGCCGGCATGATCGAGATCAGCCGCGACCTCGTCCACATATCCTGGCTGGCGATGTTCTTCCGCGCCATTTCGTCCGGCTTCCTGATCGCCGCCATGGTTTGGATGCTGCCGACCGCGGAGAGCGGCAAATTCGCGGTCATCACGCTGATGACCTATCTGATCGCGGTCGGCGGCTTCACCCATGTGGTAGCGGGCAGCATGGAAGCCTATCTGCTGGTGCTTTCCGGCGACTGGGAATGGTGGCGCATGCTCGGCCAGTTCCTGGTGCCGGTCCTGCTCGGCAATATCGTGGGCGGCACCGCGCTGTTCGCCGTTATTTCCTACGCGCAGGTCATGGAAGAGATTTGACGCGTCATTGGTTGACGCAATTGCCGATATAGCTGCTGCGGTCGCCGCGCTCGACGCCATAGACGTCGGCCTGGTGCGCGCAGCGCGCGGCACGATCCTGAAAGCTCTCGCGGCCATGCGGACCCGAGGGCGCCAGCGTCGGCAGGTTCTGCAGCGGCTGTCCGTGCGGCGAAACGATGGGCGGCGGCGGCGATTGCACGGGCGCGTGCGGCGACGGCGCCTGCGGCATGGCGTTCTGCCGGCTCAGGTTAGGCGGCGACTGATAGGTCGGCGTCGGCTGCGCGTGCGCCGCGCAGGCCAGCACCGTCATGGCCAACGCAAGCGAAGCGATGTGAGGGAGCCTGTACCGCATGCCCGCCAGCTAAGCATCGCCCGCGCCAGCGGCTAGGGCGTATCGACCCTAATCCTCCTCCGGCGCTTCCTCGATCGGGTCGTAGCGCTTGGCGTCGAGGCCGAGCAGATTCCAGGTCTGCTGCATGTGCGGCGGCAGCGGCGCCGACACATCGATCGCGCCGCCACGCGGATGCGGCACCGCAATGCGGCGCGCAAGCAGATGCAGCTTGTTCTGGATACCGCCGGGCAACTCCCAGTTCTCGATATTGAAATATTTCGGATCGCCCACGATCGGATGGCCGATATGCGCCATGTGCGCGCGCAATTGATGCGTGCGCCCGGTCACCGGCTTGAGCGACACCCAGGCGAGCTTCTGCGCCGAGGTTTCCACCACCGCGTAATAGGTCACCGCATGCACGGCGTCCTTCTCGCCGTGCTCTGCGACGCGCATGAATGAATCTTCCTCGACCTCCTGCTTGGCGAGGTACGTGGAAATACGGCCCTGATGCGGCTTCGGCACGCCGGCAACCAGCGCCCAGTAGATCTTGCGCGCCGAGCGCGAGCGGAAGGTCTTGGCGAGCGCTGAGGCGGCAAAGCGGGTCTTGGCGACCAGCAGGCAGCCGGCGGTGTCCTTGTCGAGCCGGTGCACGAGGCGCGGACGCTGCGCGTCGGCGCCGGGCCCGCGCAAAGCGTCCAGCATGCCGTCGACATGGCGCGTGGTGCCTGAGCCACCCTGCACGGCGAGACCCATCGGCTTGTTGAGCACCATCACGTCGTCGTCTTCATAGAGCGTGATCGATTTGAGGAAGGCACGGTCCTTCTGCGCGGCCGGCGCATCGTCGCGCGGCGGCGGCGCCTCCAGCTTGAGCGGCGGGATACGCACCTGCTGGCCGGCGACAAGCCGGGCCTTGGGTTCGCTGCGCTTGCCGTCTACCCGCACCTCGCCTTTACGGATGATGCGCTGGATGTGGCTGAACGAGAGGCCGGGAAAGCGTGCCTCGAAGAAGCGGTCGACGCGCATGCCGTCCTCGTCCGCCGTGACGGTGACGACTTGCACCTTGCCGGCCGCCTCAAGCAGGGCCGGCGATGGCTTGCGCGGCGCTTCGACTGGCGGGGATGGCGGACGCCGCTCCTCAAACGGGCGAGCCTTGCCTTCCGGCTTACGCGCGAA
>DASZQT010000029.1:0-5818 GCA_035549515.1 Pseudolabrys sp. | reverse complement strand
CGGGCCTGCCCGGTCTGCGCAGGCAAGCGGCGACGGAGAAGTGAGCCTTATCCTGCTGTTAGAGCAGGGCACTGAAGTTGAGGTGAAACTTCAGGGCAAGTTTAAGGTCTCGCCCCAGATCGCCGGCGCGATCAAGGCGGTGCCGGGAGTCGTGACGGTGGAGGCGTTGTAGGGAGAAACGCGGCCCGCTCGTTCGTTCAGGTCGCTCGGATGCGTGACCTTATCTGCGTGATGGCGACGCCTGAGATGGTGAGTAGCCCACCGGCAATCAACTTCGGGGTCACGCGGTCGCCCAGGAACAACACGCTCGAAATCAGGGCGAACACCGGAAGCAGCAGGCCGAATGGGGCGATCCGACCCATGGAGCAACGGGCGATGAGCCAGAACCAAAGGCCAAACCCGACGATGCCTCCGATGAAAATCGTGTAGGCGAGGGCCAGCCAGCCGCGTTCATCCGCCGTGACGAGGCTCGCCAATTGTTGCTGCTCGAGCAGCAGCGACATCACCATAACCTGCGGCACGGTGAGCAGCGACGACCAGCCCATCAACATCAACGGGTCGAAGGGGCCGTACCGTTTCGTCAAAACGTTGGACGTCGCAAAGGCGAAGGCTGCCCCGATCACGAGCAGCAGCGGAAGCGCGTTGGCCGACAAGCTAGGCCCCACCGCCAACACGATCACGCCGGTGAATGCCAGCAGCACACCGGCGGACGTAGTGAGAGACGGCCTCTCCGCGAGCAGCGGCCATGCCAGCAGGATGGTGAAGGGCGTGGCGAGTTGATAGGCGACCGCCGACATGCTGCCCGAGCCGAGTCCAAGACCGATGTAGAAGAGCCCGAAGTTCAGTCCGCCAAGAAAAACCGAAATCGCGGCGATCGGCCAGAACTGTTGGCGCGCGGGCCTTTTGACAAACGGAATGAGCAGCAGCGCGATGGCGAGGAAGCGCAAGGCGAGGAAAAAGAGCGGCGGAAATTCCATGACCCCCACTTTTATCGCCACAAACTGAAACCCCCAGAGCAAGGGAACGGCCACCGCACACGCAATCTGAATGAAAGACATGGCATCCTCAATAAAGACCAATTGGTCCAGATATAGGCGCGGCTAACCGCCATTCGCACATGAGCGGCCAGCTAGCGGACGAAACGGTCGAGAAGAGCGTCGGCCGTGGCTTGCGACGCGGCACGCGTCCGGCCCGTTTTGCCGGTCACCCGAAGCCCCTCGACGAAGCAGATCAGTATTCGCGCCGCACTCTTGGGCTCAACGCGGTCTGCCAACTGGCCTGACGCCTTCGCGCGCGCGAATGCGCCCGCGGCCTTGGCCTCCATGGCATTGAAAAAAGCGCGGACGCGGGCCTCCACGTCCGGATCGTGGCCGGCCAATTCCATGGCCGTAGCCACCAACAAGCATCCACGCCGGCCATTGGCGCCGCTCGTGCGGTCGACGTAGCCGGCAAGCAGGATCCGCAGGCCTTCCACCGGCCCGTGTCGCGGACCAAGCTCGTCGTCGATCCGCGCGAGAGCGTCGGCGATATAGCGGTCGAGCGCACGCAGGAAGAGCGCGTGCTTGCCGCCGAAGGCGGCATAAAGGCTGCCACGCGAAAGGCTCGTCGCGCGCAGCAAGTCCGGCAGCGCAGTGCCGTGATAGCCGCGTGACCAAAACACACCCATGGCACGTTCGACAGCGGTTTCCGGATCGAAACTGCGCGGCCGGCCACGCGGCAAGTGGGTTGCGATTTTGTGCGCCATCCCGCTATTTATAGACCGAGTGGTCTTGAAAAGAAAGCGACATTCGTCTGCATCAAATCCGCGTTTGGTTGTCTTGCGATGGTTGGAATTGCGTTCGCGCTCAGAATGCCGGCACGATAAGGCCACGGGGGACGACCGAAGGTGCCAAAGACGAGGCTCGGTCATTAAGAAAATATTGCTAGGACTATTGACGCATACGCGAGCATGACTATAATCCTCTCCGTCCTGCTCATACGAGGGCGTCATCTAGATGTGAAGCCTCAACAGGTTGTTCTCGGTCAGACCGAGGCGGCTGATGGGCGTCTTGGCCTTCAGGCTAGCATGAGGCCTATGCCAATTGTAGCGATGGAGCCAGATCGGAAGCTGGGCGGTGCGGCCATCCGAGTGGGTATATGCCGTCGCGTAGGCCCATTCGCGAAGCGCAGTCTGGATGAAGCGTTCGGCCTTGCCATTGGTCTTTGGCGTGTAGGGCCTGGTGCGGATGTGCTTGAGGCCGAGCTGTTTGCAGGCGTCGCGGAAGTCGAAAGATTTGTAGCAGGAGCCGTTGTCGGTCATGACGCGCTCGACGATGACACCGAGGCTTCGATAGTAGGCGACCGCAGCCTTCAGGAAGGCGACGGCACTGCCCTTCTTCTCGTCGAGCATGACTTGGGAGAAGGCGACACGGGAGGCGTCGTCGATGCAAACGTGGACGTACTCCCAGCCGAGGCCTTCGCCACGTCCTCGCCGATTGCTCTGGCCTGTGCGGTCGCCGGTGATGCGATGGCCGATCCCGTCGATTCTACCGAGCTTCTTGATATCGATGTGGATGAGTTCGCCGGGATGCTCGCGTTCGTAGCGCCGCACCGGCTCGGCTGGTTCCAGGGCACTGAGCCGGTTCAATCCCAGCCTCTTGAGAACCCGGCTTACTGTCGCCGGTGAAATATCCAGCTCGGCAGCGATCTGCTTGCCGGTGTAGCGCTGCCGACGCAAAACCTCGACGGCTGCGCGTGTGGCAGCGGGCGTTTGGAATGGCGATGAAAAAGGGCGCGAGGAGCGGTCGCGCAAACCCTCGACGCCTTCCTCTTTGAAACGCCTGACCCATTTGCCAACGGTCTTCGCCGTCGTGTGAAACTGCCGTGCCGCGGCCGCGTGGCTCAGGCCGCCTTCCACGATGGCGCGAACCATCAGCTCTCGACCTTTGGGCGTCAGGGAGGCATTCTTGTGGATGTCCATTCGGTTCTCCGCGAATCGCTGGTGTTTGGCGACTTCAGCGTTCACGGCCTGGGCCGAATGGACAACCTCCTGAAAGCCCACATCTAGGCATCCAAAACGGAAGGGTGCGCCGTCTTCAGCGTCAGCATATGCGCGCGCAGGATGGTAATGAAGGTCGCGAGCGCCGAGGGCAGGTGCGCCGTGCGCAGGTGAGCGTAGCCGAGGCCCACGCTCCAGAACGAGCCTTTGACGTTGAGCTCGGTCAGGCCGCGCCGGCGCGCTTCGGGCAGGACCAGCGACGGCATGCTGGCGAGATAGTTCGTGCGCGCGAGCGTCGCGAAGGCGGCTTCCAGGCTGTTGGTCTCCATCGCGACTTGCGGCAGGTCGAGCTCGCTTGCGGCAAAATAAGCGCCGATGCGCGAGCGCGCCATGTCGTCGTGCGAAAACGCCACCCAGCGGTAATGCAACAGGTCGCGCGGCTCGACGGTGGCGGCGCGCGCGAGCGGGTGGGTTTCGGCGGCGATGATCACGTTGTCTATCTCGAGCAGGCGCTCCGACTTCAGCGAGGGATGGCGTGGAAACTCGAGCGCGGTGCAGATGATATCCAGCTCGCCGTTGAGCAGGGCGGCCAAAGTCGCATCCATGCTGTCGATGATGAGCTGCACCCGCACATTCGGACGCTGTTGCTGGAAGGCGGCGAGCGCATCCGGCAAATAGCTGGTGCCGCTCGGACCGGTGCCGATGCGCAGCAGGCCGGTCTCGCCGCTCTTCATGGCGATCATTTCGGAGTCGATGTGAGCGAATTCCTGCTCGATCAGCCGCGCGCGCTCGGCCAGCATGCGGCCGAACGGCGTGAGCGTGAAGCTCTTGGCGCCGCGCTCGATCAGCTTGACGCCGAAGCGCTCTTCGAGCTGCTGCACGCTTCGCGTCAGCGCCGGCTGCGTCATGTGCAGCTTGTCGGCGGCGGCGGTGAAGCTCTTCAGTTCGACGACGGCGAGAAATTGGCGGAGCTGGCGGAACTCGATTTGCATTGATGGCTATCGCTGTGGGACGGCGGCTGACATGGCGTGGCCGACCCTAGCACAGGCACCATGGCCCCCTGGAAGCGGCCGGCCGCGCTGCCACGCCTGTTCGCAACTGCAAGAAATCACAGGGCAATTGCCATAATTGCGAGGCATGGTGAAATGCCGGGCCGGCATTGGACTTGCGCCCCCGCCACCCCCTTTATGCGCGCCAACAGAGACATGTCTGCTGCGGCCCGCATCTCAAAGAGCCGCGACAGCCGGCGGTCGAGCCGCAAGGGGAGAAGACGATGGCGGGCGTGCGCGAGCCGGGAAGTGGGCTCGAATTCTACGATCTCAGCCACCCTTGGGGTTTCGGCATTCCGGTCTGGCCCGGCTATGAAGGCGTGCGCTTCGAGCAGGGCGCCTATCACGCGCGCCACGGCACGCTGACCCAGCGCTTCGGCACCGTCATGCATGCGTCAACGCATGTGAACGCGCCGGTGCATCTTCTGCCGATGGCGTCCGACGTCGCCGATATTCCGGTCGATCGCTTCTTTGGTCCCGGCATCGTGCTGCCGGTCCCCAAGGGCAAATGGGAGTTGATCGAAGCCGACGATCTCGAAGCCGTCGGCGGAAAAGTGCGCGCCGGCGACATTGTCATCATCGCGACTGGCTGGCATAGGCTCTGGTCGGACAGCTACGCCTATTTCGGTGAGGCGCCGGGTCTTGCGCTGTCGGCGGCGAAGTGGCTGATCGAGCGCAAGGTGAAGCTGGTCGGCATCGACGCGCCGGCAATCGACCATCCTTTGGCGACCTCGCTCGGGCCGCATCGCAATGGCCCGCTCGATCGCCGCGTGGTCGATAATTTCAAGCGTGAAACCGGTCAGGACCCGAAGCTCGCCTTTCCCGATTGGAATCCGGCGCATCGCGCGCTGCTGGCGGCCGGCATTCCGACCATCGAGGAAGTCGGCGGCGAGGTCGCGGCGCTCGCCGGCAAACGCGCGACGTTTTGCGCCTTTCCCTGGCGCTGGACCAACGGCGACGCCTCGATCGTTCGCCTGGTCGGCATTGTCGACACCAACAAGTCGGCGGGCGAAAGCGCGGGCCCCGGCGCGGCGCTGCACGATCTCACCCACCCCTGGGGCCACGACGTTTCGTTCTGGCCGGGCAAGAACCCGATCCACGAATTCCGCCGGCTCTATTATCACGCCCGCGACGGCATGGCGGTGCAGCACTTCACCACGGTCATGCACCGCGGCACCCACATGGACGCGCCCATCCATGTGCTCGAGAACATGCCCGACATCAGCCAGTTCCCGCTCTGGCGATTCTTTGGCACCGGCGTCGCCGTGTCGATCCCCAAGGGCCGCTGGGAAGTGATCACGGCGAAGGATCTGGAGAACGCCACCCCGCGCATCGAGCGCGGCGACATCGTGATGATCAATACCGGCTCGCATCGCATCTGCGGCGACAATCCCGATTACTACGCCTATTCGCCCGGTCTCTATAAGGAGGCGGCGGAATGGCTGGTCGAGCGCGGCGTCAAGATGGTCGGCATCGACGTGCAGGCGCTCGATCATCCGCTCGGCACCTATCTCGGGCCGCACGGGCCGGGGCCGATCCAGCCGCACCTCAACGACGAATACCGCGCCGAGACCGGCCGCAACATTCTCGACGACTTCCCGCTCTGGGAGCCGGCGCACAAGACGCTGCTCAGCAATGGCATTCCCGGCATCGAGAACATCGGCGGCGCGCTCGACGACGTCACCGGCCAGCGCTGCACCTTCATGGCCTTCCCCTGGCGCTGGACCAATGGCGACGGCTCCGGCGTGCGCGTGGTCGCCATCGGCGAAGCTGGTGGCCGCGTCGCCATCGA
>DASZQT010000028.1:0-1538 GCA_035549515.1 Pseudolabrys sp. | reverse complement strand
GCGCGGGCACGATCGAGGCATAGCCGTGCGTGCCGATGACGAAACGCCAGCCTGCAAGCTGCGCCACGCTGAGTGGCTGCGCACCCGCGCAGCGCGCGGCCATGCCGGCGCGGTGCATGTTGGAGCCATAGGCGAAGTAGAGAGACATAACGCGCCAAGCGAGAGGCTAGGCAAACTCCAAGATCACCGCATCGACAGCCAGGCTATCGCCGGGCTTGGCGTGGACTTTCTTGACCGTGCCGTCAATCTCTGCGCGCAGCACGTTTTCCATCTTCATAGCCTCGACCACTGCTACCGTCTCACCGGCCTTGACCTCCTGGCCTTCCACGACCGCGATCGAGACCACCAGCCCCGGCATGGGACAGAGCACCTTCTTTCCGGTGTCGGCCGCCTGCTTCACCGGCATCAGCCGCGCATAAGCCGCCTCGCGCTCGGTATAGACATAGGCCCTGGTTTCGACGCCGCGATAGCTCAGCACAAAGCCGTTTGGAATCGGACGCACCTGCACCGACACCAAGTGGCTGTCGATCGTGCCGGCCCATAGGCCATCACCCGGCTGCCAGTCCGATGCGAGATGGCGCGGCGCGCGCTTGCCCGGAAAGCGCACTGCAATGGTGCCGTTCTCGCGTTTGACCTCCAGCTTCTGCTCGTGCTCGCCGAGCCAGACGGCGCGCTGGCTTTCGCGCGTCACGTCGCGGCCGTTCATCTGGCCGGAAATCTGCCGCTTGCGCTCGCCCAGCACGTGATCGATGGCGGCGGCCACGGCGGCGATGATTTCGGCGCGCTCGCCTTCAGGCGCATGCGGATGGAAGCCTTGCGGAAACTCCTCGGCGATGAAGCCGGTGGAGAGTTTGCCGGCCCGCCAGCGCGGATGCGCCATCAGCGCCGACAGGAACGGAATGTTGTGGCGAATGCCGTCGATAACAAACGCATCGAGCGCATCGCCCTGCGCTTCGATCGCTTCGAGCCGCGTCGGCGCATGGGTGACCAGCTTGGCGATCATCGGATCGTAATAGATCGAAATCTCGCCGCCCTCGTAAACGCCGGTGTCGTTGCGCACGGTCACGCCATGCACGCTACGTTCTTCCGGCGGGCGATAGCGTGTGAGCCGGCCGGTCGAAGGCAGGAATTTGCGATACGGGTCCTCGGCATAGACGCGGCTTTCCACCGCCCAGCCCTTCAACTTCACATCGTCTTGCGCGAGCGCGAGCTTCTCGCCGGCGGCCACGCGGATCATCTGCTCCACCAGATCGATGCCGGTGATCAGCTCGGTCACCGGATGCTCGACCTGCAGCCGCGTGTTCATCTCCAGGAAGTAGAAACTCTTGTCCTGGCCCGCGACGAACTCGACGGTGCCGGCGCTGTCGTAGCCGACAGCTTTCGCCAGGGCCACAGCCTGCTCGCCCATCTTCTTGCGCGTCGTCTCGTCGAGCAACGGTGACGGCGCTTCCTCGATGACCTTCTGATTGCGGCGCTGGATCGAGCACTCGCGTTCAAACAGGTGCACGACGTTGCCGTGCTTATCGCCGAGCACCTGG
>DASZQT010000027.1:0-8655 GCA_035549515.1 Pseudolabrys sp. | reverse complement strand
GGTGATGGCGGCGCGGCTGGCGCGTCGTTTCACGCTGATCGGGGTACAGGGCATCGTGCGGATGGCCCTGTCAGGCTTCGATGTGGCGGCCTGGGACGCGGTCGCGATCGCGCAGGGGCAGCCGCTTGCCCGCCTGCTCGGCGCCGCCTCGAAACCGATCCCCGCTTACAATAGCTGCGGCCTCGGCCTGACCGACGATCTCGGCGCGCTCGCCGAGGAGGCCGAACGCCTGCTCATCGGTGGCTTCCGCGCGGTCAAGCTCAGGCTCGGCTACCCGACGCTTGGACGCGACATTGAGGCCGTGCGCGCGGTGCGCGCCCGCATCGGCGAGGATGTCGCGCTCATGGTCGACTACAATCAGGCGCTCACGCTCGACGAAGCCATGGCGCGCGGCCGCGCCCTCGATGACGAGAATATCTATTGGCTGGAAGAACCGCTCCGCCACGACGACTACGCCGGCGCTGCCGCGCTGGCGCGCGCGCTCCAGACGCCGGTTCAGATCGGGGAGAATTTCTCGCTGCCGGCGGCTATGCAGGTCGCGCTCGACGCCGGCGCGGCCGACTATGTGATGCCCGATCTCGAACGCATCGGTGGGGTCACCGGCTGGCGGCAGGCCGCGGACATCGCGGCGGCGCACGGCATTCCGATGTCGTCGCATTTGTTCCCCGAGGTGAGCGCGCATGTCCTGGCGGCGACCCCGACCTGCCATTTCCTCGAATATGTCGATTGGGCCGACGTGCTCCTGCGCGAGCCGCTGAAGATCGCGAACGGTCATGCCGTCCCTTCGACCCGGCCCGGCAATGGCATGGTGTGGGAGGAGCAGGCGGTCGCGCGTTATCGCATCGACTAAATCTAACTCCGCCGGCTCGCGCGCAAAGTACAATCATTAGTTGAGCAAAAGATAGCCGGCTCGCATTTACGCCTTAAGCATGCCTGTTTGCCTTGTTTGGTCAAAAAGGACTTAAAATCTTCGCGCGCCCGCGGATTGCCGCTAATATTACCTCCGCTCGACAAGCCGAGTTCAGTGCGCTGGGGTCAGTAGAGCGGGGGCGTTGTTTGTTAAGGCGTAGCATCGACCGCAATCCCGACGGTCCGACGATTGAGCAAAGCGTCTTCCGCTACGGGAAACACTTCGGCATTGCGTTGGCCGCGCTCGCGGTGACGCTCGGCGCCTTTGATCTGATGAACATCAAGATCATGCAGGCCGCCGCCGAATTCACGCAGGAACGCAGCGCGGAAGTGGCGGCCCTTCCGGACAAGATTCGCTCGAGCCTGCACGACATCTCTTTCACCATCCCGAGCGGCCGGTCGACGGTCGCCGTGGCGATCCCGCGCGGCGACATCGCCAATGCGGTGCTCACGATGCCGGACCGCAATTCGTCCACGCGCGAGCCGGCCGGCACCAAGGTCGCCAGCGCGGATCCAACGGGGATGCCGGATGGGGGCGCGTTGCCGTCGGTGTTGCAGGTGGCGTTGCCGCCGTCGTTGTCGTTCTTGCCGCCGCCTGCGCCGGGCGTGCCGCCGCCGTCGCCGGCCGAGCGACTGCACCTGGACGGCCGCTCGCTGACGCGTGCCGAGCACTGCCTCGCCACCGCCATCTATTTCGAGGCGCGCGGCGAGCCGGTGAAGGGACAGATCGCGGTCGCGCAGGTGATCATGAACCGTGTGTTTTCGGGCTATTATCCGAAGGACGTCTGCGGCGTGATCTACCAGAACGCCAATCGCTATTTGTCCTGCCAGTTCACCTTCGCCTGCGACGGGCGGCGCAAGGTCATCAACGAGCGCGGCGCCTGGGCGCGCGCCAACCGCATCGCGAAGCAGACGCTCGCCGGCGAGGTGTACGAAACGGCGGTCGGCACCTCGACTCACTATCACGCGATCTATGTGCATCCGAACTGGGTGCGCGAGATGAAGAAATTCGTGCGCTTCGGCATCCACAATTTCTATCGGCCGGTGGCCTGGGGCAACGGCTCGGACGAGCCGATCTGGTCACGCGAGCAGATGCTGGCGCTGAAGAAGGCCAAAGTCGGCAAGAAGTAGCCTCGTGTCCCGGGCGTGAGCCGCGGCATGCAATGACGCGGCTCACAGACCCGGGACCGTTACAAATTCCGAGCTTGGAAAGGCCCCGGATCTGCGGCGCACCGCTCCGCTTTGGCTATGCGCTGCGCCGCGTCCGGGGCACGTCAGCCCAGCTTCAGCCCGAACAGCTTGATCGCATTCTCGCGGCCGATCCTGGCGCGGTCGGCCTCGCCGATGGCGGCCTTGTCGAACCATTCGCAGCCTTCGCCCACATCCTCGAACGGCCAGTCGACCGAGAACATCACGCGGTCGGAACCCATCTCGGCGATCGCATTGACCAGCGCGGGCGTGCTGAAATTGCCCGACGTGGTGAGATGGAAATGCTTGCGGAAATAATGGCCGACGCCTTGCTTGGCGGCATAGCGATGCGGCTCCTTCATCCAGCCATTGCGGCCATCGATGCGCCACAGATAGATCGGCAGGCCCTCGCCGATATGTCCGAGCACCATCTTCAGCTTCGGCATTTCGTCGAACAGCCCGCTGCCGATCAGGCGCAGCGCATGCACCGAGGTCTCCGCATGGAAGGCCCAATTAGGCCCGAGCAGCCAGTTGTGGCCTTCGTACTGCGGCGCCCAGCTCGGCAAAGGATTGCGCGGGTGCAGGTAGAACGGCACGTCGAGCGCTTCGACCGTGCGCCAGAACGGCCGGTATTGCGGCAGGTCGTAATAGAGCACGTTGTCGGGCGTGCCGGCTTGCGAAAAGCCGTTCACCAGCGCGCCGACGAAACCGAGTTCCTTGACGCAGCGCGTGAGTTCGGCGCTGGCGGCTTCCGGGTCCTGCATCGGCAGCGCGGCGAAACCGGCGAAGCGGGCGGGGCGCTTGCGCACCTCCTCAGCCAAAACGTCATTCGCTTGCCGCGCGACGGCGATGGCGGTCTTCACGTCGTGGATCGCTTGCACCGCCGGCGCGTTCAGCGACAGGATCATCATCTCGACCCCGTGCTTATCCATCTCGGCGAGCCGCATGTCCTGAATATCGATGAGGCGCGGCCCGAGCGTGTCCCACACATGGGCGCCGAAGACTTGCGAGTCGCCAAGCGTGGCCTCGATGGCGAAATGTTCCTCGAGCGCGATCTTGCCTTGCATTGAGAATTTCCCCCGCGAGTGTTTTCCGCGCCATCATGCAATGCAGTGGCGGCGCTTGCCAGGGGCATGACGTCGTAGGGCCTAGCGAAGACGTTTTTTCGCGAATGCACGTCCAGATGACGACTTGAGGTAGCGCTCGAATGCAACGCCTTTTCGGGATCGGAAAACCCCAAATAGGTTATGAGCCGCCAGGGCTTGAATTTGCTGGTATGACGAGCTTGACCGTCATTGTGGGCGGCCAGACGCTTACGGAGATCATCCGTCAGACCGATGTACGTCTCGTCAGGGAATTCGATGCTTTCCAATAGATAGACATATTTCATCGGCCTGCCCCAATGCTCAGGTCGCGGGGCACAGTCTAAATTTTATTTTCTTGGGCTGTAACGCTCAATTTCGCCCGTCTTCGCCCTCCGGGCTACGACGGGCAACCTTCGTGGCCTTCGACGCCGAATTCGTGGCCATGTCTTGCGAAAACTGGCTTGCCAACCGAAGCGGCCGAAGGCCGCGAAGGTTGGTGGAGCCAGGCGGGATCGAACCGCCGACCTCCTGCATGCCATGCAGGCGCTCTCCCAGCTGAGCTATGGCCCCAATCTCGGAATTCTTGATGCCGCGTGCGGGAAACGTGGGCGGCGCCAGTCAACTAGCCTAGCCGGCGAGCCGGCTCAAGTCTCCTCTTCCTTTTCGATGGTCTCGCCGATGATGTCGGTCACATCGGCGTCGCCTTCCTCTTCTTCCTCGATGAAGGCGGCATCGTCCAGGCTCTCGTCCAGTTCGACGTCCTCGTCGTCGGTCGCCGCGGCGCCGGCAGTCGCAGGCTTTTTGCCCTGCTGCTCGGCCTCGGCGTCCTCGAGCGAAACGAATTCGGCCTCCGCGGTCTCCGGCGCCAGCGTCTCGGCTTCCTCGGGGGCCGGGCGCCCGGCCGCGGCGTCGGGGCGTCCGCGCACCGGCGCCGCCGCGATCGGGACGACCTTGCCGGTATAGGGCGAGATCACCGGCGTCTTGTTCAGGTCGTAGAACTTGCGGCCCGTATCGGGGCAGATGCGCTTGGTGCCGAGCTCGGATTTAGCCACAGTCGCGGTTCCTCGCGGGTCGATCAAAATCGGTGCTTCACTTGGCTAGTTGCAGGCGCGCTGTCAATAGCGCAGGCAAGGCCGAAAAAGGGTTAAAGCGCGGATGACGCCGCGCAAGGGTGCGTGGTAGGAGGGCGCGACTTTCGTCCGAAGGACCAGACGCCGGTGAACCCTGTCGCATTGACCCCGCTTTCCGCCCGCCGTGGCGGCCCTCTTGCCGGCCGCGTCCGCGTGCCGGGCGACAAGTCGATCTCCCACCGCGCCCTGATCCTGGCCGCCATGACGGTTGGGGAGAGCACGGTCGCCGGCCTGCTGGAAGGCGAGGACGTGCTGAATACCGCCAAGGCCATGCGCGCGCTCGGCGCCCGGCTGGAGCGGGGCGAGGACGCCATCTGGCACATTCACGGGGTGGGTGTGGGCGGTTTCGCGCAGCCGTCCGGCCCGCTCGATTTCGGCAATTCCGGTACCGGCTGCCGGCTCGCGCTCGGCGCGGTGGCCGGCTGCCCGATTGCTGCGACGTTCGACGGCGATGGGTCCTTGCGCAAGCGGCCCATGCGGCGCGTCCTCGACCCGCTGGAAAAGATGGGCGCGCGCGTGATCGCGGAGGCTGACGGCGGCCGCCTGCCGCTCACCTTGCAGGGCGCCAGCCAGCCGATTCCGATCGAATACGAATCGCCGGTGCCCTCGGCGCAATTGAAGTCCGCGGTACTGCTGGCCGGGCTGGCCGCGCCGGGCGAGACCACGGTGATCGAGGCCGAGGCCACCCGCGACCATACCGAGCGGCTGTTGAAGCATTTTGGGGCCAAGGTGGTCAGCAAGCCGCATGGCGAGCATGGCCGGCGCATCACGCTCACCGGCCAGCCCGAACTGGAGCCGGCGAGCGTTGTGGTCCCGGCCGATCCGTCTTCGGCGGCGTTCCCGCTCGTGGGCGCGCTGATCGTGCCCGGCTCCGACGTCGTCTTCGACGCGGTGATGACCAATCCGCTGCGCACCGGCCTGTTCGCGACGCTGCGCGAGATGGGCGCCAAGATCGAGGAGCTCGAAAAGCGCGACGACGGCGGCGAGGAGGTCGCCGATCTGCGCGTGACCTTCTCCCGGCTCAAGGGCGTCGAGGTGCCGCCCGAGCGGGCTCCCTCGATGATCGACGAGTACCTGATCCTGGCGGTGGCCGCGGCCTTCGCCGAAGGCACCACGCGCATGCGCGGGCTGAAAGAATTGCGCGTGAAGGAATCCGACCGGCTGGCGGCCACCGCCGACATGCTGCGCGTGAATGGTGTCGCGGTCGAGATCGAGGGCGACGACCTGATCGTGCACGGCAAGGGCAGCGTGCCGGGCGGCGGCGAAGTGAAGACGCACATGGATCACCGCATCGCGATGTCCGCCTTGATGATGGGGCTCGCCAGCGACAACCCGGTACGCATCGACGATTCCGCCTTCATCGCCACCAGTTTCCCGGGCTTCGTCGATCTGATGCGCGGACTGGGGGCGGATCTGTCGTGATCATCGCCATCGACGGTCCCGCAGCCTCCGGCAAGGGCACGCTCGGAAAACGGCTTGCCGCGTATTTCGGCTTGCGGCACCTCGATACCGGGCTGATCTACCGCGCCGTCGCCAAGGCGCTATTGGACAGCGCTCGAAAGCCGGACGACATCGCTGCCGCGGTGGCGGCCGCCAAGGCGCTCGACCCCGCACGTTTCGATGAGGTTGCGCTCAAAAGCCAACAGGTCGGCGAAGCCGCCTCGATCGTGTCGGCTATCCCGGAACTGCGCGCCGAACTGGTCGCTTTCCAGCGCAATTTCGCCGCCGAGCCACCCGGCGCGGTCCTTGATGGTCGCGACATCGGCACCGTTATTTGTCCGGATGCCGATGTGAAGATCTTCGTCACCGCCGCGCCGGAAGTGCGCGCGCGCCGGCGTGCGCTCGAATACCGGGCGCTCGGCAGGCCGGTCGATGAAGCCACCGTGCTCGCCGACATCCGCGCGCGCGATGAGCGCGACATGAACCGCGCGGCGGCTCCGCTCAAGCAGGCGCCGGACGCGCATTTGCTCGATACCAGCGGCCTCGATGTCGAAGGCGCGGTCGCCGCCGCCATCGCGATCGTGGACCGACACAAGCGGCGCTAGGCGCCGGGAAGCTGCGCGGCGCCGGCGCGGGCGCTCGCGACCATGTGCGGAAAATTGCCGGGGTTGTCGCGAAAATATTTGGTGCCCCGCAGGTAGCTCTGGATGGCGTTTTCGCCGATGGTGGCGCCGACGCCGGGCCCGCGCAGGAAGTCGAGAATTCGGTCCGGCGGCCCGGTCATGTTCACCCACATTGCGACATAAAGCTGCGCGACCGGTGCGATGCTGCGGTTGGCGTGGGCCGCGGCCGCGTTGCAGGTGTCGAGCCCTTTATAGACGCTGCCCAAAATGTTCTCGTCCATGGCATCGACGCGCGCGCTGCCCGTTTGCAGCGCCGTATTGATGTCGCGCGTTTCGATGGGCGTAATCACGTTCGGCGCAATGCCGGGACGCGACAGGCGGTGCTCCAGGTCGTCGATTCTCGGCTGGCCCATCCCGGCGTCGGCCATGCATTGCCGGAAAGTGGTGTGCACGACGGGCTGCCCAGCCGCGAGGTCGCCCTGCATGAAGCCGAAGCTGCCGCCGCTATTGCCCTTGCGCGCAAACGAAATCTCATACGGCGTGCGCTCGCCGATCTCGTTGAATCGCAGCGCTGCCCGCAGGGCGGGCTTGATTGCGTCGTTCGGCATCGTTTCCCCTCCCGCGATCTTGCGTGCGATAATAGGCGATACAACCTGGTGCTGCAATTCGTGCCTTGCCTCGTTGGCCGGCCTTGGCTATATGCAACCCAACCGGGCCGCCATCGACATCGTCGAGGCCGCTCGAGCGGGCCGAGGGCGCGGCTGACCGCCCCTCGTTGTTGGAGGACAAAGCCCCGCTCGGCCTCTGCGTTAAAGGCGCCCCGTCCGCTCAATCGTCCGACAAGCACGGTCTTTGCGCCGGCCTTCCGGGATTCCGGAGGCCGCCGTTGGTTTTGGCCCCGAACCTGCGGCCCGCGCTGTCGTACGCCATTCAAACCCGCCGGCGCGGGGAAACAGGAGAGTTCATGGCTACCGCTGCTGCTGCCGCTGCACCCTCGCGTGAGGACTTCGCCGCCCTGCTCGACGAATCGTTCCAGACCGGAAACCTGCAGGAAGGTTCGGTCATCAAGGGCAAGATCGTCGGCATCGAAAAGGACATGGCCGTTATCGACGTCGGCCTGAAGACGGAAGGGCGCGTCGCACTGCGCGAATTCGCCGCCCCCGGACGGCAGGCCGATCTGAAGGTCGGCGATGAGGTCGAAGTCTATTTGGAGCGCGTCGAGAACGCGCTCGGCGAAGCGGTGCTCTCGCGCGACAAGGCGCGCCGCGAGGAAAGCTGGGGCAAGCTGGAGAAGGCCTTCAACGACGGCCAGAAGGTGCAGGGCGTCATCTTCAACCAGGTCAAGGGCGGCTTCACCGTCGATCTCGACGGTGCCGTGGCCTTCCTGCCGCGCTCGCAGGTCGACATCCGTCCGATCCGCGATGTGTCGCCGCTGATGAACAATCCGCAGCAATTCCAGATCCTCAAGATGGATCGCCGCCGCGGCAACATCGTGGTGTCGCGCCGCACCGTGCTGGAAGAGACCCGCGCCGAGCAGCGCCAGGAGCTGGTGCAGAACCTCGAAGAGGGTCAGGTCATCGACGGCGTGGTCAAGAACATCACCGACTACGGTGCGTTCGTCGATCTCGGCGGCATCGACGGCCTGCTGCACGTCACCGACATCGCCTGGCGTCGCGTCAATCACCCGACCGAAGTGCTCAACATCGGTCAGCAGGTGAAGGTCAAGATCATCAAGATCAACCACGAGACGCACCGCATCTCGCTCGGCATGAAGCAGCTGCTCGACGATCCGTGGCAGGGCATCGAGGCCAAGTACCCGGTCGGCGCGCGCTTCAAGGGCCGCGTCACCAACATCACCGACTACGGCGCCTTCGTGGAGCTGGAGCCGGGCATCGAAGGTCTCATCCACGTCTCCGAAATGTCGTGGACCAAAAAGAACGTTCACCCCGGGAAGATCGTCTCCACCTCGCAGGAAGTCGAAGTGCAGATCCTCGAGGTCGATCCGGTCAAGCGTCGTATCTCGCTCGGTCTCAAGCAGACCATGCGCAATCCGTGGGAGGTCTTCGTCGAGAGGCATCCGCCGGGTTCGGTGGTCGAGGGCGAGGTCAAGAACAAGACCGAATTCGGCCTGTTCCTCGGCCTCGACGGCGACGTCGACGGCATGGTCCACCTCTCCGACCTCGACTGGAAGCGTCCGGGCGAGCAGGTGATCGACGAGTACAAGAAGGGCGACATGGTGCAGGCGCAGGTTCTCGACGTCGACGTCGAGAAGGAGCGCAT
>DASZQT010000026.1:0-4868 GCA_035549515.1 Pseudolabrys sp. | reverse complement strand
CACCAGGAAGCCGGCGGCGAGGACGAGAAAGGCGCTGGTCAGGATCGGCTTGCGCGACACGCGGGGCGGGGGCTGCTGGGAGAGTGGGGCGGGCTTGTTAACATCCCCGTTTAGGTGGGGCAAACCAGGTGCGGTTCGATTGCGCTATGATGGGGCGGAAGAGTCACAAGGGAGGCCCGCCATGCCAAGGATTACGTCTCGCTTGCGTGTCGCCGTCGCTGTCTCGCTCGCCGTCTGCGCGCTGGCCGCCACGCCGGCGCGCGCCGACAGCGATCTCGCCCGCGCCTATCGCACCATCGCGTCGAAGAAGTTCGTCGACCTCACGCACAGCTTCGGGCCGGAGACGCCGGTGTGGTCGGGCTTCGGCCAGGCCAAGTTTACGCCGGCCTACGATCCCAAGACCAAGCGGCCTTACACGATCAAGGAGGACGGCTTCCGCACCACCTATTACGACATGGTCGGGCAGTACGGCACCCATGTCGATCCGCCGGCGCATTTCGCCGAGAACGGCATCACCATGGACGAGATCCCGCTCAAGCAGATGATCCTGCCGCTGATCGTGCTCGACGACACGCCCTATCTCGCCAAGGACCCCAACCACGCCTTTTCCATCGCCGACCTGAAAGCCTGGGAGAAGAAGCACGGGCGCGTGCCGAAAGGTTCGTTCGTGGCGCTTCGCACCGACATGTACAAGGACTGGGACGCCAATCCCGAGCGCTTCAAGCGCCAGCCGTTTCCGGCCTGGGCGTTCGAGACCATCAAGTTCCTCTACGAGCAGCGCGGCGTGACCGCCACCGGGCACGAAGCCATGGACACCGACACCACCGACAAGATGGATTCGGAGACCTGGATCCTGCAGCACGGGCATTACCAGATCGAGGTGATGGCGAACCTCGACAAGGTGCCACAAAAGGGCGCGCTGATCGTGGTGACCTGGCCGAAGGTGCGCAAAGGGCTCGGCTTCCCCGCGCGCGCCTTTGCGATTTTGCCATAGGGCCGGCATCGCTTAGCGGGATACCAGCACATGCCCACGCAAAGACCGGCCTCCACCGGCGCACTGATTGCCGCCGTTGGGTTGAGCCTGTTGATCTTGCTGATCTGGGCGCTCGGCCTGTCGCTGCTGTCCGATCTGCGCGGCAGCGATGCGGCCGGCAATGCCATCGCGCAGGCCTATGCCGCCTTCGCGATGATCGCGGTCTGGCTGCTGCTCGCCGTGCTTGGGCTCGTCGCCGCGGTCAAAGGCAACTATCCCGCAGCCGCCGGCATTGCCGCGCTGGTGCTGTATCTGGCGTCCGCCCTCGCGTCGATGGCCGCGCTCGACCTGCTCAGCCACCCGGAAGTCACGCCTTTCCTGTGGCCGCTGACCGTGCCGGCGCTGGCGCCACCGCTCATCATCGCATTCTGTTTCTGGACGCTGCTGCCCGGCCTGCAAGCCGTGCTTCCCGCACGCTTCGCCGCCACCGCGATCCTGGGCGCGCTGTTCGTCGTGTGTATCGCAATCGTGCCCATGATGTGGCTGCGCGCGGCGGCGGTCGAAAAGGTCGTGGCGCAACGCGCGCAACATGCGCGCGATTTCGCGCGCATACCGGCGGATTCGCCGCTCTGGGATTGGGTGCCTTTTCTGGCGACATCCGACCCAAGCCGCGTCGACAAGACGCTCGAACGCGTCCGCCAGCTCGAACGTCGCCAAGCCGACGCCGAATTGATGCTCGCGCGCGGAGACTTTCCTCTCGGCTTTCTCGGCCGCTTCGACCTCGATCCGACGCGAGCGCTGTGCGAGAAGGCGCGCGGCCTGTTGCGTCGGCGCGTCGCGCCGCTGGTGCTGAAGACGCCGGAATCGAAGCCCTATAGCGAGATTGCCGACCAGGTGGCCGATGCGGTCGCCGCAATGACCTGGCTGGTCGACTACGATTGCAGTGTGGACGCCGAGTCGCTCGCCTGGGAATCCATGGCCAAGGCCTATCGCGATCCGAGCTATGACATCTACGAGCTGGCGCGCCTGCGCGATCCCAAGCGGCTCGGCCGCGCGCTCAACGAAAACCCCGAGCACTTTGCCATGCTGACGCCGAAGGCGCATTTGAAGGCCTGGCTCAAATTCACCGACGACAAAGCCGTGCGCGAGCAAGCGCTGGCCGGTGCACGCGCGCTCGATCATCGCACCGGCGATGCGGTCGAGATCCTGCAAACGGACACCTTCGAATCGCGCGTGCTGCTGGAATATCTGCCGGCGCTCGAGCTCGAAGCCACGCCGGCGCTTTGCGCGGCGGCGCTGGCGTCGCTGCACGGGCAATTCGCTAAAATCTATCGCCCGCCGGCCGGCGACGCCCGCTCCTACGACGAACTGCTCGGCCGCCTTGGGCGCGGTCAGCAATTTTCTGCGCTGCTTTGGCTGGCCGAGCACGGCTGCGACGCGAAGGCGGAACTGAGCGAAGCATTATCGCTGATCAATGCCTACCAGCCCTCGCCCGACAGCGGCCTGATGGCCGGCCGGCTCGAAATGCTCCAGCGCAAACCGTAGAGCGTGATCCAACCAAATTAATTCGTCATTGCGACCCCGAGCGAAGCGAGGGGGAAGCAATCCAGGGATTCAATATTCAGTACTGGATTGCTTCGTCGCCCTTTCAGGGCTCCTCGCAATGACGGATCGGATTCCATTTCTTTGGATCGAACTCTGGCGTCTCTCTCGAAAGCCGCGCTCACTGGAAATGCGCCGCAAGCGCGACGACGCGGGCGTCGAGGCCATTGAAGCCGTGATAGGACTTCCCCTTGCAGGGGTTGCCGACGCTCACGCCGCCGTCGAGCCACACCGCGCGGGCGCGGCCGCCGGCCCATTTGATGAAAGGCGCCACCCCGGCGGGCCTTGTGAGATGACAGCCGTCCTGCCGATTGTGAATGACGAGCGTGCGCGGCAGCAGCGCCGGCGAGCCGAGAATGCTGATGACATTCACGCGGCTGCCCGACGCCGCGCTGAGGAAACCCGAGGTGAGCACCAGCGCGTCGGGACGCGCACCGGCGGCGATGCCCTTGGCGGCGCGCTGCGTGCCGCGGCTGGTGCCGACAACGGTCACCGGCGCCTTGATCGCGCGCATGTAATCGACCGCGGCCTTGAGATTGATATCGGCATCCACCACCAGCACCGCGAGGCCCTGCGCGCGGTAAGCCGCGCGCGTGCGCACGAGCAGGTTACCCTTGAGCCGCCCGATCGTGCCGCCTGGACCGGCGTCGATATGTCCGTCGCTGCCCGGCATCAGGATGACGCTGGCGCGCGGCGCAGCCGGCTTCAACAGGACAGCTTGCGAGCCGCCGATGCTGACGGTTTCGTCGGCGCGCGCCAGCCCTGCCGAGGTTACGGCCATGCACACAATCGCCAAGCCGATGAGTGTTTTGCGCAGGCGCACGTCGATTCCCCCCTTTTGATTACTCCGCGGCGAATATCGGTCCGTGGCAGCCGGAACGCCAGCCAGGACTCTTCAGAGCCCGGCCAAAGCAATTTCAGCGTAAGCCATAACTTAACACCGGTACGGCGCCGCACGGATGCGATGGCGCAGGAACTGCGGCCGCGACTGCACGTTGAGGACCGGGGAATCGAGGACGGGCAATCCCATTGAGGAAGGCCGTTCCATGTCCGACGACCAATCCGCGAGCCCGAGCCGCCGCGCGTTCCTCGCCGGCGCCGCCGTGATCGGCGCGGCCACGGCCGCAACGGCCGCAACGACCGCCGGCGCGCAAACGCCGAACGAGATCAATCCGATCGAAGGCGACAAGGGCGGCACGATCCTCGGGCCACGCAATCGGGCGATCGAACAGCAGAACCCCGACATCCTGCGCCCGCCGCCGACCGACAACGGCACGATCCCGAACCTCAAATTCTCCTTTGCCGACGCTCACGTGAAAATGCGCGACGGGGGCTGGTCGCGCGAGATCACCGCGCGCGAGCTGCCGATCTCGAAGACAATGGCCGGCGTCAACATGCGCCTGAACAAAGGCGGCGTGCGCGAGCTGCATTGGCACATCCCGGCCGAATGGTCGTTCATGATCGCCGGCCATGCGCGCATTACCGCCGTCGACAATAACGGCGACAATTTCGTCGCCGATGTCGGGCCGGGCGACCTTTGGTATTTCCCCAAAGGCATCCCGCATTCGATCCAAGGCTTGTCCGACGACGGCTGCGAGTTCCTGCTGGCCTTTCCGGACGGCAATTTTTCCGAGGACTCGACCTTCGCCATCACCGATACGTTCGCGCATATGCCGAAGGAGGTGCTGGCCAAGAACTTCGGCTTCGACATTTCGGCGCTCGACAAGATCCCAACGAAGGAGAAGTTCATCTTCTCCGCGCCGCTGCCGCCGCAAGCGTTGCCAGCCGATACGGTCGGCAGCGGGTCGGGTGCCGCGCCGCTCCGTATGACTTTCCGCTTGATGCAGCAGGAACCGATTCGCGCGCCGGGCGGCGTGGTGCGCATTGTCGACACGCGCAACTTCGCCATCGCGAGCGATGTCGCCGCCGCGCTGGTCGAGGTCAATCCCGGCCACATGCGCGAGATCCATTGGCACCCGCTCAACGACGAATGGCAATATTACATCTCGGGGAAGGGGCGCATGACGGTCTTTGCCGCCAGCGCCCAGGCCCGCACCTTCGATTATCAGGCCGGCGATGTCGGCTATGTGCCGCAATCGATGCCGCATTACATCGAGAACACGGGCACCGAGCCGCTGCGCTTCTTCGAATTGTTCGCCGGGCCGCGCTTCGAGGATGTGTCCTTGACGCAATGGATGGCGCTCACGCCGCACGAGCTGGTGGTCGAGCATCTCAACATCAACCGCGACCTGATCGACGCGCTGCCCAAAAACAAGCGGCCGGTGGTGTAGAG
>DASZQT010000025.1:0-13425 GCA_035549515.1 Pseudolabrys sp. | reverse complement strand
TTCGAGCCGGTGCTGATCGAGGGCAAGGCGATCCAGCTTCACCCGCTGGTCTGCGCCGCGTTCAACGCCGACTTCGACGGCGACCAGATGGCCGTGCACGTTCCGCTGTCGCTCGAAGCGCAGTTGGAAGCGCGCGTGCTGATGATGTCGACCAACAACATCCTGCATCCGGCGAACGGCCAGCCGATCATCGTGCCGTCGCAGGACATCGTGCTCGGCCTCTATTACCTGTCGCTGATGCGCGAGGGCATGCAGGGCGAAGGCAAGGTGTTCGGCGACGTGTCGGCGGTCGAGCATGCGCTGCACGAGAAGATCATCACGCTGCACTCCAAGATCAAATATCGCTGGGAGGGCATCGACGAGAACGGCAATACGTTCAAGAAGTGGTACGACACCACGCCGGGCCGTGTGCTGCTCGGCAACGTGCTGCCGAAGAGCGTCAAGGCGCCGTTCGACATCGTCAACAAGCTGATGACGAAGCGCGAAATCTCGGGGATGATCGACACCGTCTACCGCCACTGCGGTCAGAAGGAGACGGTCATCTTCTGCGACCGCATCATGGCGCTCGGCTTCTACCACGCCTTCAAGGCCGGCATCTCGTTCGGCAAGGACGACATGGTCGTGCCGGCCAAGAAGTGGGATGTGGTCGACACCACGCGCGAGCTCGCCAAGGAGTTCGAGCAGCAGTACAATGACGGCCTCATCACCCAGGGCGAGAAGTACAACAAGGTGGTCGACGCCTGGTCGAAGGCGACCGACAAGATCGCCGAGGAGATGATGCGCGAAATCTCGTCCACCAAGAAGGACGCGAAGGGGCGCGACGAGCAGGTCAACTCGATCTACATGATGGCGCATTCCGGAGCGCGCGGGTCGCCCGCGCAGATGCGTCAGCTCGCCGGCATGCGCGGTCTTATGGCGAAGCCGAGTGGCGAGATCATCGAGAGCCCGATCATCTCGAACTTCAAGGAAGGCCTCTCGGTGCTCGAGTACTTCAACTCGACGCACGGCGCCCGCAAGGGTCTCGCCGACACCGCCTTGAAGACGGCGAACTCGGGCTATCTGACGCGGCGTCTGGTCGACGTGGCGCAGGACTGCATCATCACGGAGCCGGATTGCGGCACCGAGGGCGGCATCAAGGTGCGGGCGATCATTGACGCCGGCACGGTGGTGGCTTCTCTCGCCGTGCGTATTCTCGGCCGCACCACGGCCGAGGACGTCAAGGACCCGACGAGCAGCAAGGTCATCGTTCCGCGCGGCACGCTGCTGCAGGAGCCCGAGGTCGATACGATCACCAAGGCCGGTGTGCAGGAGCTCAAGATCCGCTCCGTGCTCACCTGCGAATCCAAGATCGGCGTTTGCGGCGCCTGCTACGGGCGCGATCTTGCCCGCGGCACGCCGGTGAACATGGGCGAGGCGGTCGGCGTCATCGCGGCGCAGTCGATCGGCGAGCCGGGCACCCAGCTCACCATGCGCACGTTCCACATCGGCGGCGCGGCGCAGATCTCCGAGCAGTCGTTCATCGAGTCGAACTTCGACGGCAAGATCGTGTTCCGGTCGCCCAATATCGCCAAGAATTCGGATGGCGAGGTGGTGGTGATGGTGCGCAACATGGTGGTCGCGGTGCTCGATCCCGACGGCACCGAGCGCGCGCATCACCGCATCCCCTACGGCGCGCGGCTGCGCGTCGAGGACGGGCAGATGATCAAGCGCGGCCAGCGCATCGCCGAGTGGGATCCCTACACCCGGCCGATGCTGACCGAGGTGGAAGGCACCATCGAGTTCGAGGATCTGGTCGACGGCCTGTCGATGTCCGAGCAGCTCGACGAGTCGACCGGCATCGCCAAGCGCGTGGTCATCGACTGGCGCACCGGCTCCTCGCGCAACCAGCAGGACCTGCGTCCGTCCATCGTGATCAAGGGCGCGGACGGCAAGATCCTCAAGCTCGCGCGCGGCGGTGAGGCGCGTTACCAGCTCGCGGTCGACGCGATCATCTCGGTCGATCCGGGCGGGCATGTGAAGGCGGGCGACGTGATCGCGCGTATCCCGACCGAAAGCGCCAAGACGCGTGACATCACCGGCGGTCTGCCGCGGGTGGCGGAGCTGTTCGAGGCGCGCAAGCCGAAGGACGCGGCGATCATCGCCGAGATCGGCGGCACGGTGCGTTTCGGCAAGGACTACAAGAACAAGCGCCGCATCACCATCGAGCCCGCCGACAAGAGCGACGAGGCGCGCGAGTACCTGATCCCGAAGGGCAAACATATCCACCTTCAGGACGGCGACATCATCGAGAAGGGCGATTACATCGTCGAGGGCAATCCGGCGCCGCACGACATCCTGGCGATCAAGGGCATCGAGGAGCTCGCTGCCTATCTCGTCAACGAGATCCAGGAGGTTTACCGGCTCCAGGGCGTGCTCATCAACGACAAGCACATCGAGGTGATCGTTCGCCAGATGCTGCAGAAGGTCGAGATCGACGACGCCGGCGAGACCGAACTGTTGCAGGGCGAGCAGGTCGATCGCAGCGAGATGGACGAGATCAACGTCCGGGCGACGGAGGAGGGCAAGAAGCCGGCCTCCGGTCACCCGGTGCTGCTCGGCATCACCAAGGCCTCGCTGCAGACGCGCTCCTTCATCTCGGCCGCGTCGTTCCAGGAGACCACGCGGGTGCTCACCGAGGCGGCGGTCAACGGCAAGGCGGACACGCTCGATGGCCTCAAGGAGAACGTCATCGTCGGCCGCCTGATCCCGGCCGGCACCGGCGCCATGATGAATACGCTGCGCGAGGTTGCGACCAAGCGCGACGCGCTCATCCTGGAGGAACGCGAGAAGGAAGCGGCCGCCAAGGCCGCGGCCGTTCCGACGGAAGCGCCCGCGCTGCCGCCGGCCGAGTAAGCCTCGCCCCGCTCCAAGCATTCGAAAGGGCCGTCCGGCAGGGCGGCCCTTTTTCTTTGCGGCTTGAAGCGCCGCGCGCGCTTAAGCTCGCGCCACAATGCATGCGCGGTGTTGTTGCACGCTTGCGTAGAAGATGCGCTTTCGCTTGCGGTTGTGCAATTCCCCGTTGATGATGACCCGGGGGACGGCCCTTCCCGGGCCGAGGGGAAGATGAGCAACGGCAGGCGCACAGCCGGCGAAGCGTTTGTGGCGGCCGTCGAGGCGATCTACGAGGCGGCGCCGGACCCCTCGCAATGGCCGCGCGCGTTGCAGGCGATCGCCGATTGTTTCGGCGACATCGGCGCGATCCTGATCTGGCGGCGCGATGACGGCGGCTTCGGCACCATCGTCTCGCCGACCCTTGTCGAAGCCCAGCGCGATTACGAGGAAAACCAATGGTACCTGCACGATCTCCCGTCGCAGCGCGCCGTTGAGCGTGCGCTTTGGCTGCGCAGTGACGCCGGAACCGATCACGACGCGGTCTCCGACGAGGAAATGCGTACCCACCCGTTCTATACGGAGTTCTGCGCCAGGCACGGCATTCGGTGGCGCGCCGCCATCGGCGTTGCGCCCGATCCGCACATTTCGGTCGCCATCGCGATCCAACGCGGCGGCGGACGGCCGCCTCACTCCGCCGCCGAGCTCGAACTCGCGACACGGCTCGGGCGCCACGTCGAAAAAGCGCTCCGCCTGAGCATCCGGCTGTTCGACGCCGAACTCGCCAATCTTGGTTTCGGCGAAGCTTTGATGCGGCTCGGCATCGGCGTATTCGCGCTCGACTCGCTCAAACGCGTGGTGTTCGCCAATTCGGCCGGAGAGCGCATGCTCGGCGACGGGCTGGTGGTCGTGAACGACCGCTTGTTGGTCGCCGCGACGGCTGAACGGGCCGAACTGGAAGGTGCGGTCGAGCGCATGATCCGCGCCGAGCCGGCCGACCTTGCGCGCGAACCGAAGCCGATCCTGATTCAGCGCCAGCGGTCGGCGCGTCCGCTCGCGGTCTATGTGCTGCCGGTGTCGGCCGCAGCCATGCCGTCGGCGCAATTCCTCACCCACACCCGCGCCATCGTGCTGGTGATCGACCCGAAGTCGGACGAGCCCGCCGACCCGGCACTGGTGCGCGACGTGCTCGGCTTGACGCTCGGGGAGGCGCGGGTGGCGGCGCTGATCGGCGCCGGCCTTGCGCCGCGCGAGGCGGCCGAGAAGCTCGGCATCGCGGAAGAGACCGCGCGCACCGCGCTCAAGCGTGTGTTCGCCAAGACCGGCGTTTCGCGCCAGAGCGAACTGGCCGCCTTGCTGACCAAAATGGTGTTGAGATAGCGGGCGAGATCGTGGATTTTCCTTTCGTCACCGCCGTCGAAGCGATCTACGCCGCCGCGCCGAACCCGTCGCTTTGGCCGCAGGCCTTGCAGTCGATTGCCGATGTGTTCGGCGACATCGGGGCCATTCTGATCTGGCGGCGCGACGACGGCGGGTTCGGCACCATCGTCTCGCCCTCGCTGGCAATCGCGCAGCGCGATTACGAGGAGCACGGCTGGTATCTGCGCGACCTGTGCGCGCAGCGTACGGTCGAACGCGAGCTGTGGCTGCATGGCGACGCCGCGAACGATCGCCATGCCGTGACCGACGAAGAGATGGCGACGCATCCGATCTATACCGAGTTCTTCGCGCGCCACGATCTGCGCTGGCGCGCCATTGTCGGGGTGGCGCCCGATCCGCATGTGTCGGTGTTCCTGGCGATCCAGCGCAGCGGCCGCAAGGACGCGCATTCGGATGTCGAGCTTACGCTGGCGACCCGGCTCGGCCGCCATGTCGAGAAGGCGCTACGGCTGAGCATTCGTCTGCTCGATACCGAACTCGCCAATGTCGGTCTTGGCGCCGCGCTGGCGCGGCTCGGCATCGGTGTGTTCGCGCTCGACTCGCAGGCGCGCGTGGTGTTCGCCAACAAGGCCGGCGAAGACATGCTCGGCGATGGACTTACGATCGCCAACGAACGGCTGCTGGCCGCCGCCGTGCCCGCCCGCGCCGAGCTGGAAGGCGCGATCGAGCATATGATCCGCGCCGAGCCCACCGATCTTGCGCGCGAGCCGAGGCCGATCCTGGTGCAACGTGTGCGATCGGCTCGGCCGCTCGCGGCTTATGTGCTGCCGGTCGCCCTGGGATCGATCCCGGCCGCGCAATTCCTCACCCATACCCGCGCTATCGTGCTCGTCATCGATCCGAAGTCCGACGAACCCGCCGATCCGGCGGTGGTGCGTGATGTGCTGGGTCTCACGCTCGGGGAGGCCAAGGTGGCCGCGCTGGTCGGCGCGGGCTTTGCGCCGCGCGAGGCGGCCGAGCGGCTCGGCATCGCGGAAGCGACCGCGCGCAGCGCGCTCAAGCATGTATTCGCCAAGACCGGGGTGGCGCGCCAGAGCGAGCTGGCGGCGCTGTTGACCAGGATGGTGTTGAGATAGCAGGCGAGACCGTGGATTTGCCTTTCGTCACCGCCGTCGAAGCGATCTATGCGGCCGCGCCGGACCCTTCACTGTGGCCCCAGGCCTTGCAGTCGATCGCGGATGTCTTCGGCGATATCGGCGCGATCCTGATCTGGCGGCGCGACGACGGCGGCTTCGGCACCATCGTGTCGCCCACGCTCGTCGAGGCCCAGCGCGACTATGAAGAAAACAAGTGGTATCTGCGAGACCTCCCATCGCAACGTAATTTTGAGCGGGGCATTTGGCTGCGGACAGACGCGTATACGGATTCCGGGTTCGTCTCAGAAGAGGAGATGGCAAGCGAGCCCATCTACATCGACTTTTTCGCCCGGCATGACCTGCGCTGGCGCGCCGCCGTCGGCGTAGCGCCCGATCCGCACGTTTCGGTTTGGATTGCCATCCAGCGCAGCGGACGCAAGCAGCCTCATAGCGATGACGAGCTTGCTACCGTGAGCCGGCTCGGCCGCCATGTCGAGAAGTCACTTCGTTTAAGCATCCGCCTGCTCGATGCCGAACTGGCCAATCTGGGCCTGGACGAGGCCCTGACGCGGCTGCGCATCGGGGTATTCGCGCTCGATTCCCTCAAACGTGTCGTGTTTTCCAATCCGGCCGGCGAGCGCGTGCTCGGCGACGGTCTTACAGTCGTCAACGAGCGCTTGTTCGTCGGCGAACCGGCCGAGCGGGGCGAATTGGCGGGCGCACTCGAGTCCATGATCCGCGCCGAGCCGGCCGACCTTGCGCGCGAACCGCGGCCGATCCTGATCAAACGGCAGAAGGAAGCGCGCCCGCTCGCGGTCTATGTCCTGCCGGTCGCCGCTCAATCCATGCCGGCGACGCAATTCCTTACCCGGACGCGCGCGATCGTGCTGGTCATCGACCCCATGGCGGGCGAGCCCGCCGATCCGGCCGTGGTGCGCGACGTGCTGGGGCTGACCCTGGGCGAGGCGCGGGTGGCGGCGCTGATCGGCGCGGGCCTGCCGCCGCGCGAGGCGGCCGAGAAACTCGGCATCGCCGAGGAGACCGCGCGCACCGTGCTCAAGCGCATCTATGGGAAAGTCGGCGTGTCGCGACAAAGCGAACTGACTGCGCTGCTGTCAAAGATCGTTCTCTCGAATCCGCGGGTTTAGTTTGCGCCGTACCCCATTTGGGGGCTGCCATCGCGTCCGCTTCCTGCTTCAGTCGCTTTGCTCCATCGTGGCTGTGGCGAAAACACATCGGGGGAATATCGCTATGAAAAGCAAATATTTGGCCGCTGCGGCTATTCTTGTCATCTCGACGGCGCCGGCATTTGCCTACAAGGTATGGCAAGGCACACTTTTCTTTACCGCTACCGATATTAATGCCGCCGCGTGCAGTGGTAGTGGAGTTAGCCAATACTCCTCTGTTTTGGCTGTAATGGCGCCTGCCAAGATCGATACCAATGGGACGAATACTCGACTGACAATATTTTTTCCAAGATCTGCCTCCAACTTCACGATCGCAAACGGCACTCTGAATGGGGCCGGGAATTATACGGGCACCGAATTAAGCAGCAAAGCGCACGTTTTTTCCTGGTCTGGAAAATTTTCCGGCGCATCAACCAAGCCGACCCCAATCGCGACAACACCCTCTATCGCCGTCAAATTTACGGTTACGAATTTCGAAAACCTTATTGGGTGCAGCGCGACGCTCGCGGGAGTTCTCGGCCTTCGGCCGGGCTCTTACTAAATTTAAGGATCGGCAACGTGCTCAAGCGAATCTATGGGAAAGCCGGCGTGTCGAGACAAAGCGAACTGACTGCGCTGCTGTCAAAGATCGTTCTCTCGAATCCGCGAGTTTAGTTTGCGCCGTACCCCATTTGGGGGCTGCTGACCGACCCCTCTTTCTGATTTTAGTTGTCGATTCCGGGTTGCTGGAACGTGCCGGAACAAATTGAAATCGCAGGCACAACAAACGGGGGCATCCAATGAAATTCAGACTGCGAGAGCTTGCTTGCGCGATGATTGCGCTGTCGGGCATCGGCGCCTCTTCGGCGTCCGCCAAGACGAATTGGCAAGGGGAAATGATGATCACCGCGGTCAATGCCGCTTGTTCAGGCGGCGCCGCGGCAGTGGGCGATCACGCCTTAACGACCATGCTGCCGAACACGGTCGCCGGCAATGGCGCCGATTCATACATCGCATTCCATATAAATCGTCGCCTTGCCTATACCTTGAAGGTCACCAATGGCCCTCTTGCGGCCGGCAAAGCCTATGACGCGACCGGAATCTCGAGCGGCGCAAACATTTTCACTTTTAGTGGCCGAATATCCAAGTTCACGATGTCGCCCTCGGCACTGACGGCCACGACGAGGTTCGTCACCGTCAGCGGCCAGATCACGAATTGGAATAACGTGACGGGCTGCACGATTACCTTCGACGCAGCTTACGTGCTTCGACGCTGATCGGGGCAAGGCTGTAAAGAGGCTTCCGGTAAGCGAGCCGATTTCGGGTTGCGCCGGTACTGTCATGCTAGCGACGGCGAATCGTCGGATAATCGCCGCATGCACTGGTGGCAGAAGGCCGTCATCTATCAGATCTCCCCGCGCTCGTTTCAGGACACGAACGAGGACGGCATTGGCGATCTCGGGGGCATCGTCGAGCGCCTGGCTTACTTGAGTGAGCTTGGCGTCGACGCCCTATGGCTGTCGCCGATCTTTACCTCGCCGATGGCGGACTTCGGCTACGACATCGCCGACTACGAGGGCATCGATCCATTGTTCGGCAGCATGGCCGACTTCGATGCGCTCATCGCAGCCGCGCATGCGCGCGGGCTGAAAGTCCTGCTCGATCTGGTGCCGAATCATACCTCGGACCGGCATCCGTGGTTCCTGGACAGCCGCGCCTCGCGCCAGAACCCGAAGCGAGATTGGTACATCTGGCGCGATCCGGCACCGGACGGCGGGCCCCCCAATAATTGGCTGTCCGAATTCGGCGGCTCGGCCTGGGCCTTCGATGCGGCGAGCGGGCAGTACTACTACCACGCCTTTCTCGCCGCCCAGCCCGACCTGAACTGGCGCAACCGCCAGGTGCGGGAGGCGATGCACGACGTGATGCGCTTCTGGCTCAAGCGCGGCGTCGACGGCTTCCGGGTCGACGTGATCTGGCATCTGATCAAGGACGCCGCGTTCCGCGACAACCCGCCGAACCCCGAAGCGCGCGCCGACGACCCGCCATACCGGCGCTTCCTGCCGATCTATTCGGCCGACCGGCCCGAGGTGCACGAGGTCATCCGTGGCCTGCGATCGGTGGCCGATGAATTTCCCGAACGCGTGCTGATCGGCGAAGTCTACCTGCCGATCGAACGGCTGGTGACCTACTACGGCGCGGGCCTCTGCGGCGCGCATCTGCCGTTCAATTTCAGCCTGATTGAGACGCCTTGGCGGGCCGGGGCGGTCCGCGCGCTTATCGACCGCTACGAGGCGGCGCTGCCGCCGGGCGCTTGGCCGAACTGGGTATTGGGCAACCATGATCGGCCGCGCATCGTCAGCCGGGTCGGAGCCGAGCAGGCGAGGGTGGCGGCCGTGTTGCTGCTGACCCTGCGCGGCACGCCGACGCTCTATTACGGCGACGAACTCGGCATGCAGCAGGTGCCGATACGGCCGGACCAGGTGCGCGACCCGTTCGAAAAGAACGTGCCCGGCTTCGGACTCGGCCGCGATGGCTGCCGTACCCCGATGCAATGGGATGCCGGCGCGCACGCCGGTTTCTCTCGGGTCGTTCCCTGGCTCCCGGTCGCCGCCGAGGCCGCCCGGGCCAACGTGGCCACAGAGCGCGACGATTCGGGCTCGTTCCTCAACCTTTACCGCCAGCTGATCATGTTGCGCCGCACCCGGCCCGCTTTGACCTTCGGCGCCTATCGGCCTTTGCCCGAGGCGGGTGATTCACTGGCCTACCTGCGCGAATCGGATACCGACCGCGTGCTGGTGGCGCTAAACTTCAGCCCGAACCCCGTGAAATTGGAGCTTCCGACCATTGCATTAGGGCAAAGCATCCTGATATCGACCCTTGCCGGCCGTGCAGGCGAACCGGCCGGGGCCCAATTCAGCCTGCGCGGGCACGAAGCCATCATTATCGGCTAGCCCCGCAAGGCCATGGCTTGCAAACCTCGATTTTTCGGCCGCTTTCGCCTTGACTTGGACCAAACCCACCGATACATACGCCACACTTTACGGCAGGCGGTGAGCTTCGCTTGTTCGGAACGGCCGCCCGATCAAGGCTTTGAGATAGTTTGGTTCTTCTCAACGTATTGACCGGCGCAACGCCTCGACCAATGAAGCTCAGACGCTGCCGCTGACAGCCACTGTCAGGCTTTGGAAGCGACTGGCCGCTTCGCCCGCCCACTTTGATAGAGGCGCGGGCCGCGGTCGTCCGGAACGGAAAAGCGCCCCCGCGTTTCAAGCGGATGGCGCGATTTCGTTTTGCGCGCGGATAGCCGCGCAAGGATGCCGGGGCGATAAGCCCGAAAAATTGCGGGCGAGCATTTGCTCGTCCGCGCGAGAGGCGAGGGGGCGGCCGCCCCTCGAAACGATTCCGGGCGATGAGCCCAAACGAAGGGTGCGAAGGCGACGATGCCAACGATCAACCAGTTGATTGCCAAGCCGCGGGAACCGCTGAAGGCGCGCAACAAGGTGCCGGCCCTGCAGGCCTCGCCGCAGAAGCGCGGCGTCTGCACGCGCGTCTACACGACGACGCCGAAGAAGCCGAACTCGGCGCTGCGCAAGGTGGCGAAGGTTCGCCTGACCAACGGTTTCGAGGTGATCGGCTACATCCCGGGCGAAGGTCATAACCTTCAGGAGCACTCGGTGGTGATGATCCGCGGCGGCCGCGTCAAGGACCTGCCCGGCGTGCGCTACCACATCCTGCGCGGCGTGCTCGACACGCAGGGCGTCAAGAACCGCAAGCAGCGCCGTTCGAAGTACGGCGCCAAGCGTCCGAAGTAACCGGAGCGAAGCGACGGTTATCCCGGGCGAGCAAAGCGAGACCCGGGATCGCCAGCGCAACAGACAGATAGAAGAGAACGCTCATGTCCCGCCGTCACGCCGCAGAGAAGCGCGAGATCATTCCGGACCCGAAGTTCGGCAACATCGTCGTGTCGAAGTTCATGAATGCCATCATGTACGACGGCAAGAAGTCGGTTGCGGAAGGCATCGTTTACGGTGCGCTCGCCACGATCGAATCCAAGACCAAGTCGAACCCGATCGGCGTGTTCCAGCAGGCGCTCGACAATGTGATGCCCTCGATCGAAGTCCGCTCGCGCCGCGTCGGTGGCGCCACCTACCAGGTGCCGGTCGAAGTGCGCACCTCCCGCCGGCAGGCGCTCGGCATCCGCTGGATTATCGCCGCCGCGCGCGACCGCAACGAACGCACGATGACCGAGCGGCTTTCAGCCGAGCTGCTCGACGCGTCCAACAACCGGGGAAACGCTGTCAAGAAGCGCGAAGACACGCACAAGATGGCGGAAGCCAACCGCGCCTTCTCGCATTACCGCTGGTGACGACGGCGAACGAATTTCAGGAACGGATCCCCCATGCCCCGCAGTCATAAAATCGAGGACTACCGCAACTTCGGCATCATGGCCCACATCGATGCGGGCAAGACGACGACGACCGAGCGGATCCTCTACTACACCGGCAAGTCCCATAAGATCGGCGAGGTGCACGAAGGCGCCGCGACGATGGATTGGATGGAGCAGGAGCAGGAGCGCGGCATCACCATCACCTCGGCGGCGACCACGGCGTTCTGGAAGGGCATGGACCGTTCCATGCCGGAGCACCGCTTCAACATCATCGACACCCCGGGGCACGTGGACTTCACCATCGAGGTGGAGCGCAGCCTGCGCGTGCTCGACGGCGCGGTGTTCGTGCTGTGCGCCGTGGGCGGCGTGCAGCCGCAGTCCGAGACGGTGTGGCGCCAGGCCAACAAGTACAACGTGCCGCGCCTCGCGTTCGTCAACAAGATGGACCGCACCGGCGCCAACTTCTACAAGGTCATCGACCAGCTGAAGTCGCGCCTGGGCGCGCACCCGGTGCCGATGCAGGTGCCGATCGGCGCCGAGGACAACTTCGAGGGCGTGGTCGACCTGCTCAAGATGAAGTCGATCATCTGGGACATGGAATCCCAGGGCATGAAGTTCGAGTACCGCGACATCCCGGCCAACCTCAAGGAGAAGGCCGAGGAGGCGCGCAGCTTCATGGTCGAGTCGGCCGCCGAGGCGTCCGAGGAGCTGATGAACAAGTACCTCGAGGAGGGCGACCTCTCCGAGGCCGAGATCATCGCCGGCCTGCGTCAGCGCACGCTCGCGAGCGAGATCATCCCGGTCTACTGCGGCACCGCGTTCAAGAACAAGGGCGTCCAGGCGATGCTCGACGCGGTGATCAACCTGCTGCCGTCGCCCGCCGACCGCCCGCCGGTGGCCGGCGTCGACGAGAACGACAAGGAGGCCACCCGCAAGGCCGACGACAACGCGCCGTTCTCCGCGCTCGCGTTCAAGATCATGACCGACCCGTTCGTCGGCTCGCTGACCTTCTTCCGCGTCTACTCGGGCACGCTCAACGCCGGCGACCAGGTCTACAACCCGGTCAAGTCCCGCAAGGAGCGCATCGGCCGCATCCTGCAGATGCACGCGAACGAGCGCCAGGAGATCAAGGAAGTCCGCGCCGGCGACATCGCCGCGGCCGTGGGCCTGAAGGACGTCACCACCGGCGACACGCTGTGCGCGCAGGACCACGTGATCACCCTGGAGCGCATGACGTTCCCGGAGCCGGTGATCTCGATGGCGGTGGAACCGAAGACCAAGTCGGACCAGGAGAAGATGGGCGTCGCGCTGAGCCGCCTGGCCGCGGAGGACCCGTCCTTCCGCGTGCGCACCGACGAGGAGTCGGGCCAGACCATCATCTCCGGCATGGGCGAGCTGCACCTGGACATCATCGTCGACCGCATGAAGCGCGAGTTCGGCGTCGAGGCCAACGTGGGCAAGCCGCAGGTGGCCTACCGCGAGACGATCCGCAAGAGCGACGTCAAGTCGGACTACAAGCACGCCAAGCAGTCGGGCGGCAAGGGCCAGTACGGTCACGTGGTGATCGAGCTGTCGCCGATGACGGAAGAGGACAAGAAGAACCCGGACACCAAGGACGATTTCCTGTTCATCAACGAGATCACCGGTGGCGTGATCCCGAAGGAATTCATCCCGTCGGTCGAGAAGGGCCTGCGCGAGACCATCACGGGCGGTCCGCTGGCCGGCTTCCCGGTGGTGGGCGTGAAGGTCAAGCTGGTGTTCGGCTCCTACCACGACGTGGACTCGTCCGAAATGGCGTTCAAGCTCGCCGCGTCGATGGCCTTCAAGGAAGGCTTCCGCAAGGCCGATCCGGTCCTGCTCGAGCCGATCATGAAGGTCGAGGTGGTGACGCCCGAGGAGTACGTCGGCGACGTGATGGGCGACCTGAGCCGCCGCCGCGGCCTGCTGCAGGGCCAGGACGACACGCCGTCGGGCAAGACCATCAACGCGATGGTGCCGCTGGGCGAGATGTTCGGCTACGCCACCACCATTCGCTCGCTGACCCAGGGTCGCGCCACCTTCACGATGGAGTTCGACCACTACGCGGAAGCGCCGACCAACATCGCCGAGCAGGTGATGAAGAAGGCCTGATTCTTGCGATCATCCTTAGATCGCAAGAATCAAGAAGCGGCCATCCATGGCCGCGTGCATGGTTGGTGCGATCATCCGTGATCGCAAAAGAAGATCAAAAAGCGGCCATCCATGGCCGCACTCTTAAAGTAAGGCAGTGCGATCCCAGTGGTCGCGTAATTGAAAAGACGCGGCCGAGCCGCACTGACGAATAGTTCTATCTAGAGGTCTCAAGTCATGGCAAAGGGAAAGTTCGAACGCACCAAGCCGCACGTGAACGTGGGCACGATCGGTCACGTGGACCACGGCAAGACGACGCTGACGGCGGCGCTGACGAAGATCGGGGCCGAGCGTTTCGGCGGTGAGTTCAAGGCGT
>DASZQT010000024.1:0-5267 GCA_035549515.1 Pseudolabrys sp. | reverse complement strand
TCGCTCGATCGCGTTGAGCGGCTGCTTGCCGCGCTGGGGAATCCCGAGCGCAGGCTGCCGCCGGTGATCCATGTCGCCGGCACCAATGGCAAGGGCTCGACCATTGCCTTCATGCGCGCGATCCTGGAGGCGGCGGGCCTGCGCGTGCATGTCTACACCTCGCCGCATCTGGTGCGATTCAACGAGCGCTTCCGTCTCGCCGGCGAATTGGTATCTGACGAAGAACTCTCGCAGGCGCTGGCCGAATGCGAGCGCGCCAATGACGGCGCGCCCATCACGGTGTTCGAGATCACCACCGCGGTCGGTTTTCTGCTGTTCGCGCGCCGTCCCGCCGACGTGCTGCTGCTCGAAGTCGGTCTCGGTGGCAGGCTCGACGCCACCAACGTTATCGAGCGACCGCTCGCCAGCGTCATCACCCGGATATCGATCGACCACACCGATTTTCTCGGCGACAGCATCGACAAGATCGCTGCCGAGAAGGCCGGCGTGCTCAAGCGCGGCGTGCCGGCGGTGATTGCGGCGCAGGCGCGCGATGCGCTTGCCGTCATCGAGCGGCAGGCGGCGCGCCTGTCGGCGCCGCTCAAGATCGCCGGCGAGGATTTCACCGCCACCGAAGAGCACGGCCGTCTGGTCTATCAGGACGAAGCCGGCTTGCTCGATCTGCCGGCGCCGCGGCTTTACGGCCGTCATCAGTTCGAGAATGCCGGGCTTGCGATCGCCGCGTTGCGCACGCAAACGGCGTTCAAGCTGCCGGTTTCGGCCTACGAGGCGGGCATGGTGAAGGCGGACTGGCCGGCGCGCTTGCATCGGCTGTCGCAAGGCAGGCTGACGGAGCTTGCACCGGCGGGCAGCGAGCTATGGCTGGACGGCGGGCATAATCCGGATGGCGGACGCGCCGTTGCCGCCACGCTCGCCGATCTGGAAGAGCGCGTGTCGCGGCCGTTGATCATGATCGTCGGCATGCTATCGACCAAAGATTGCCAGGGATTCCTGCGCAATTTCACCGGGCTTGCGCGCCGCATGATCGCGGTGCCGGTGCCGGGCGTCGAGAAGGCGCTCGATGCGGAAGCGGTGGCCGATGCCGCGCGTTCAGTCGGTCTGCCGGCGACCAGCCGCGACAATCTCGCCGAGGCCTTCGAGGCCGTGCGCAAGCTCGATCTCGATCCGCCGCCGCGTATTCTCATCACCGGTTCGCTTTATCTCGCCGGTGAAGTGCTGCGCGAGAACGGCACCCCGCCGCAGTGAGTTAGGTCAACAGCTTCATCAAATCCGCCTGCTTCTGCCCGGCGACCTGCTCGATCGTGCATTGCTTCGGATATTTATCCGGCCGCCAGCGGATCAGGCGTGTGCCGTGGCGAAAGCGGTCGCCGCTGAAATGATCGTAGCAGACCTCCACGACCAGCTTGGGCTTCAACGGCTGCCATTCGGATGATCGTTTATTTGACCAGCGGCTCGGGCCACCCGGCTTTGCGCCGGTAAAGCCGGGCGGTGCGATGAGCTTTTCCAGCTTTTCGGTCAGCGCTTTCTTCTCGGTGCTCTTGATCGTCGAGGTGAAACCGACGTGATCGAGCAAGCCTTCATCGTTATAGAGGCCGAGCAAAAGCGAGCCAACGGTCGGCCGCCCTTCATTGTAGCGGAAGCCGCCGACCACACAGTCGGCCGAACGGTAGTTCTTGATCTTCTGCATGCCGTGGCGATTGCCGCTCTCGTACGGCAGGTCGCGGCGCTTGGCGATGATGCCGTCGAGCGTGGCGCCGACTTGCTTCAGCCATTTTCGGGCGTCGGTCAGTTTACCCGTGGCCGGCGACAGCCGAAATGAGCGATGGCCTTTCAATGCCGTCTTGGCGAAATGCTCGAGGTGCTTGCGCCGCTCGCCCAGTGGGTCCTGCGTGAGATCATCGCGCCCTTCGGCGAGCAGGTCGAACACGATCAGCAAGGCCGGGGTTTCGACAGCGAGCTTGTTGACGCGACTTGCCGCGGGATGAATGCGTTGCAGCAGGGCGTCGAATGAGAAGGTGCGGCCCTGCGGCACCACGATCTCACCGTCCAACACGAAGGCTTTTGGCTTTAGCGCTGCCGTTGCTTCGACCAATTCCGGGAAATAGCGCGTCAGCTTCTGCCCGGACTTCGACTGCAATTCGATTGCGTTGCCGTCGCGGAAGAGCAGACAGCGGAAGCCGTCCCATTTCGGCTCGTACTGCCACGCTTCGCCGGTCGGGATGGTGTCGACCGACAGGGCTTCCATGGGCGCGAAGGGTATTTTGAGCGGCAAGGTCATCGTACGGCGATAACGCCGCCGCGCGCTTGGGGTTTATCCCCAAAACAAAAATGGCCGGGACGAACCCGGCCATTGTTCATTTCAAGTCAGATGTAGCGCGGCGCACTCAGACCGCCGAGCCGATCCACTGGGCCAGCTTCTGCTTCGGCGCGGCGCCGACCTGGCGCGAGGCGATCTCGCCGTTCTTGAACATCATCAAGGTCGGGATCGACATGATGCCGTATTTGGCGGCCGTGTTCGGGTTCTCGTCGACATTGAGCTTGACGATTTTCACCTTGTCGCCGAGCTGGCCGGCGATTTCTTCGAGCGCGGGCGCGATCATGCGACAGGGTCCGCACCATTCGGCCCAAAAGTCCACCACCACCGGCTCGGACGCCTTCAGCACGTCCGTTTCGAAACTTGCGTCCGACACCTTGCCGACGGCCATGGGAATACCTCGTGTTGTACGTGGCGACGCGCGAGGCGCCAGGAATAGGAGGCCCCGAACCTAGGGAGGCCGTCCGGCACCGTCAAGGCGCTCTCACGCGGGCTTGACCTGTGCGAGGCTCGCGTCCAGCACTTCAGCCGAAACTTCCATCAAATCAGGTAGTTCCGTCCAGACCAGGGCGGCGCGCACAGCCCGGCCGGGGTAGAGCCGTGACAGCACGGCCCGGTAGAGGGCGAGCTGACGCAGATAGCCGGGCGGGACCTCCTCGATTCGGGCGGGCGGCGGCCGGTTGGTCTTGTAATCGGCGATCAGCACGGCCTCGGGGGTTACCGCCAGGCGGTCGATCTGACCGGAGACCCGCACCGTCTCACCGCCGCTCTCAAGCCGGCCGACGATCGGCACCTCGGCGCGGCTGCCGGGCGCGTAAAGCGCATGAAAGCGCGGGTCTCCGAGAATGCCCATCACCTGCGCGGCCAGGCTCGCGCGCTCCTCGGCCGGCAGATCGGCGCCCGCGCGCGCCAGATAATCCTCGGCGGCTTTGGCGCGGCGCTCGGCCGGGATGTCGGGCAGCGACTGCATGAGGCGATGCACCAGCGAGCCGCGCTTGAGCGCCGCGCTGGCGCCGGCCGAGGGCGCGGGGCGCGCAGCATCTTCCTCCGCGCTCGAGGGCGTGATGGTGCGGAGCGCGGGTCGCTCGGCTTCCGCCTTGCGGGTTAGCCAGGCCGGCAGCGCCGGCGCCGCGCGCGGCTGCGCATCGTCCCGTTGCGCAAGCCGCAGGGGCGCGGCCTCGCCCTTGCGATAACGTAGCACTTCGCCGTCGCCATCGTCGGCCGGCTCGCTCACGCAATGATCGGCCAGCGCATCGCTGACAAGCTGATACCAGCAGCCGTCCGGAATCTTGCGCGTGCCTTGCGTGCCGCAGACGATCAGCCGCTCGGCCGCGCGCGTCATCGCCACATAGAGCAGCCGCCGGTATTCGTCGCGTGCAGCGCTTTCGGCTTCAGCGCGGGCGTTCGCCATGACGTCGCTGTCGTCCTGCTTGCCCTTGGCCCAGACCAGCACATCGTTGCCAAGCGTCAGCAGTTTCGGCGGATGCGCACCTTTCGGCTCGGTGGTGGTGTCGGCCAGGATGACGGTGTTGGCCTCCAGGCCCTTCGCGCCGTGCACGGTCATGACGCGCACCTCGTCGCGCGTCATTTCCATGTCGCGCTTGATGTTGCTTTCGGCCGCCCGCAGCCAATTGACGAAGCCTTGTAGCGACGGCGTCTCGCGCGCTTCGTAGTCGAGCGCGAAATTGAGGAATTCGTCGAGCGCGTCATTCGCCTCCGGCCCCAGCCGGGCGAGAATTTCGCGCCGTCCTTCGCGCGCGCCGAGCACATGAGCGAAGAAGCCGAACGGCGTGCGCTCGCGCGCCGCGCGCGCCAGTTCGCCGAGTGCCTGCTCGGTTTTCGCGAATATTGCGTTGTCTCGGGCCTTGGCACGCAGGCTGTCGCGCAGCGAGCCCTTGCGATTCCAGGCGAGCTCGAACAACTGTTCCTCGCTCAAGCCGAACAGCGGGCTCTTGAGCACGCAGGCCAAAGCGAGGTCGTCATCGGGCAGCAGCAGGCAATCGGCCAGCGCCAGCAGATCCATCACCGCGATATGGTCGGTGAGAACCAGCCGGTCGGCGCCGGCCACCGGCACCTGCGCATATTTGAGCGCGCGGATGATCGCTTCGAACAACGGCCCGCGCTGGCGCACCAGGATGAGTACCTCGCCGGCCTTCAGCCCGCGCGCCATCCAGAGCTTCACCTGCGTGGCGATCTTGCGCGCGAGCTTGACGCGCGGGCTTTCCTCGCTCTCGGTGTCGAAGGGCGCGTCCCACCCCTCCATCTCCTTCTTCTCGGCGGCCGCAATCAAGGGCCATAGCTCGACCAGTCCGGGCGCCGCACCCGGCAGCGACAAATGCTCGGGAATGCCGACCGCATCGGTGGTGACGCTCGCGTAGACCTCGCGCGGCGAGAAGACCTGATCGACCGAGCCGAGCACGGCCGCCCCGGAACGGAACGAATGATGGAAGCGCAGGTAGCGCCAGCCCATCTCAGGAATGTTGAACTGCCGCTCGAACAGATGGCGCATTTCGTCGAAGGCTTTCGGGGCCGCGCCCTGGAACGAGAAGATCGACTGCTTCTCGTCGCCGACCGCGAAAATGGTGCGGCGGACGTTCTCGCGCGCGCCGCCCGGCGAAAACTCCGAAGCGAGCAGGCGGATGATCTCCCATTGCGGCGGGCTGGTGTCCTGCGCCTCGTCGATCAGCATGTGATCGATGCCGAGGTCGAGCTTGTAATGCACCCAGGCGGAAGCACCGTTTTGCAAGAGCGGCAGTGTCTTGGCGATCAGGTCGTCATAGTCGAGCAGCGCGCGCCGCTCTTTCTCGGCCTTGTAGCGGCGGATCACCTCGTCCGCGATCAGAACAAGCGCGCGTGTACGCTCGCGGGCGGCTAGCGCCCGTTCGCGGGCAAGAAGATCGCAGACTCGTTTCTGTTCGCTCATCAGGCGGGCGAGCCAATCGGGATGATTGGT
>DASZQT010000023.1:0-19955 GCA_035549515.1 Pseudolabrys sp. | reverse complement strand
TTCATTGCCGTCACACTTTATGTGACGCTCGCAATCATGTCGTATGTGATCCACCGGCAGCACACGTAGGACTCCGCTAAGCCAAGTCCGTGACAATCGCGGGCTTGGCCAATTGTCCAACCACGCCTACACCACTGGTTGCAAAGTCTTACCGTCTCGCGACGTAAATGCAACTGCTCGGACCGCAAAATCCTCGGACCTGGCCCGGAAGTCGCCGGGTGATGCTGTTCACGAGCTACAGCTGCTCAGAATAGCCAGCTGGGGCGCTAGCCGTGTAGAATGGCTTGTAGATCGAGGAAATAGCGAAGCTAAAAGTCGCTTCCGCTCAACGGCTTAGGCCACGTTTAGCCATCCACCCCTTCCGATCGGTCGCATTGTGAACAGCGTATATTCATCTCTTTTCTGCAATGTTCGATGATGCCGCAAGTTCATTGAAGCGATCTGGCCGCAATCAGTTTTCATTCGTAGGTACAAACGTTGGTAGTGGATCCATTGGCGAATAAAAGCGTGTAATTACAGTTTGTTATGGCGGAAGGGGTGGGATTCGAACCCACGAGGGAACTCGCGCCCCCTGCCGGTTTTCAAGACCGGTGCCTTAAACCGCTCGGCCACCCTTCCGATTACGCTACCGTTGCCACGAGATCTCCCGCACGCGAAGCCCTAGCGCGGTTGCCGGCCGCGTAAAAGCGGCTTCTCGGTTCACGTTGCCGACACCGGACCGGCCGGCTTTAAGCAAATGGTTGCAACAACGTGCTATTGCATGGGGCTGGGGCTTTCGCTATTCCGGATTCGCATGGTCCGGCCAAGGCCGCCGTGGAACCAATCGTTTACCCTGGGTAGCTGGGGACGGTTCCCGGGCGGGCCGGAAGCGGCTATGATTAAGATTAACATGATGATCGTAATGGGGACCTGAGCGGGGATGGGTGGATTGCGGGGGACGGGCGATCTGTGCCGTTTTGCGCGCCTTCCAGCGCTCGCGCTGGGCTGTCTTGCCCTTGCCAACTGCTCCGGCGGCCTGTCCGGCAGGATCGATCCCCGCTACGGCGTGAGCGCCAGTGCCCGCGTGGTCGAGCCGGGCGAACCGGTGCCGAAGGGCGGCGGTGTCTATCGCGTCGGTAAGCCCTATGTGGTGGCCGGCCGCGTCTACGTGCCCGAAGAGAACCCGCACTATACCGCCACCGGCTATGCTTCCTGGTACGGCGACGATTTCCACGGCCGCTATACCGCCAATGGCGAGATCTTCGACAAGGAATCGATTTCGGCCGCGCATCCGACCATGCCGCTGCCATCCTATGCGCGGGTGACCAACCTCGCTAATCACAAGTCGATCGTGGTGCGCGTCAACGATCGCGGCCCGTTTGCGCGCGGACGTCTGATCGATGTGTCGGTGAAGACCGCCGAGCTGCTCGGTTTTTACGGACACGGCATCGCGAAGGTGAAGGTGGACTATGTCGGCCGCGCGCCGCTGCAAGGCTCGGACGACCGCAAACTGATGGCCACGCTGCGCGATGGCGCCCCGGCGCAGGCGCCGGTGATGGTCGCTTCGGCCAAACCGTTCGCGCCGGCCTATTTCGATTCGCGGCCAATGAGCCGCCTGCGGGGACCAATCCCGCAGCCGCCCGAACGGCCGTACCGGCTGGGTGACGATGAGAGCCAGGTGGCGGCGGCTGAGCCCGTGGCCGTCTCGGCGGAAGCTCCGACAGTTTCGGCCGAGCAGCCGGCGGCGTCGCCGGTGTCGGCCTACGCCCCGGTGCGCGACGACGGCCATGTCGGCTTCATGAGTGGCCGCGGCCTTTACTGAGCCGCATTTTTCCGCCACACCGGCGCCAATCTTCGCCATGACTGCGCGCGTTTCGCGCGAGCCGGACGACAAGGGCGACGACGATGTTGAAAGGTTCGCAAGTCGGAGGCTGGCTGCGCGCGGCGGTGGGCGCGGGACTAGCCGTAGTTCTACTGACGGCATCGCCGGCGCTGGCGCAAAAGCGCGACACGCCCAAAAAGGACGAGCCGCAGATCGCGGCCCCGCACGCCATCCTGATCGATGCCGAGAACGGCGGCGTGCTCTACGAGCGCGATCCCGACAAGCTGATCTTTCCGGCCAGCCTCGCCAAGCTGATGACGGCCGAATATGTCTTCCACGAGCTCAAAGAAGGCCGCATCAAGCTCACCGATGAATATGTCGTGAGCGAGAACGCCTGGCGCAAAGGCGGCGCGCCGTCGCACAGCTCGACCATGTTTGCCGCCATTCACAGCCGCGTCAGCGTGGACGCGCTCTTGCACGGCTTGGCCATCCAGTCGGCCAACGACGCCTGCATCGTGCTGGCCGAGGCGCTGGCCGGCGACGAGACCGCTTTCGGCGCCAAGCTGACCAAGCGTGCGCGCGAGATCGGGCTCACCAAGTCGACCTTCGCCAATTCCAATGGATTGCCCGACCCGGGCACCCAGGTGACCACGCGCGAGCTCGCCATGCTGGCGCGCCACATCATCCTGGACTATCCCGATTTCTACAAACTGTTCGGCGAGCGTGAATTCACCTGGAACAAGATCCGGCAGTTGAATCGTAACCCGCTGCTCGCCATGGACATCGGCGCCGACGGGTTGAAGACCGGCTTCACCAAGGAAGCGGGCTATGGGCTGGTCGGCTCCGCCGTGCAGAACGGCTTGCGTCTGATCGTGGTGGTCAATGGCCTGAAGACCGCCAAGGAACGGGGCGATGACGCCAAGAAGCTGCTGGAATGGGGCTTCCGCAGCTTCGAGCAGCGCATCCTTTTCGCCGAAGGCCAAAGCATCGGTAACGCCAAGGTGTTCGGTGGCGCCAGCGGCCACGTGCCGCTGGTGGCGAACGGGCAGGTCCGGGTCATGCTGCCGAAGGCCGGCGGTGACAAGCTGATCGCGCGCATCGTCTATACCGGCCCGGTGCCGGCGCCGGTCACGGCCGGCCAGCCGATCGGCAATCTGAAGGTCTGGCGCAACGACAATGTCATCCTGACCATGCCCTTGAAGGCGGCCGATAGCGTTCCGAAGGGCTCACTGTCGCAGCGTGCCTTCGATTCGGTGACCGAAATGGTGATCGCCCTGTTCCGCGCCGGGGCCGAACGGCTATGATGGGATTGTCATTCCGGGACGCCGCCAAAAGTGCGTTTACGCGCGTCTTCGACGCGCTATGGCGCCGGGCCCGGAATCCAGAGCCGCTCGTGCCGAATATAGGGCTCTGGATTCCGGGTTCGCGGCGGAGCCTGCCATCGGGCCGCGCTCGGCGCCGACCTGGTGGGCGCGCCCCGGAATGACCGGGGTCAGGATGCGCGGACATTTCATCACCTTCGAAGGCGGCGAGGGCAGCGGCAAGTCGACCCATGCGGCGGCGCTGGCCGAGCGGCTACGCTCGGCCGGCCTTTCGGTCGTGCTCACGCGCGAGCCGGGCGGCTCGCCCGGCGCCGAGATCATCCGTCATATCCTGCTGTCCGGCATGGCCAAGCCGTTGGGCGAAGAGACCGAGGCGATCCTGTTCGCGGCGGCGCGCGACGACCATCTACGCCACACCATTCGGCCGGCGTTGAATGCCGGGCATTGGGTGATCTGTGACCGCTTCATCGATTCCACCCGCGTCTATCAGGGCGCGCTCGGGCAGGTCGATGCGCGCCTCATTCGCGGACTGGAGCGGGTCACCGTCGGCGACGCCATGCCCGAACTCACCTTCCTTCTCGACGTGCCGGCGACGGTCGGGCTCGCGCGCGCTCATCACCGCCGGGGCAGCGGCAAGGCCGATCGTTTCGAAGCCGAGTCGGTCGCCTTTCATGAAAAGCTGCGCAACGCCTATCTCGCACTCGCCAAGAGCGAGCCGAACCGCATGATCGTCGTTGACGGGCGGGCGCCCCGCAACGTGGTGGCCGAGCGCATCTGGGCAGTCGTGGACGAACGGCTGCGGCCGCGACTCGCGCGCATCGCCGAGGAAGCCGCGCCGTGAGCGCGGACAGTGACGAGCGCGCGGCCAAACTGCCGCGCGAGACGGCGGTGCTGTTTGGTCACGCAGCGGCCGAGCGCGCCTTGCTCGAGGCCTATCAAAGCGGCCGCATGGCGCATGCCTGGCTGATCGGCGGGCCGCCCGGCATCGGCAAGGCCACGCTGTGCTACCGGCTGGCGCGTTTCGTGCTCGCGCATCCCGATCCGGGCGCGCCGGAGGTGCAGGCCGCCACGTCGCTCGCGGTCGAGCCCGATCATCCGGTGGCGCGCCGCATCGCGGTGCAGGCGCAGGGCGATCTTCTCGCAATCGAGCGCGTGACCAACGAGCAGACCGGCAAGCTCTATACGGTGATCCGGGTCGAGGACATCCGGCGCACGGTCTCGTTCTTCGGTTCGACCGCGGGCGAGGGCGGTTGGCGCATCGCTATTGTCGACTCGGTCGACGAACTGGCGCGCGAAGGCGCCAATGCCCTGCTCAAGGTGCTGGAAGAGCCGCCGCCGCGCACGCTTTTGCTCTTGGTCAGCCATTCGCCGGGACGCGAATTGCCGACCATCCGGTCGCGCTGCCGGCGGCTGTTGTTGCGGCCGCTTGTCGAGGACGACGTAGCACGCGCCGCCGCCGCCGCGACCGGGCGGGAGGAGGACGATTCGGAATTGCAGGAGGCCGCGCGCGCCGCCGGCGGCAGCGTCGGGCGCGCGCTCGCGCTCACCGACGGGCCGGCGCTCGCGCTGCGCCAGCGCGTGCTCGACCTGTTCGCGCAATTGCCCAACCCCGACCCGCTCGCGCTCCACGCGCTTGGCGACGCGCTGGGCGGCACCGACCCGGCGACGCTCGCGGCCTTCATGGACCTGGTCAACGACTGGCTGTCGGGGCGGATCGGCGCCGGCACGGGTGACAAAGCGCATCTCGCCCAGGTCGCCGAAGTCTGGGAGAAGCTGAACCGCGGCGCGCGCGAGGTCGAGGCCTATAACCTGGAACGCAAGCCCTTTGTGTTCGCGGTATTCGGCGATCTGGCCGAGACGGCGCGCACATAGCGCTTACTCACTCCAACTCGCGCCGGAACGTCGAGGGCGTCACTCCGAAGCGGTTCTTGAAGCAGCGCGAAAAATAGGCCGGGTCCTCGAAGCCCAGCTCATAAGCGAGCGCCGAGATCGGCGCCGCCACATAGATCAGCTTGCGCCGCGCTTCCAGCATGAGCCGGTCCTGCACCAGTTCGAACGCCGACTTGCCGGCTACCGCGCGCGCGAGCCGGTTGAGCCGCGCCTCGGTCATGCTCATGGCGGCGGCATAGTCGCTGACTTTCCAGTGTTCGAGGAAATTGGCTTCGATGAGCGTGCGCAGCCGGCTCAATTCGCGCTGCTGCCGACCCTGACGGCCATCCTCGGGCGCGCTGGCGCGCTGGCGCGCGATCAGCAGGAGCGCCGCGCTCACCAGCCATTCCTGCATCGCCGCGCGCTCGGGCGCCTGCTCGCGCATTTCGGCCATGATCTGGTCGAGCAGAGCGGCGATTGCCTGCGCCCGGCGCGGCGCGCCGGCAAATGAAATGGCGCGCGGCTCGACGAACAGCGCGGCAATCAGGCCGTGCCGGTCGGCGCGCGGCAACATGGCCTCGGAAATGGTGAGGATATAGCCCTGCGTGCCGGGTCGGAATTTGAGCGCGTGCACCACGGCGGGCGGCATGCTGAGCGCGCAGGGCACCTTGATCTTCTCGACGTGGCCGTCGGCCTGCACTTCGACCGCGCCGCGCCGCACGAACAGGATCTGGCACAGCCCGCGATGCTGATGCGGCTTGATGTGCCAGTCATAGCGCTCGCTGCGGGCGCGGATTTCCTCGATATGGACGAACTCGGTCGCGTCCACCGGCGCGGTCTCGCCATAGAGAGAAAATACCGGAATGTCCTTGGCCTGCCGGTTGCGTGTGGGCGCGGTATTTCGCTTGCTGTTGGGCTTTTTGACCATTCCGGTTCCTAACGCGCATCCGTCGGAATGATCGAAAAGTACAAATTATTTCGACCTTCGTCCATTCTCTTTCGCGCCGGATCGGCGACGATGAGCAAAGAGGAAACGACCGCATTCAACAACCTTCAGCCGCGCGCGACCGCGGCCGCTGCGGTCCAGCCGAGGAGGACGCGACCATGCTCAGTCCCCAGTTCCGCTTCGATCCCTATTCGCCGGCGGTCGATGCCGATCCGTTCCCGTTCTACAAGACGCTGCGCGACGACTTCCCCTGCTTCTTTAGCGTCGACGCCAAGATGTGGGTGCTCTCGCGCTACGACGACATCGTGCGCGCGCTCAACGACTGGCAGACCTATTCCTCGGCCAAGGGCAATCTGATGGACGAATTGCCCAATCGCGCCGGCGCCACGCTCGGCACTACCGATCCGCCGCGTCATGACCGCCTGCGCGGGCTGATCCAGCACGCCTTCAACAAGCGCAATCTCGATTACATCGAAGCGCATATCCGCGACGCGGCGCGTGAGGCGATTGCCGGCTTTGCCGGCAAGCGGACGTTTGATTTCGTCGAGGACTTCTCGTCCAAGGTGACGGTGAAGGTGCTGTTCCGCCTGCTCGGACTGCCGCCCGGCGACGACCATCTGGTGCGCGACAAGGCGGTGCTGATGGTGCAGTCGGACCCGGTGACCCGGCAGAAGGGCTCTGAGCATATCGCAGCCTTCGAGTGGGTGAAGAATTACGCCGAGAAGGTGATCGCGGAGCGGCGCGCCCATCCGGGCGAGGATCTGATCTCGCAGTTCAGTCTGGCCGAGATCGACGGCGACCGCCTCTCCGACCGCGAAGTGCTGCTCACCACCACCACGCTGATCATGGCCGGCATTGAGTCGCTGGGCGGCTTCATGACGATGTTCGCGCTCAATTTGGCCGACCACGCGCAAGCGCGCCGGCGTTGCGTCGACAATCCGGCGCTGCTCGCCGACGCCATCGAGGAATCGCTGCGCTTCAATACCTCGGCGCAGCGTTTCCGCCGCTGCCTGGCGAAGGATACCGAGCTGCACGGGCAGGTGATGCGGGCGGGCGATTTCGTGTGCCTGGCTTACGGCTCGGGCAATCGTGACGAACGCCGCTTCGCCAATCCGGACGTCTACGACATCGACCGCAAGCCGAAAGGTCATCTCGGCTTCGGCGGCGGTGTGCATGCCTGCCTCGGCACCGCGATCGGGCGGCTGGCGAGCAAGCTCGCCTTCGAGGAACTGCACAAAGCCGTGCCGGACTACGCCCGCGTGGAAGCGACCTTGCCGTGGATGCCCTCGACCACGTTCCGCAGTCCGCTGCGGCTCGTACTGGCGCGCCAGTAAACGGGGGAGGGCGCGATGGCCAAGATCGTCTATGTCGAGCACCAGGGCATCGAGCACGTCGTCGACGTGCCCGACGGCTGGACCGTCATGCAGGGCGCCGTGACGAACGGCGTGCCCGGCATCGAGGCGGAATGCGGCGGCTCCTGCTCCTGCGGCACCTGTCACGTCTATGTCGAGGGCGAGCCGGCCGCCGGGCTGGCGCCGCCCGAGGACACCGAGAACGCCATGCTCGACATGGTGGCGGCCGAGGTGAAGCCTTCAAGTCGGCTCGCCTGCCAACTCAAAGTTACCGACACGCTCGACGGGCTCGTCGTTCGCATGCCGGCTTCGCAGGGCTGAGCGGGCAGAGCGCTCCGCTACAATGCGCTTTCGAGAATCGCGGTGACCCGGTCCGGCATGTCGAGCATCACATGGTGGCCGCAGGCGAGCATATGGCTCTGCCAGGCCGGATCGTCCTTGACGCGCTCGTAGAACGGCTTGAACGGGCTTTCGCGCGGCAGAACCGTACCGTGCACATAGATGTGCTTGGCGATCGTCTTGTGCGCGCCCGAGAGCCTGATCTTTTCGGTGAAAGCGCCGAGCGGAAACGGCGTCGCCAGCGTATCGACGCGCGGCGCATCCGCCACGTTCACGTTGAAGAAGGCGGCCGGTGGCGGCGGCACCGCCAGCCCGCCGATGCCGCCCGCATTGGTGAGGAAGGCTTGTGAGTTTTTCGGCACATTGATGTCGAATAGCGATTGCCCGCCCTCCGGCAGGAACGCGTCGAGGTAGACCAGCGCTGCGATTTTCTCCGCGATCCGATCGCCGACACCGGTGATCACCATGCCGCCATAGGAATGGCCGGCGAGCACAACATCGCTCAAGTCCTCATAGTGAAAGACGTTGAGGATGTCCGTGATGTGCAGGCTGAGATTGATCGTCCCGGACGACAGATGCGTGCGTTCGCCCTGGCCGGTGAGCGTGGGCGTGAACACGCGATGTCCACGCGCCCGCAGCCGTTCGGCGACTTTGAAATAGCACCAGCCGCCCGACCAGGCGCCGTGCACCAGCACAAATGTCCGCGGCGCTTCCTGTGAAGAAACCATGGAATCAATCCAGTCCGATTTTCGATTTCATATTCAAAGCCTTGCACTGGCGTAGTCGCCTTTCGGCCTAGCCGAAGCGACAGCCGCGTCATGTGCCTGACACGAGAGCGTCAAATCCACCATGGTAGGCAGCCCCCGTTTGTTAACCAGAGGTCGAAAGCTCCGGCTGAACCGGTGCGGCCTCGTCGATAGAAGGGGATGATCATGTTCAGCAGGAAGTTGAGCCTTGCGGCGGCGTTGCTCGCCACCGCGCTCGGTGGCGGCGCGATGGCGGCGGAAGGACCGGTGCCGACTGGTATCCCGGCGCTCGACCACGTCTTCGTCATCATGATGGAAAACCACGGCTACGGCCAGATTATCAAGAATCCCAACGCGCCGTTCATCAATATGATGGCCAATAATCGGAAACTGGCCACCAATTTCTTCGCCGTCGCGCATCCCAGCTTGACCAACTATCTCGAGGTCGTCGGTGGCTCCAATTTCGGCGTGCACAGCGACCACAATCCCGACTGGCACAATGCTTCGTGCCAGCCCAATCTGGCGACCGGCGTTGCCAACACCGACAATCCGCCGACCGGCGACATCTGCCCGATCGCCGGCACCGGCAAGGAAGCCCCCACGCAGCTCTATGACAAGACCAACGAGGCTCAGGGCAACCCCGGGCTCATCAATATCGACGGCCACCACACCTATGCGGCGCTGTCCAACATCTCCGGCAAGACCATCGCCGATCAGCTCGTCGCCAAGGGCCTGAGCTACAAAAGCTACCAGGAAAACCTGCCGATCGCCGGTGCCGACAACGTCAACTACAGCGACGGTTACTTCACCGACAAAACCGACTTCAGCAAAATTCATCCCACGCTGAATCCGCCGCTGTCGCAGTCCGATGTCGTCAGCCTCTACGCTTCCAAGCACAATCCGTTCGTCTACTTCAAGAGCACCCAGGAAGGCACGGTCAAGGGCAACAGCCTGGCCAATTCGGTCGGCTTCGATGGTCCGAAAGGCCTTTTCGCCGATCTGGCGAGCGGCGACGTTCCGAACTTCTCGCTGATCGCGCCGAACCAGTGCAACGATCAGCACGGCCGCGGCAATGCCGGCGCCTTCTGCAACTACGACCCCAAGAGCGACGGCACGCAGAAGAGCCTGAACCCGGCCCTGATCTATCGCGGCGACGTCACGGTGCAGAAGCTCGTCCAGGCGATCAAGTTCTCGCCGGTCTGGAAGTCGGGTTCGAACGCCATTGTCATCATCTGGGACGAAAACGACTACAGCTTCGCCCCCAACACCAACCAGATCGTGGTGATCGTGGACACCAACTACAATTCCCATTCCATGAAGAGCAACCACTTCTACACGCACTACTCGCTGCTGCGGTCGATCGAGGGCGGCTTCGGCCTGCCCTGCCTCAATCACGCCTGTGACAAGAGCACGGACGTGATGACGGACATGTTCGCCAACTAGGCGCTTGATAGGCGCCTTGAGTGAGCACATGACGCTTGCGTCATGACAAGATAGAGCCCGCCTCGGCGACGCCGGGGCGGGTTTCGCTTTTGGCGGGTGGACCGTCCGCTACCCGACCGTGGGTTCGTCCCCTAAGCCTTCACGTAGCGGTCGAAAAAGGCGATCGCGTCGGCGACCGCTTCCTGTTGGATCGCGTCGGGCGTGAAGCCGCCGTCCGGATTGCGCACCGGAAAGACGAAACCGTGGATGTCATGGTCGTAGCTCTTCCACTGCGCGACCTTGCCGGCTTCGTGCAAGAGATCGTAGCTCACACGGAAAATGCCCTGCAGTTCGTCGCTGTCGCGCCCTTGCACGAAAAACGGCGTCGCAATGGGCGCGATGCGCGCCTGCGCCACTTCCTCGGTGATGCGCGGGCGGACCTTGGCGGCATCGCGCATCAGCATGCGCTCGACATTGAGCAGGCCGGTCTTGGGATCGATTTGCGCGGTCTCGTCGGGCCTCAGCCGCAGGAATTCGTGGCTTGCCGGCTCGCTCGCCACGAAGGCGCGGAAGCCTTGATATTCCGACGCGATCTTGAGCGCCATTTCCCCGCCATGGCTGACGCCGATATAGCCGAGCCGCTCGCCATCGATATAAGGGAGCGTCTTGACATAGTCCGCGATCGCGATCGCATCCTCGTATTCCAAAGGTCCGCGGTTGAACAATTGCCGGCCCTGGCGACCGGAGCCGATGAGCTTGCCGATGCGGTCATAGGCGTAATCGACCTCGGCGCGGTAGCGCATCCAGGCCACCGCATAACCGCGCTCGAGCAGGCGGTCCTGCGTATAGGCCTTGCTCTGCACGTGATCGCGCAGCATGCGCATGCCGCCGCCGCCGTTGCCGGTGGCGAACAGGATGATGGGAAAAGGGCCGGGACCTTCCGGCTTGCGCAGCCCGATGGGGACATAGGCGCCGTCGACCATCTCGACATACATGAGATGGACGGGAAAGGGCGAGCCTGCGACCGGCTCGGTCACCGCCACGTGTTCGGGATCGAGCGGAACGGCGCTTCCGGCATGATTCATGGTCGGTCTCTTGCATGGATGACCCTCCCCAGAAGCGGGGAGGGTTCGAGGTGAGAACGACCAATCTATAGCGCGGAATTCATCCTCGCTCCATCGGCTCCGCGGCTTTCAGAGTTTCGCCTGATCGAAAGCCTTGACCCACATGGCGCATTGCCCCGAGCGCACGATATCGCGTTGCGTGAACTCGATGACCGGCACCGGCAGGTCCTGCGCGGCAATCATGTCGATCACGACGCGCAGCCCGCTGCCGCGGTCGAGGTCGCACTGGCTGACATCGCCATTGACCACGATGGTGCAATCCTCGCCGATGCGGGTCAGGAAGGTCTTGATCTCCGCCGGCGTGGCGTTCTGCGCCTCGTCGAGCAGCACGAAGGCGTTGCGCCAAGAGCGGCCGCGCATGACCTCGAATGGGACGAGCTCGATCGCGCCGTGCTTGAGCGCGATGTCGTAGCTGGCCTTGCCGATGCGATCCTTGATGGCGTCGGCGACCGGCACCGCCCAGGGCGCGAATTTGTCTTCCAGGCTGCCCGGAAAGAAGCCGAGCGAACGCCCGCACGGCACGTTCGGCCGCGTCAGAATGATCTTGTCGATGCGACGGTTGCGATAAAGATCGGCGGCATGGGTGGCCGCAACCCAGGTCTTGCCGGTGCCGGCGGGCCCGAGCACGACCACCTGCGGAAACTTGCGAAGCGCGTCGAGATAGTCGGCCTGGGTCGGATTGAGCGGTTTGATCGGCGGCAGCGCGCGTTCGCTCTCGAATTTGGTGTCCTGGAAATTGATGATCTCGGCTGATCCGAATTGGCGCTCGTGACGACGTCTCTTCTTCGCGAGGTTCTTAGCCAAGGGCCTGATCCTTCTGGTGGACGTGACGATGAACGCGCGCAGCCCCGGCGCGCGCGTGCCGGCGCGGCCGAAGGCGGTTTAGTGTTTGACGATGCGCGCGAGGCGGCGGGAAGGGCAGCATCCGGGAGGTTGTCGGTCCCGACTGACCCGATCGAATCTCGATCCGTACTGCACGAACCGCCATAGAGCGAAGGCTAAGCGATTCGCATGACGGATTCCTGAAAAATATTGCGGTGCACTCCCAATTATCCGCCGGGCCAACGGGCGGGTCGCCGGGAAATCCCTGAAGGAAACATGGCCCCGTAACCAATCGCGTGAACGGTCGGCCGGCAAGTAGCGATTGATTAATGGGTCGGCGCCAGAATGAACGGAGCAGGCGCACTCGGCTCCGCCCGGAAGGGGGAACCCATGGCAATTCCTATTCTATCCGCCGATCAGATGCGCAGCGCTCTCAAAGAGCTCGAACAGGCGCTCTATAACCACGACCAATGGGCGGAAACGCTTTACGGCACGCTGATTTGTCGGCTCACGGCGGACGAACGCGACAGCAGCCGTGAATCGCATCACCTGTGCCGGTTCGGTCAATGGTATTACAAGGCCGGCCACGCCGCACTCGCGGCCCACCCGGGATTCGCCGAGATCGGCCTGGAACACGAACGCATGCACCAGTACGCGGCCACCCTGCTGCGTTCGTCCGCCAACGGGGTGCCGATTTCGATCAACGACTACGAGCGCTTCGTGACGGCGCTCAAGCGCCTCAAGTTGGAAATCTCGACGCTTCAACACGAGCTCGAGAGCTCGCTGTTCAATCTCGATCCGCTCACCGGCACGCCAAGCCGGATCGGGATGCTGAGCAAGCTGCGGGAACAGCAGGAATTCGTGCGCCGCGACCATCCCTGTACGATTGCGATGATGGATTTGGACCATTTCAAGCCGGTCAACGACAGCTACGGCCATCTCGTCGGAGACAGGGTTCTGGTCGCCTTCGCCACCTACATCATGGCGCATCTGCGGCCTTACGACCGGATTTTCCGCTATGGCGGCGAGGAGTTCCTGATCTGCCTGGCGGACACGGACATCGACACCGGGCGCCTCATCATCGACCGCGTGCGCGAGGAGCTCTCGTCTCTGCCGCTTGACGGAAATGGCAAGGGGCCATTTCACGTGACCGTCTCGTTCGGAATTGCCCCGCTCGATTGCGACCTGCCGGTCGAGCGGTCTATCGACCGCGCGGACCGGGCCCTCTATGTCGCCAAAGAGACTGGCCGCAACCGTGTCGTCGCTTGGGACGCCTCGATGAACGAGACGCCAGCGGACGCGGAACCGGCACCCTCAGTCGCGCCGATGTAACGCCCGCGGCTCCGCCGCTCAGTGAATCCCCTCCACACGGTATTCCAGGCGCCGTCCGCCGCGGTTGCGGCGCTGCGTTAACGCTCGTTTGCTGTGAGTTCCGTTCGCCGCGATTTACCACCGTTTAACCCTAATCGCTGCACAATCGGTTGCTTACAAACTGATCGAACACCGCGGCCGACAATGACGTTCGTTTGGCCGCCCATGTGCGAGTAAGAGTAACGTAGTTCATGACGGATGTGACGGCGGGGTGCTGGGGCGCCACATCATTCGACGGCGGGTTTGGTCTGCGGCGTGACCGGCTGCGGTTTGTCCGGCTGCTCGGAAGCGCTTTTGTCGGCCTGGGAACCGTGGCCGGGGCATGTCTGCCTTTCGTCGCGGTCGGCGCGGCGGCCTGGATCATGATCGCCCCACATGGGGCCATCCCACGTCCCGATCTGCGCGTGCCGCCGGCGCCGCTGCTGATCGCCGCCACTGAGCCGCAGCCAAGCGTGGCCGCGCACGTGCCGACATCGGGCGTCACGTCCATTGCGAAATCGACGCCCGCGAAGACCGTAGCGCCGGCCGCGCCGCACAGCGCGCAAAGGAGTTTCGAATCGCGCTGGGCCGACGCATTCGGTCCAGTGGCCGTGCGTCATACGGTCGCCAGCGTGGGCTACGATACGCCGGTCGAGCAGCCGGCGCCGGTCCAGCAAACGGCCGCGGTCGAACCCTCGGATGTCCCGCTGCCCTTGCCGCGCCCGCGGCCTGAGATCGCCAGCCAGCAAAGCGCAAAGCCCGAAATCGCGCGCGGCGCCGCGCCGGTCGCCAATACACAAGTCGCTTCCGCGGTTGCGCCGCTACCGGCCGCGCGCGCCGGCGCGCCGGCCCCCATGCAACTGGCGTCTTTGCCGCAGGCGGGCGAGAAACCGGCTCCCCGGACGACCACGGCCGCAAAGAGTGTCCCGGAGAATAAGGCGGCCGAAAAGACCGCACCGATCAAGGAAGCGCATAATCGCGGCATGGCGCTGCCTGCCCGCGACAGCCGCACCGCCATCTACGACATTTCGGCGCGCACGGTGTACATGCCGAACGGCGAAAAGCTGGAAGCGCATTCCGGGCTTGGCGAGAAGATGGACAATCCGCGCTACGTGCACGTGAAGATGCGCGGACCCACGCCGCCGAATGTTTACGAGCTGACGCTGCGTGAGCAGCTTTTCCACGGCGTGCGCGCGATAAGGCTCAATCCGGTCGACGAGAAGAAGATGTTCGGCCGCGACGGCATGCTGGCGCATACCTATATGCTCGGCCCCAAGGGCGCATCGAACGGCTGCGTGTCGTTCAAGGATTACTCGAAATTCCTGCGCGCCTATCTCAACGGCGAAGTGAACCGCCTCGTGGTCGTGCCGCATCTCGGCGACACCCCGCTCAGCGTTGCGCGCGACGCCTCCGACGATGACGACCGCTATGCCGCGGCTTCGCCGTCGGCACGGAGCAGTTCGTTGACCTGGTGAGCGTGCCAAACCCATAGCGGGGTAGGGGACATTGCGGTGCGCGCGCTTTGCGAGGCCCGCGCTCGCATCACTGTATTTCCTGGTCACACTGCGCACGCCGGCGCACGGCGGTATCCAACTGGCGGATCGCGATGACGATGCTGTGGATCGTCTGCGAACGCGCGGGATAAGCACGCGCGCATGATTGCCGGCCTGAGCGCTGCGCCCTAGCCTGTCTTCCTCGATCGAGGGGAGGGGTGCCATGAGGCTCCGGCTTGCGACGGCGATTGCGACTCTGCTTGCAGTGAGCGCGGTGCGCGCTGCCGATATGCCGCTGAAGGCACCGCCACTCCCCCCGCCTTACAACTGGACCGGCTTCTATGCCGGCATCGAAGGCGGCGGCGGCTGGGGTTCGTCGCATCACGCGACCGCCGGCGTTCCGGAGTTCTCCGGCAATTTCGATGTCAGCGGTGGATTGCTCGGCGGCACCCTCGGCTATAATTGGCAGACAGGTCCGGCCGTGCTCGGCGTCGAGGGTGATGCCTCTTATGGCTGGCTGACCGGATCGACGCACGGCCATGGGCCGGCCTTCTGTCCGCCGGGCCCCGTGGGGGGAACCTGCACGACCAAATTGCGCGGACTGGAAACGCTGCGGGTACGCCTCGGCTATGCCTGGGATCGCTTCATGCCGTATGTGACCGGCGGCCTCGCGCTCGGACAAATTTATGGCGCGACCGATCCTGGCAGCGCGAATTCCGGCAGCACGACGAGAGCCGGTTGGACGGTCGGCGGCGGAATCGAAGCGGCATTCGCGCCGCATTGGACCGCGAAAGTGGAATATCTCTATGCCGATTTTGGCACCGCCGACGGCTTGTTCATCCGCAATCCGGGCGCCTTTCCGTTCAATGTCAGTCTGAAGACCAACGTCGTGCGGGTCGGGGTGAATTATAGGTTTTGGTAGGGCGCCAGGTCGCCGCGCAATTACCGCGGGTGCCGAAGGCAACGGCTTGATCCATTTGTCTTGCTCCCATAATGGGACCGTGATAGTCGACGTCCGATGAGGATTATCGCCCGTCGGACCTCGCGTGAGTTCGTCGACGGCCTCACCGGCAAAAAGGACCAGCCGGCGGTCAAAGCGGCATTGGACGCTTGGTTCGACGAAGTGAGCCGGGCCAGATGGAAGAGTACGGCGGATGTGAAGCGCCGCTATGTGACCGCGAGCGTCGTCAGCGCCGAGCGCATCGTCTTCAACATCAAAGGCAACGACTATCGTCTCGTCGTATCGATCGATTTCGAAAAGGCCATCGTCTGGATCAAATGGATCGGTACGCACAGGGATTACGACAAGATCGATGTATCGAGGGTGCGCTATGGCGACTGAATTGAAGCCCATCCGTACGAAGAGGGACTACAAGGCTGCGATGGCCGAGGTAGAGCGGCTTTGGGGCGCCAAAAGCGGCACGCCCGATGGCGACCGCCTTGATGTCCTGGTGACATTGATTGAGGCTTATGAAGCCCACCACTTTCCGATCGACCCGCCCGACCCGATCGAGGCCATCCGTTTCCGCATGGAGCAACAGGGACTCACGCGCAAAGACCTCGAACCCCTCATCGGCTCGCGCGCCCGCGTCGCCGAGGTGATGAATCGCAAGCGTAGCCTGTCGATCGAGATGATCCGGCGGCTGCACGACGCGCTAGGCATTTCGGCCGAAGTCCTGATCCGCCCAACGCGCGCGGACGAGGCGGCGTGAGCTGTCGCACGCCTTGCATTTTGAGGCCATACACGGCGAAGGCCTGGGTTACCCTCGCTTGCCCCGGCCGCCCGCGATTGTTACCTAGTCCCTTGAATCGAAGGTCCCGGGTCCACGGCGCGCAATTGTGCTCGTTCGCGTGCCGTTCGCGCCCGGGACATGCGTTAGAGTTAGGTCATAATTCCCAAAATGCCGGCCAAAACCCCCTTCTACATTACCACCGCGATCTCCTACCCGAACGGCGCGCCGCACATCGGCCACGCCTATGAGGCGATCGCGACCGATGCCATTGCCCGCTTCAAGCGGCTCGACGGTTACGACGTGTTCTTCCTCACCGGCACCGACGAGCACGGGCAGAAGATCCAGCAGACGGCGGCCCGCCAGGGCCTGACCGCGCGGCAATTGCGCGACCGGAACGTGCCTCTGTTCGAGGCCATGGTCGCCCGCATGGAGTGCTCGAACGACGACTTCATCCACACCACCGAGGAGCGCCATTACCGCTCGTCGTCCGCGATCTGGGAACGGATGGCGGCCAATGGCGACATCTATCTCGACAAATATGCCGGCTGGTACTCGGTGCGCGACGAGGCCTACTACGCCGAGGATGAGACGCACCTGAACGAGCAGAAGGTGAGGGTGGCGACCAAGACCGGCACGCCGGTCGAATGGGTGGAGGAAGAAAGCTATTTCTTCCGCCTCTCCGCCTATCAGCAGAAACTGCTCGACCTTTACGAAAAGGTGCCGGACTTCGTTTTGCCGCGCGAGCGGCTCAACGAAGTGGCGAGCTTCGTGCGCGGCGGCCTGCAGGATCTCTCGATCTCGCGCACCACTTTCGATTGGGGCGTGCCGGTGCCGGGCGATCCCAAGCACGTGATGTATGTGTGGGTCGATGCGCTCACCAATTACATCACCGGCGTCGGATTCCCGGACACCGACAGCGACACGTTCAAGCGCTATTGGCCGGCCGATCTGCACGTGATCGGCAAGGACATTGTGCGCTTCCACGCGGTCTATTGGCCGGCCTTCCTGATGTCGGCCGGCGTCGCGGTGCCCAAGCGCATTTTCTCGCACGGCTTCCTGTTCAACCGCGGTGAGAAGATGTCGAAGTCGGTCGGCAATGTGATCGACCCGTTCTCGCTCGCCGACACCTATGGGGTCGACCAGTTCCGCTATTTCTTCCTGCGCGAGGTGCCGTTCGGGCAGGACGGCAATTACAGCCACGAGGCCATCGTCAACCGCATCAATGCCGACCTCGCCAACGACCTCGGCAATCTGGCGCAGCGCTCGCTCTCGATGATCGGCAAGGCCTTTGGCGGCGTGCTGCCGGAGCCGCACGGCTTCACCGAGGCCGACAAGACGATTCTGGCGGCGGCCGACGCCATGATCGTGCATGCGCGCGACCACATGAAGACCTTCCAGATCCATCAGGTGCTCAATGCGATCTGGGCGGTGGTGGCCGATGCCAACCGCTATTTCGCGTCCGAGGCGCCCTGGGCGGTCGCCAAAACCGATCCCAAGCGGCAGGGCACCATCCTCTATGTGACCGCCGAGGTGCTGCGGCAGGTCGGCATCCTGGCGCAGCCCTTCGTGCCGGGCTCGGCCTCGAAATTGCTCGACCTGCTGGCCATTAGCGCGGAGGAACGCGGCTTCCACGCGTTGGAGCCGGGCCGGCGGATCAAGGCGGGGAGCCAATTGCCGCCGCCCGCGCCGGTTTTCCCGCGCTATGTGGAGCCGGAGGCCAAGGCCTGACGATGCTGGTCGATAGCCACTGCCACCTCGATTTCCCGGATTTCGCGACCGAGTTGGATGCCGTGGTCGCGCGCGCCCGCGCGGCCGGGATCGGGCGCATGGTGACGATCTCAACGCGCGTGAAGAACCTATCCCAACTCGTTGCAATCGCTGATAAATATCCGGAAGTTTTCTGCTCGGTCGGGACCCATCCGCACAACGCGCACGAAGAACTGGACATCGACGCCAAGGCCTTGATCGCGTTGGCGAAACACGCGAAAATCGTGGCGATCGGCGAGGCCGGGCTCGATTATCATTACGACAAGAGCCCGCGCCCGGACCAGATGAAGAGCTTTCGCCAACACATTGCTGCTGCACGGGAAACCGGCCTGCCGCTGGTCATCCACGCGCGCGAATGCGATGCCGACATGGCGGCGGTCCTGCGGGAGGAAACCGCCAAGGGCGCTTTCAAGGCGGTGCTGCACTGTTTCACCGGCGGGCGCGATCTGGCCTTTACCGCCATCGAACTCGGGCACTACGTCTCGTTCACCGGCATTCTGACCTTCAAGAATTCCGGCGCCTTGCGCGAGATCGCGGCGGCGCTGCCGGCCGATCGTATTCTGGTTGAAACAGACTCGCCGTATCTTGCCCCGGTGCCGTATCGCGGCAAACGGTGCGAGCCGGCCTATGTCGTCGAGACCGCGAAGGTGCTGGCCGATACGCGCGGCGTCAGCGCAGGCGAGATCGCTCGTCAGACTACTGAGAACTTCTTTCGACTTTTCAGCAAAGTTCCACAAGTCATTGAAATAGCCGCATGAGCCTGACCTTCACGATCCTCGGCTGCGGCTCGTCCATGGGCGTGCCGCGCGTGGCGCTGGGCTGGGGCTCCTGCGATCCGAACAATCCGAAGAACCGGCGGCGGCGCTGTTCGCTGCTGATCGAGCGCACGAATCCGGCGGGCCACATCACTCGCGTGTTGATCGACTGCTCGCCCGACATGCGCAGCCAGTTGCTCGATGCCGAGGTCGACTGGCTCGACGGCGTGTTGATCACCCACGAGCACGCCGACCATACCCACGGCATCGACGATCTGCGGCCGCTCTACGTGCATAAGCGCCGGCGCGTCGACGTCTATCTCGACGAGCCCACTTCGCGCGCCATGCACGCCCGCTTCGGCTATTGCTTCATGACGCCCCCCGGCAGCGAATACCCGCCGATCGCGCATGAGAAACGGCTCATGGCGGGCGAGCCGGTCACCATCGAGGGGCAGGGCGGCCCCATCGAGGCCCTGCCCATCCTGCAGCGGCACGGTGACATCCCCTCGCTCGGCTTCCGCATCGGCAACGTGGCCTATTCTGCCGACATCAAGAGCCTGCCCGATGAGAGCCTGCCGTTGATGCAAGGGCTCGACCTCTGGATCGTCGATGCCTTGCGCAAGGCGCCGCATCCAAGCCATCTCAATTTGGACGAAGCGCTGTATTGGATCGATCGCGTCAAGCCGAAGCGCGCGATCCTGACCAATCTGCACACCGACATGGACTACGCCGCCTTGCGGACCGAACTGCCGGCGCATATCGAGCCGGGCTTCGATATGATGCGGTTCGAGGCGTGAAGCCCGCGCGAGCCGGTTTTCGTCTGGCCGCCCAAAGACTTCTCCGAGCAAACGTATTTGGTGTGTGGGTCTGCCAAGTGTAACATCGCCACTAAATATTTCATAATATGTCTTATGCGAATCGTGCATTGTCGCGAGCGGTTCGCCGAAGGCTGGCCTGCATGCTGTGTCCCACTTGGCGGCTTCAGGCTGTTTAGACGCGCTGCGGCTGGTCTGCGCAGCCCTTTATGGCTCCTTTATATTGCTAACCTGGAATGTCTCCCTTAGACGTAGCTGCGGACAAAACCTGCCCTCGAAACTCTCATTGAAAATCCCAG
>DASZQT010000022.1:0-3751 GCA_035549515.1 Pseudolabrys sp. | reverse complement strand
TCCGCCACGCGTTGCGCGGTCAGCAGCGGACATTTGATCTGCACGAAATGGACGTCGCCGGGCGACTCAATCCCCGCGTCAGCCATCGCCGCGCGCACCCCGGCCGCCACCTGTTCGACCTCGCCTAGCCTGCCCAACTGCTCAAACGGCAATGCAGCGGTGTGCGCCCGCCCGATCGCCAAGGCCAGCGATTGGCCGCCATCGCCCTCGCCGCGTTCGAACACCACCCAATGTGGCGCCATGCCGCCTTCGGTGCCGCCGGACATCACGAGGCATATGCGGTCGACTTCCTCTGTCGGCAAATAACGGCGGAACAATTGGTTCAGAGACGACGTTGCGAAGCCACGGCTGAAATCGTTGACCAGTCCATTGCCTTCGGTCTTGCCGAGCACGGCAACGACGCCGGCCGGATCGATGACCCCGCGCGCGATCGCGTCCTCAATGCCGCTCACATCGTCCGGCGCGGCCGCCGAAATCCGGTGGACCTTTGCCGTGCGCATGCGGCTCAACCCATCGCGAATTCATCCTTGCGATGGGCCCAGCCGGTGATGCGGCCCTCGATCAAGGAGAAGATCGCGTAAAGGGCGACGCCCATGACCGCGAGAATGATCAGGCCCGCGAACACCAGAGGCACGTCAAAGTTGGACGAGGCGATCATCATGACGTTGCCGATGCCGCGGTTCGACGCCACCGTCTCCGAAATCACCGTGCCGACGAAGGCCAGCGTCACCGCCACTTTCAGCGACGCGAAGAAATACGGCATCGTGCGCGGCAAGCCGACATTCCAGAGAATGTCCATCTTGGTGGCGCGCAACGCGCGCATGACGTCCTCCAATTCCGGCTCGGTGGTGGCAAGTCCGGTCGCGACATTCACCACGATCGGGAAAAGGCTCATGATCATGGCGGTGAGAATCGCCGGCACCGTTCCCGCGCCGAACCACAGCACGAAGATCGGAACCACAGCCACCTTCGGAATGGAGGCAAACCCGATCAGCAACGGATAAGCCACGTCATAGGCGAGCCGCGACGACCCAATCAGCACGCCGAACGCGACCCCGACGAGGATGCCGAAAGCGAAACCGACCAATGTCGTGTACAGCGTCTGCAAGGTGTGCGGCCACAGCGCCGCCATCTGCGTCGCCAGCGTATACACGATCTGGCTGGGCTTCGGCAGCACGATGTCGCTGACGTTGAACAGCCAGCACAGCGCCTCCCAGAGCACGAAAAAGCCGATGATGAAAACGGCCGACAAGACGCGGCGGCGCAGTTTCTGGTCCATCATACGGTCTCCTTCACCGGCCGGGCCGACACGATCAGTTCGCGCAGGCGCTGCGTCATTGCGACAAACTCCGGCAGATAGGACATCTCGATGGTGCGCGGGCGCGGGAACGGCACCTTGGCATCGTCGACGATCTGGCCCGGCCGGGCACGCATCACGCAAATGCGATTGGCGAGGTAGCCGGCCTCCTTGAGATCGTGCGTCACCAGGATGACGGTCGGCTTGATCTTCATCCAAAGCTCCTGCATCACCGCCCAAAGCTCCTCGCGCGTGAATTGGTCGAGCGCGCCGAACGGCTCATCCAGCATCAGAAGCTGAGGCTCATGCACCAGCGCGCGGCACAGCGAAGCCCGCTGCAACATGCCGCCCGACAGTTGCCAGGGATGCTTGTCGCCGAAATTGCCGAGGCCGACCTCCTTGAGCAGCGCATCGGCGCGGTCGCGAAATTCGGTCTTGTATTTGGCGCGGTACTCCTGCCGGAAAGGCGGCACGATCTTGAGCGGCATCATCACATTGTCCCGCACCGTCAGCCACGGCAGCATGGTCGGATTTTGAAACGCCATGCCGACGCGCACCGGCTCGGCGCCGACCTCCCTGCCCGCGACGTAGACATAGCCGGTCGAGGCGTTCAGGAGGCCGGTGACCAGTTTCAGGATGGTCGACTTGCCGCAGCCCGACGGCCCGACCAGCGCGACGAAGTCGCCTTTGTCGATGCGCAGATCGGTCGTGCCCAGCGCGACAATTTTCTTGTCATTGCGGCCGTAGGTCAGCGTAACGTTCTCGAGCTCGACAAAGGTATCGTCCGACCTAGGCGGCGAACCGGTCATCATCGGCACAGGCTTGGCGGCGGCATCCATGCGATCCATCCCTCATGCGGTGATCGACTGCATCGTGTGCTCGGCATTGCGCACGACGGGCTCCGGCATAACTTGAATGGCGTGCACCGACCGGCCCCAGCCCTTGGTGTCGGCGATCAGCTTGCGGCTCTTCATGACGAAGCGTCCACGCACCAGCGTGTGAATGGGCAGACCTTTGACCTTACGGCCGTCCCAGGGCGAGATTTTGGAGCGCGACTGAATCTCGGCATCCCGTATGATGTGTTCGCGCGCGAGGTCGACAATGGCGATGTCGGCGTCCGATCCGGGCATCAGCGCGCCCTTGCGCGGGTAGAGGCCCCAGATGCGCGCCGGATTATAGGCGCTCATGCGCACATAGTCGCAGATCGACATGCGGCCGGCATTCACTTCGGTCAGCATCAGCGGCATCTGCGTCTCGACGCCGGGGAAGCCGCAATCGACGGTCCAGATATCGTTGCGGGTCTTTTCTTCCGGCGTGTGCGGCGCGTGGTCGGTGGCGATGACATCGATGGTGCCATCGAGCAGCGCGTCCCAGATCGGGGCCTGATTGCGATTTTCGCGCACCGGCGGATTGACCGCGATGATGCCCGGCACGCGGTCGTAATCCTCGGTCGACAGCATGAGGTAATGCGGACAGGTTTCGCCCGTGATGTCAACGCCGCGCGCCTTGGCCTCGCGCAGCGGGCGCAGCTCTTCCGCGGTCGAGATGTGCAGAACATGGATACGCGCACCGGTCCATTCGGCCAGGATGGCGGCGCGGCTGACGGCTTCGATCGCCACCACGTTCGGCCGGGCGGCGAGATGCGACCACTGCGTCGTTTTGCCGGCTGCCATCAGGCGCTTCTGCCGGCGCTCCATGATGTCGTTGTTTTCCGCGTGCAACGACACGCGCTTGCCGCACGCGGCCGCCACCTCGAAACATTCCAGCGTCGCTCCGGTGTCCGGCGAGGGAATGCGGCCGAAGGTGTTGCCCATATAGAGCTTGAAGCCGATGATTCCGCCTTTCACGAGGTCGGGAACGTGCGCAATGGTGTCGTCGCCGAGCAGGCCATAGAGCCCGAAGTCGACATGCGCCTTCGAGGCCGCAATCGCGTGCTTGGCAGCGAGAATGTCGCCGGTGCCCGTGGGCGGTATCGTGTTCGGCATGTCGAAGACGCAGGTGACGCCGCCGAACGCCGCCGCCGCCGTGCCGCTTTCCCAATCCTCCTTGTGCGGATAGCCGGGATCGCGGAAATGCACATGGTCATCGATGGCGCCGGGCAGGATGTGCAGGCCGGTGGCATCGAACATCTCGCGTGCCGGCGGCATGGCATCCAGATCGCCGATCGCCAGCACAGTGCCGTCCTTGATGGCGATCGCGGCCTCGATAACCGCGTCCGGGCTCACCAGGCTGCCGTTGCAGATAACGAGATCGGCTGTCGCGGCACTCATCGTTGTTGATCTCACAACATCGCCCAGCCGCCGTCGACCGGCTGGTCGACGCCGGTGATCTGGCGCGAGGCATCGCTCGCCAGGAACAGGCAGGCATTGGCCACGTCGGCATCGACGGTGACGCGCTTGAGCGCGTAATCGGCCGCGTGCCGCTCCATCGCCTCGTCGAGCGTGATGTTGAGCT
>DASZQT010000021.1:0-7407 GCA_035549515.1 Pseudolabrys sp. | reverse complement strand
ATGCGCTCGATCTCGTAGGTGTCGTAGACCTGGGTGTCGACCGCGCGCTTCTGGCCGTTGCCGAGATCGGTGATGGTCTTGGGCTCGCCGAAATAAACGCCGCCGGTGAGCTCACGCAGGATCATGATGTCGAGCCCCTCGACAAGTTCGCGCTTGAGCGAGGAGGCATCGGCCAGCGCCGGATAGGTCACCGCCGGGCGCAAATTGGCATAGAGATCGAGGTCCTTGCGCAGCCGCAACAGGCCCGCTTCGGGGCGCGCGTCATAGGGCACATTGGCCCATTTCGGGCCGCCCACCGCGCCGAAAATCACCGCATCGGCGGCCTTGGCCTTGTCCATGGTCGCGTCGGTGATCGAGACCCCGTGCGCATCGAAGCAGGCGCCGCCGACCAGGTCTTCCTCATAGACGAAACGGTCCGGCCCCTTTTTATTGAGGAATTCGATCAGGCGCTTCACCTCGGCCATCACTTCGGGGCCGATGCCGTCGCCGGGGAGCAGGAGCAGATTGTAGGTAGCCATGGACTAAGCCTCGCCGTTTTTCGGTCGTTCCGCGATGGAGCGGCAGTGCTAAAGCCTCCCCTGAGCCTTGGCAACTGGGGCCGGGAGGTGGACACTGGCGGCCATGCCTGATCACCGTCCCAAGATCGTGATCGTCGGCGCCGGCTTCGGCGGGCTGGAGGCGGCCAAGGCGCTGCGGCACGCCGAGGCCGATATCGTGGTGGTCGACCGCGAGAACCACCATTGCTTCCAGCCGTTGCTCTATCAGGTGGCGACCGCCGCGCTGTCGCCGGCCGACGTCGCCTGGCCGATCCGCCACATCCTGCGATCCCAGCAGAACGCCACCGTGCTGATGGAGGAGGTGCGCGGCATCGATGCGCGTGCCAAGCGGCTGCGCACTAATTTTGGCGAGACCGCTTTCGACTATCTGGTGCTCGCCACCGGCGCGATGCATTCCTATTTCGGCCACGACGAGTGGGCACCGGTCGCGCCCGGTCTCAAGCGCATCGAGGACGCGACCCGCATCCGCCGCAGCATCCTGATTGCGTTCGAGCAGGCCGAAATCACCAACGATCCGGCCGAGCGATCGCGCCTGCTCACTTTCGTCATCGTCGGCGGCGGCGCCACCGGCGTCGAGATGGTCGGCGCCATCGCCGAAATCGCGCGGCAGACATTGGCGGCCGATTTCCGCCGCATCGACCCGCGCACCGCGCGCATCATCCTGATCGAAGCAGGGCCGCGCGTGCTGCCGGCGTTTCCGCCCGAGCAGTCCGATTATGTACGCCAAGTGTTGCTGCGCGCCGGCGTCGACGTGAGAACCGACACACGGGTGACCAATTGCGACGCACGCGGCGTCGATACCGACACCGGCCGCATCGAGGCCGCGACGATCGTCTGGGCTGCTGGCGTGACCGCATCGCCCGCCGCGCAATGGCTCGGCGCGGAGGCCGACCGCGCCGGACGCGTGAAGGTCAATGCCGATCTGTCGGTGCCTGGCTATCCGGACATTTTCGTCATCGGCGACACCGCCGCGGTCGTCAACGGCGACGGACGCCCGGTGCCGGGCATCGCCCCGGCCGCCAAGCAGATGGGGAAGTATGTCGGCATGTTGATTTCAGCGCGCCTGCAAGGCCGCCCCTTCGACAAGCCGTTCCGCTATCGGCACGCGGGCGATCTGGCGACCGTCGGCCGCCGCGCCGCCGTGGTGACATTGGGCCGCTTGCGGTTGCGCGGGTTCATCGGCTGGCTGTTCTGGAGCGTCGCGCACATCTACTTCCTGATCGGATTGCGCAACCGCTTCATCGTCGCCTTTACGTGGCTGTGGAGCTACCTCACCTTTCAGCGCGGCGCGCGGCTGATCACCAAAGCGCCCGACATGTCATAGCCCGCCGAACCAGTTATAGCCCTGGTTCTCCCAATAGCCGCCGTGGTCTTTGTTGGTCACCTCCATGGCCACCACGTATTTCGGATTCTTGTAGCCGAGCTTGGTGGGCATGCGGATCTTCATCGGGAAGCCATAAGCGCGCGGCAACAGCTTGTTGTCGTATTTGAAGGTCATCTGCGTCTGCGGATGCAGCGCGGTCGCCATGTCGATGGTGTTGCTGTAGCCCTCGGCGCAGCGGAACCAGACATATTTCGCGCGCGTGTCGGCGCCGATGCGCTTGAGGAAATCGCCGAGCGAAGCGCCCTGCCAGGAGCCGATGGCGCTCCAGCCCTCGACGCAGACATGGCGGGTGATCTGGGAGACTTCCGGCAGCGCGTGCAGTTCGTCGAGCGTCCACGGTTTCTTGTTGTCCACGAGGCCGGAGACAGCGAGCCGCCAGGTGGCGGGATCGACCACCGGCGCCTCGTCCTCGCTGTAATAGGCGTTGAACGGGACCGGCCGGGTGATCGCGCTCTCGGGAAACGTCGGGGCGAGCTTGGTGCGGCTGAACAGCAGGCCCTGCGCGCCGTCGTTGAACGACGAGACCTTGCGCAGCACGTCTTCGGCGCTGTCGCCGTCGATGATGTCGCAGCCGGTCAGGAAGGCGAGCGCGCCGAGGCTCGCGGCGCCGCGCAAAAAGTTACGACGCACCGGATCGGGCATCAGCTTGGCGGCGTCCTTGACCAGCAGGTTGGCATCGACGCCGGGGATGAGTTTGCGAATGCGCATGAGAACCTCCTACTTTCCGGCGACCATCGCGCGCAGGCTCTTCGGCACCAGCAGCGCGAGCGAGATGTGCACAACGAGGAAGCCGACAATCGCGGCCATGGCGAAGAAATGGACATAGCGGGCGAAATCGTAGCCGCCGAACAGCGCGGTCAGCTCCTGGAACTGCACCGGTTTCCAGATCGACAGGCCGGACAGTACGATGACGACGCCCGCGAGAATGACGCCGGTATACAGGAGCTTCTGCACCGCGTTGTAGTGCGAAAGATCGTCATGCGCGAGCTTGAAGGTGAGCGCGGCCTTGGCGTCGGCGATCACCTCGCGCGGACGGATCGGATAGAGCTTGCGGCGGAAGCGGCCGGTGGCGAAGCCGAGTGTCACATAGACGAGGCCGTTGACGACCAGCACCCACATCGCCGCGAAATGCCAGAGCAGCGCGCCGCCGAGCCATTGCCCGAGCGCGATGGAACGCGGGAAAGTGAAGGCAAACAGCGGCGAGGCGTCATAGACCTGCCAGCCGGAACCGATCATCACCAGGATGGCGAGCGCGTTGATCCAGTGGGTCACCCGCACCCAGGTGGGGTGGATGACAGTCGCCTGCTCTTGCGTCGCCGCGATGGCCTGTACGCTCATGACGCGCCTCCTTGCTGGTCTTTACGGATATACGCGGCGACCGGGCCCGCGGATGCAGCGCCCGGCCGCGCGCGGGCGCCTTACTTCTTCATGCTGTCCTTGGACATGTTGTCCTTGGCCATCGAATCCTTGCCCATCGTGTCCTTGGACATGGTGTCCTTCTTCATCGTGTCTTTCTTCATCGTATCCTTGGACATGGTGTCCTTCGACATCGTGTCCTTCTTCATGTCGTCGGCGAACGCGCCGGGGGCGACGGCGAGCGTGAAACCCACGGTCGCGGCGGCGAGCGCGAGGACGAGACGGGAACGGGTCATGGTTTACTCCTCTCGAGGATGATCGATGGCGGTGTCGCCCGCCAACACAACCTCATTCGGATCAACCGGCCGCGCGGTTACATCGTCCGCGCAAAATTCGGCGCGGCAAAAATACGGCCGCCGAGCGCGCGATTTGCGATGACCACCAGCGCCACCGCGAAGGCATGCACCGTGAGGTCGGTCGCCGCCGCATCGTAAGGGTGGAAAAAGTTGAGCAAGGTCGCGGCGGCCGCCGCCACCGCCAGGCCGCCGATGGCCGCGGTCAAGCCGGGCTGCAGCGGACAGGCGCGCCGCAGCATCAGCACCATGAGCGCGGACAAGGGCACCGACAATGCGACGATGAAGACGAGGCAGTCGCGCGCCTCACCCAGTACCGCGACATGGCTTTCGGGCGCGATCCAGACCCGCAGGCAGCCGAAGCCGCTCGCCGCCACCCACAACAGCGCCCCCGGCAGCGGCAGCCAGGCCCAGGCGCGCGGCGCGTCCGGCAAACTTAATTCAAAGGCCGCGATGGCGGCGAGCACGGCGGTCGCCGCCGAGCCAAGGACGGCCAGCCACATGTCGGGCGCGCCCGTGATGCGCTCCCACATGGCGTGCAAATCGGCGAAAGCCGCGAGCGCGACCGCGATGGCGGCCACCACGGCGAGCCAGCCGAGCGCGCGCAAGCCCGGCGGCGGCAAGCGGCGCACCGGCTTCAGGTCGGCGGCAAGGTCACGAATCAGGGGATCGTAAGGGGAGCCGGTCATGGCATCTCACCCGGTTCGCTCGATCGTGTTCGCTCGATTTTTCCGCGCAGCGCCTTGAGCGCGCGATGCAGGTTCACCTTCAGCGCACCCTTGCTGCTGCGCGTGGCGGCGGCGGCCTCGGTCAGCGTTTGCTCCTTCAATACCAGCATTTCGACGGCCTCGCGCTGGCGCGGCGGCAGGCTCGCCAAGGCCTCGTTCACCTGGCCGGTGGCCTCGGTCTGCACCACGCCGCGCGTGGGATCGGCGCTTTCGTCCGCATAGGCCTCGAACGCCAGCGGCGCGTGGAATTCGCGCGCGCCGTGGCGGCGGACCTGGCGCATCAGGTCGATTGCGCGCCGTTCTGCGATGACGCGCAGCCACGCGGTGAAGGAGCGGGCCGGGTCGTAGGTCTGGCGGGCGCGATGGACGGTAATGAGCACGTCCTGCACCACGTCGTCCGCGCGGTCGGCCGGCACGCCCTGCCGCCCGGCGACCGCCTTGATCAGCGGCACGCAGTCGCGCAGCAGCGCCTCATAGGCCGCGCGGTCACCCGCCTGCGCCGCCGCCATTTGGGCCGAGCGGCGCAGATCGTCGGCGCTTCGGGTCTGCGATTCGGCCATGCTCACCAGACGCCGGGACTGCGGGTTGCCGCACGTATCGCGGCCCGCCTTGCCCCGAAATGAGGCAGGAAGCAACGCCCCCTCATTGTAGGGAACCATCACGTTCGTTTGAAGCATATTGGCGGTCATGCTGTCCCCGAAGGGCGGCCGAGCCCGCAGTCCGGGCTCTCGATTCTCTCTCATTCGTTGGGAACCGGCCGGCGGTTACATCGGCCGTCTGGGTAGATTGACCGCGCGCGCCTTCCTATATAACTAGTCACTTGACTAGTCAGTGCCCGCGCGAACAATTGAAAGGCTGTCTATGAAAGCCTGGCCTGTTCAAGACGCCAAAGCCCGCTTCAGCGAGATGCTCGACGCCTGTCTGAAAAAGGGCCCCCAATTGATCACGCGACGCGGGGCCGAAGCGGCGGTGCTAGTGCCCGCTGAACAATGGGAAAGGCTTTCGAGCCAAGCCCGGCCAACGCTCAAGGAGTTATTGCTGAGCGTCGAGGCGCGTGGCGACCTCAACATTCCGCCCCGCGGCGGGCGCCGGCGCCGGCAACCCGAGCGGATTGGCTAGCGCGCTCCGGTGTACCTCCTCGACACCAATGTCGTTTCGGAACTGCGCAAGGCAAAGCCGCATGGCGCGGTCCTTGCTTGGATTCAGTCCACCGACGACCGCGATCTTCATCTGTCGGCGGTGACGCTGGGTGAAATCCAAGCGGGGATCGAAATCACACGCGAGCAAGACCCGTCGAAGGCGGCTGAAATTGAATCCTGGGCCGACCAGGTCGCGGGCACGTGGAATGTCCTGCCGATGGACGCCGCCACCTTCCGGGCCTGGGCGCGGCTGATGCACCGGCAGTCGGACGCCTTGATCGAGGACGCCATGATTGCGGCGACAGCCGTGCAGCATGGCCTGACCATCGTCACCCGGAACGTCAAGGATTTTGCGGGCTTCGGGGTTAGAGTGCTGAACCCTTTTTCGGCGCGCTGATAACTGCGCGAGCATCAAACCAGGGACATGATCGGTGACCAGTTCGTCGCAGTCCAAAACCAATCCAGGCAATTTCTTCGAGGATTTCCGCCTCGGCCAGACGATCCGCCATGCCACGCCGCGCACCGTCACGGTCGGCGATGTCGCGCTCTATAACGGCCTGTTCGGCGCGCGCTTTGCCGTGCAGTCGTCGGACGCCTTCGCGCAGGCCCTCGGCTATCCGCGCTCGCCCATCGACGACCTCTTGGTGTTCCACATCGTGTTCGGCAAGACGGTGCCGGACATCTCGCTCAATGCGGTGGCCAATCTCGGCTATGCCGACTGCCGTTTCCTGGCGCCGGTCTATCCCGGCGATACCCTGAGCGCGGAATCCGAAGTCATCGGGTTGAAGGAGAATTCCAACCGCAAGACCGGCATCGTCTATGTGCGCTCGCGCGGCTTCAACCAGCATGGCGCGCCGGTGCTCGACTATGTGCGCTGGGTGATGGTGCGCAAACGCGACGAAGCAGCAGCAGCGCCCGGCGAGAAGGTGCCGGAGCTGCCGAAGGTGGTTGCAGCATCCGAACTCGGCGCCGGCTGCCCCATGATCGATGCCGCCGGCTACGACCTCGAGTTGGCCGGCAGCCCATACCGCTTCGGCGACTACGCGGTGGGCGAGAAAATCGACCACGCCGACGGCATGACGGTCGAGGAAGCCGAGCACCAGACCGCCACGCGACTCTATCAGAACACGGCCAAGGTGCACTTCAACCTGTTCGCTCAGAGCAAGGACCGCTTCGGCAAGCGGCTGATCTATGGCGGCCATGTCATTTCGCTGGCGCGCGCGCTCTCGTTCAACGGGCTCGGCAACGCCTTCCATGTCGCCGCGATCAATGGCGGGCGGCACTTGGCGCCGCTGTTCGCGGGGCTCACCGTGTTCGCCTGGTCGGAAGTGCTGGCGACCGCGGATCTACCGAAGCGCAACGACGTCGGCGCGTTGCGCCTGCGCACGGTGGCGACCAAGGATCGGCCCTGCCCGGATTTCCCCTACAAGGACGGCGACGACTACGACCCCGCGGTGATCCTCGATCTGGATTATTGGGTGCTGATGCCGCGGTGAGGAGGGCCGTCATCCTGAGGTGCGAGCGAAGCGAGCCTCGAAGGATGATCGGCCCGGGCGCCGGGGCCGTCGCCCTTCGAGGCTCGGCGCTATCGCACCGAGCACCTCAGGGTGACGGATCGAGGCTGTGCTTAGCACGCGAGCCTCACACACTCGCCCTTAAATGATCCACCAACTGCCGCGCATAGGGCGGCAGCGAGTCCTCGTTGCGCACGCAGATGGTCAGTTCGCGCTGCGCCCAAGGATCGGCCAACGCGACGCCCGCGATCGCCATGTTGCGCTCGGTGCGCCGGACGGTTGTTTCCGGCACCACGCCGACGCCGACATTGGCTTCCGCCAGCCGGCAGATGGCGTCGAACGAACGGAGCTGAATGCGCAGCTTGATGGCGCGGCC
>DASZQT010000020.1:0-2130 GCA_035549515.1 Pseudolabrys sp. | reverse complement strand
CACAGGTTCTCATAGGCGTAAAACTTCCCCTGCCAGTGGAACACGCCGATCTCGCGGCCGTCATGGCTCACGATGCGGCGCTCGCCGTCGGGAAACTGATCGATTGTGGCGACGAAAACTTCCGACATGCCTGGGCTGGCCTCCCCGTTGTTCTGTTGGCGTACCGCACAATAAGCGCGTTTACACGCGTCTTCGACGCGCTATGGCGGTCAGCGCGCGGAAGTATGGCATTGATTTACGGCGCGCGGCAACGAGAGGCGCCTCTTGTTGAGCAAGCCGCTCCACCTGTTCCCTCTCCCCGTTCTTACGGGGAGAGGGTGGCGAGCGCCAGAAGGCGCGAGCCGGGTGAGGGGCTTGTGCCAGGCCCCTCACCCGACACGCCTTCGCTAAAGCTTCGGCGTATCGACCTCTCCCCGCGAAGAGCGGGGAGAGGTGAAGCGCGAACTTCGCCGAAATTGAAGCCAGGGTTGCGCGCTTGCGCATTGCGCGCGCCAGGGGCATCGCGCATGGTGCGCCGCTCATTGCCAAGAGGCGTTGCCGTGGATTCCCTGCCGATGCTGGCGGCCGTTGCCGCCGCCTTCCTGCTCGCCGGCTTTGTGAAGGGCATGATCGGCATGGGCCTGCCGACGGTGGCGATCGGCCTGCTCAGCCTCTTGATGACCCCGGCGCGCGCGGCCGCGATCCTGGTGGTGCCTTCGCTGGTCACCAATGTCTGGCAGGCGCTGGCGGGCGGCGACGCGCTCGCGTTGATGCGGCGGCTGGCGCCGCTGTTCGCCGGCATCTGCATCGGCACCTTTGTCGGCGCGCTATGGTTGCCAAGTGGCAGCGGCGGCCAGGCCACCGTTTGGCTCGGCGCGGCGCTCGTGCTCTATGCGGCGCTCGGACTGTTCAAGGTTCATTTCAAAGTACCGCCGCGGCACGAGACCTGGCTCGGCCTGGTGATGGGATGCCTTACCGGAGCGCTCTCGGTGACGACTGGCATATTCGTGGTGCCGGGCGTGCCCTTTATCCAGGCGCTCGATCTCGATCGCCACCGGCTGGTGCAGGCGCTCGGACTTTCGTTCACGGTCTCGACCTTGACGCTTGCGCTCGCGCTTTCGCATGCCGGCGAGATGCGGCTGTCGCTTGCCGGCGCCGCGCTCACGGCACTCGCCGCCGCGCTGATCGGCATGGTGCTCGGGCAAATGCTGCGCGGCCGGGTGCGGCCGGAAACGTTCCGCCTGTGGTTCTTCCTCGGGCTGCTCGCGCTCGGCGTGCATCTGGCGTTGCACGGCCTGTTGTGATCGACTGACCGGCCATTTCGTTCTCAGCGAGGCTGCGTAATGAAAATCGTCGATCTCTCCCATGTCATGAATGTGCATACGCCCGGCTGGGTCGGCTATGCCGGCAACAAGATGTACTACGCGCAGAATCTGCAGACGCAGATGATCGTGGCGCAACGCATCGACACCGCGCTGCATGTCGGCACCCATTTTGACGGCGCCATGCACGCGACCGACAACCGGCACGGCGACATGGCGCATTTGCCGCTCGATTATCTGGTCAATCGTGGCGTGGTGGTCGATATTTCCAAGCACATGCACGATTGGGCGGTGATCACGCCAGAGATGATCGAGTCCTCCGGCGCCGACATTCGCGAGGGTGACATCCTTATCCTGCATACCGGCTGGCATCGTCACTATGAAGGCCAGCCGCAGCAGGATCTGGTGAAATATTTCTGCTACCACCCGGGGCCGAACCTCGACACGCTGCACTGGATGCTGCAACGGAAGATCAAATGGTGGGGCATGGACACCGGCTCCTGCGATCATGCGATGAACACCTCGATCCGCAACATGCGGCCCGACCTTGCCGCCGAGTTCACCAAGAAGCACAGCAAGACGCCGGCGGAATTTTTTGGGACGTTCGAATACACGCACAAGAAATCCGGCCGCCGCGTGCGGCAGGACATGTTCCCGTTCCATAGCTGGGCCTTTCAGGAAGGCCTGCTGCACGCGGAAAATATCGGCGGCGACATTGAATTGATGCTGGGAAAGCGCTGCCTGATCGGCGCGTTCCCCTGGCGCTACGAGGGGCTGGAGGGCTGCCCCTGCCGCATCGTCTGTTTCCTCGACACCGACATGTCGGTGG
>DASZQT010000019.1:0-9598 GCA_035549515.1 Pseudolabrys sp. | reverse complement strand
ATGGCGGCGGTGCGCGCGCATGCGCCGGCGGCCATCGTGCGCGACATCTGCGACGAACGCCTGCGCTTCCTGCAATCACTGAAGACGTGGGCCGTGTTCGGCGGAGGTTGGGGCCGTCGCGTCGCCGAGGTCAAGGCGGCGGCGTTGCAAATGGCGAACGGGCAGGGCGCAGCGCCCTCGCTCACGCCCGCGGCAGCCGCGCCCGGACGCGGTGCGGTGCCGGTGGAAATAGGCGCGCAGCAGGGCACGGCCGGCGCGGTGGTCGCGGTCGGCGCGGTTGCCGCGCGGCAGGCGCATGCCGCCGGCGCGCGGCCGCTCATCATCGCAGTGATTGTGTTTGCAACCGTCGCCGCCGCGATCGGCGCCTGGCTGTTCTGGCGCGGACGACAGCGGCGCAAGCAAGAAGCATAAACGAAAGGTCACTCATCATGTGGGACAAGATCAAAGCCTGGTTCAAGCATTCGCTCACCATCCTGTGGGCGCGGCTCATTGCGCTTGCCGGCGCGCTGATGGCGGCGGGGCTCAACCTGCTCGATGACCAGAGCATTCGCGACGCGATCCAGGCCGCGCTGCAGCCGCGCTACATTCCCTATTACGTCATCGCCATCGGGCTTGTGACCGAACTGGCGCGGCGGCGCACGGCGGGGACGTAAGCGATGTGGGGATGGCTCGCGAGTCTGATCGGCGGTCCGATCCTCAACGGACTGATCGCGGGCTACAAGGCCAAGCTCGAGGCCGGTAATACCTCGGAGCGCATCGCGGCCGACCTGGCCGCGCGCGAGCTTGCGGTCGAGCAACGCGAGCGCGAGCTTGCGACGCAAGTCGTCATCGCGGAAGAGGGGCGCTGGTACACCGCGCTGCCGCGGCCTTTGTTCGCGCTCGCCTTCATTATCTATGTGTGGAAGGTCGTGGTGTGGGACAAGGTGCTGGGGCTGGGCAGCACCGATCCGCTGTCGGGCGATGTCGCGCAATGGGCAATGATCGTGCTCACCGCCTATTTCGGGGGACGGAGTTTGGAGAAGGTGGCGAAAATCTTGGCGCGAAAGTAAACGTCCCGCGTGCTTGGCAGCGTCGCGCGGAGCGGTCACACTCCGCGCGAATCCTGCGGAGCCCTTCCCCGATGGACATCTTCGAAGCCGTCGCGTCGCGTTATTCCTGCCGCGCTTTCCTGCCCACGCCGGTCCCCGAACAGATCGTCCGCGACATTGTCGCACGCGCGAGCCGCGCGCCGTCGGCCGGCAATGTGCAGCCGTGGCGCGTCTATGCCATCGCCGGCCGGCGCGTCGAGGACTTGAAGGCGCTGCTCGCGCCGCGCATGAACGAATTGCCCAAGGGCGAGGGCGGTGACTATCGCATCTTCCCCGATCCGATCGAGGAGCCGTTCCGCACGCGGCGCTTCCATGTCGGCGAATTGCTTTATCAATCCATTGATGTGCCGCGCGCGGATAAGCCGGCGCGTTACCGGCAATATGCGCGCAACTTCCAATTTTTCGGCGCGCCGGTCGGGCTGTTCTTCGCGTTGCCGCGCGCGCATGGCGTCGCGCAATGGGCCGATCTCGGCGGCTTGCTGCAAACGGTGATGCTGCTCGCGCGCGGGCATGGCCTGCACACCTGTCCGCAGCAGGCCTGGGTGTCGTGGCATCGCACCGTGCGCGCCTTTCTGAAACTCCCCGACGATCTGATGATCTATTCCGGCATGGCGCTCGGCCATGCCGACGACAGCGCGCCGATCAATGCGTGGCGCTCGCCGCGCGAGCCGCTCGATGCCTTCGCTTCGTTCGAGGGATTCGAGAATGAGGCATAAACGGCGCATTAAACCCTCCTTGAAACTCGCCTTGCCTCCGTTCAGCCAGCGTTCACCGGCGCGCGCGTAAAGCCCTCCATCATGCCGGTTCTCCGAACACTTTCCGCTACTCTCTTGGCTGCTCTCTTGGCTGCTCTCCTGGCCACCGCGCTCGGCCTGCCGGCGCGGGCGGCCGAGATGCTGCCGCCGCACCGCGGCACCTGCCTCAGCAAGGCGGAACAGCGGGCCGCGGTGGCCGCCCATCGCGCGGTTCCGCTCGCGCATGCGCTGAAATCGCTGCGCGCCCATGGCCTGCGTGCCGAATTGGTGCGCGCGCGGCTCTGCCGGCGCGGCGACGGCCTCGTCTATGTGCTGACTCTGCTGGCGCGCAGTGGCAAAGTGACGCGTGCCAGCGTTGACGCCGCCAATGGCGAGCTTATGAACGGACGCTAGTGGTCCGATTCCGGCATTTGCGTCCCGTTGCCGCAAATCCTCGGGCAAATGTCGGAATCGAAGGACCGCTAGCAATCGTAACATTTCTGGTGGAGCTTTGAATTTGACATTTGATGAGCGGATCGCCGCAAATGGGTATCAAATGTCAAATTCGCTCCACTAAGCGGGCAGTTCGGCCGCCCCACCGGAGACCATTTCCTTGCGCCTTCTCGTCGTCGAAGACGACCCCGACCTCAACCGGCAGCTCACCACCGCCTTGTCCGAGGCCGGCTATGCCGTCGACCGCGCCTTCGACGGGGAGGAGGGCCACTTCCTCGGCGAGACCGAGCCCTATGACGCGGTCATTCTCGACATCGGCCTGCCCAAGATGGACGGCATCTCGGTGCTGGAGGCCTGGCGGCGCGAGGGCCGCCGCATGCCGGTCTTGATGCTGACCGCCCGCGACCGTTGGAGCGACAAGGTGCAGGGCTTCGACGCCGGCGCCGACGATTACGTTGCCAAGCCTTTTCATCTCGAGGAAGTGCTGGCCCGCGTGCGCGCGCTGCTGCGTCGCTCGGCCGGCCACGCCAATAGCGAATTCACCTGCGGACCGGTGCGGCTCGACACCCGCACCGGACGGGTCGCGGTCAACGGCAGTCCGGTCAAGCTCACCAGCCACGAATACCGGCTGCTGTCCTATCTGATGCACCATGCCGGCCGCGTGGTCTCGCGTACCGAACTGGTCGAGCATCTCTATGACCAGGACTTCGACCGCGATTCGAACACGATCGAAGTGTTCGTCGGCCGCATCCGCAAGAAGCTCGGGGTCGACATCATCCAGACCGTGCGCGGGCTCGGCTATCTGCTCGCGCCGCCGGGCGGCTGATGCGCGCCAATTCGCTCGCGCTGCGCCTGTTCGTCTCGGCCACCGCCTCGGCTGTGGTCATCCTGCTCATCACCGGCGTCGTATTGTCGTCGCTCTATCGCCAGGGGGTGGAGCGCGCCTTCGACCGCCGGCTCGGGGTCTATTTGCGCACGCTGGTGGCCGACGTCGCCTCGCCCGAGGAGGCGGGCGACAAGTTTCCGCAATCGCTGGCCGAGCCGCTGTTCGAACTGCCGCTGTCGGGCTGGTACTGGCAGGTGACGCGGCTCGATCCTGGCAAGACCGATATGCGCTCGTCGCGCTCGCTCTGGGACGGCGGCCTGCCGCATCTGCAGGACTTAGGGATTCCGCCCGGGGCGGATGGCTCGCGCGAGGGCTATGTCTCCGGTCCCGAGGACCAAAGACTGCGGCTGGTCGAACGCAACATCGATCTCGGCGACGACGGCCATTATCTGGTGGCGGTCGCCGGCGATGCGGCGGAAATCACCGACGAGACGCGCTCGTTCGACCAGGCGCTCATCATCACTTTCTCCCTGCTTTTGGCGGTGCTCTTGCTGACCACCATGTTCCAGGTGCGTTTCGGCCTGGCGCCGCTCAAGCGCATCACCGACAGCCTCGCCGCCATTCGCGCCGGCAAGGCGGAACGGCTGGCGGGCGATTTCCCGGTCGAGATCGCGCCGCTCGCGCGCGAAACCAATGCGCTGATCGACGCCAACAAGGAAATCGTCGAGCGCGCGCGCACACATGTCGGCAATCTCGCGCATGCCTTGAAGACGCCGCTCTCGGTGATGGTGAACGAGGCCTCCACGCGCGGGCGCGATGCGTTCGGCGCCAAGGTGCTGGAGCAGGCGGCGATCATGCGCGACCAGATCGCGCGCCATCTCGAGCGCGCGCGGCTCGCCGCGCGGCTGACGGTGGTGGGCTCACTGACCGAGGTGGCGCCGGTGGTGACCGCTCTCGCGCGCACCATGGAGAAGATCCACCGCGACAAGAACATCACCATCGATCTGCGCGTCGACAACGCGGTGCGCTTTCGCGGCGAGCGGCCGGACCTCGAAGAGATGATCGGCAACCTGGTCGACAATGCCTGCAAATGGGCATCTTCGCGCGTCGCGGTCGAAGTGATGCGCGAGATGGCCGATCCGGCGCGCAACGAGCAACGCGTCCACATCGTGGTCGACGACGACGGCCGCGGCCTTTCGCCGTCCGAGCGCGAGCAGGCGGCCAAGCGCGGCGGGCGGCTCGACGAGACCAAGCCCGGTTCGGGTCTCGGGCTGTCGATCGTGGTGGAACTGGCCGGCCTCTATGGCGGCGAGCTCAAGCTCGGCACCGCCCCGCTCGGCGGCCTGCGCGCCGAGCTGGTGCTGCCGGCGGGGTGAATGGCGCCTCTGCGAGCGCCGCCCTTTTGCCCCATTCCTCCCCTCTCGATACCGTTCGTGCTCGCCGCCACGGCGAGTCGACTTTGTTGCAGGATCGATAGTCGGGGGCCTCCATGTCCAAAGCCAATCTCATCGCGGCGACCGCGCTCGCCCTCTCGCTCGCCGCCTGCGCCGGCAGCCCGGACCCTTATGGGCCTGGGCCGAAGGAGAACACCGGCACGCTGGTCGGCGCGCTCGGCGGAGCGGCCATCGGCTCGCAGTTCGGTGGCGGCGCGGGCGGCCATGTGGCGGGTGCCTTGATCGGCGCCGGGCTCGGCGCGCTGATCGGCAACCGCATCGGCGCCTCGATGGACGACGAGGACAAGCAGCGCGCCTATGAGGCGCAGATGGCGGCGCTCGAGCGCGGCCCCTCCGGCGTCCCGGTGTCCTGGCGCAACCCCGACTCCGGCCGCTACGGCACGGTAGTGCCCGGTCCCGCCTATGTGGACAACGGCCACAACTGCCGCTCCTACACCCACACCATCTATATCGACGGCCGGCCGCAGACTGCGCGCGGCACCGCCTGCCGCAATCCCGACGGTAGCTGGACCCCGCTCAGCTAGCGTCATGCGCGGCGCGCGTCTCGGTTTCCGTTATGCTTAATGCGTTCTTAACGGCCGACGGGGTATCAAGCCGCACGTCTTGCTCCGGGTCGACATGGGAATGCCGAGCGCCGAGACCACGATCGAGCGGCTGCGGCAGTACCTCAGCCAGCTCAAGCCACAGGCGCGTTCGCTGCTGATCGGCGAACTCGAGCGCAGCGTGCTGCGTGGCGACGATCCCGCCGGTGGCGATCCCGGTTTGCAGGAACTGCTGCTGTCCGAACTGCGCCGCATCGTGCGCGACGAGCTTAAACCCGCGCCACGCGGCGGCCAGGCCGAGCGGCAGTTCTTCAAGCCGTTCGAGCCGTTCCTGGTCGATGACCGGCCCGACCACAAGCATCCGGGTCGCCTCGCGCGCGCTTCGCTCGAGACGCTGTGGACCTGGATTCGCCGCGATCTCCTCCCCGACGACGCCAAGCGATATTGCGACCAGGCGCGCATGGCGCTCATCGCCGGCGATGCGGCCAAGGCCGAGCATCTGGCGCACGTTTTCCAGGATCAAGCCGCGGCCGCGATCGACGCCGCGCTCGCAGCTGCGGGGGACGACGAAAGGTCCTATCGCCGGCTGCTGGCGCGGATCGGTACGCTACGCGCCAAGGAAGACGCGCTTACGCTGACCTGCGTGTTGCATGGTCGCGCCACGCTCGCCACGCTCGCGGCGCGTCTGCCGCTGCGCATCGCCAATCTTGCCGGCGAGCGGCTCGATGAATGCAAGGCGCTGGTCGACGGCATTGCCACGCATGAGCGCCCGCTCGCGCTGCCCGCGCTGCTCATCGTCATGAGCCGGCTGGCCGCGCCCTGGCAGTTGGTGCGCCTCGGCGTCAAAGCGGCCGGCAACGATATTGCCGCGCGCATCGCCGAGACGCCCTATGGCGTGACGGTGACGCTGGTGCTGGCGGAACTGGAGCGCCTGGTCGGCGAGTTGCGCGAGGACTTGCGCAGCGGGCAGGGCGTGGCGGTCGGCGCGCTGCTCAAGACCATTCACGACGCCGCGCGGGGTTTGCGCACCGAGATCGACCTGCCGATGGACTCGACCTGGGGCCGCGCGCTCGCCGCCCAGCGCGCGCAGATCGCCGAGCTGGTGCGCGCGCAGGTCGAGGCCATGCCCGGACGCGTGCGCCGGCTCCTGCGCCCCTCCACCGAGATCCCGCCCGGGGCCATGCTCGACCGCAAAGAGGTGGCGGAGACCGCGGCGCTGGTCGACTTTGTCGGCGCCTGCCGGCTGTTCGCGAGCGAACTCGCCCTCAACGAGATGACGCAGCGCGCCTGGTCCGAATTGCAACTCTATCTCGACAGCGCCACCCGCGCGCTGCTCGACGGTCTGCGGCATGCGGGCGAGGCCGAGCGTTCATTCCGCCAGGCTCAAGTCGACGCCGCGGTCAACCTGTGTTCCCGGGTCTTCGGCGCCGATTACGCCGTGGTTTTGGGCCGGGCCGCTGAGGCGGCCCGGGCGGGGGAGCGGAAGCTCGCGCGGGCGTGAAAAATCCTTAATCTGAGCCGAGGAACACGGCCCCTTGATCTAGCGCATTGCCGCCATCATTGGGCGTGATGTATGCCCTTGGCGCGCCGCCCGGGTGGGGCGGCCGAGGTGGATTAACGTGGCTTCATGACGCTTTGGCTGGTTTTCGCGCTGATGACCGCGGCGGCGGTTTTCGCGGTGCTGTGGCCGCTGTCCCGGCGCGGGGCTGCTGCCGGCGGCAGCGATGTCGTGGTCTATCGCGACCAGCTCGATGAGATCGCGCGCGACCGCGCCGCAGGCCTGATCGGCGAGGCCGAGGCGGAAGCCGCCCGCATCGAAGTCTCGCGCCGCTTGCTGGCGGCCGCCGACAGCGCCGAACCCAAGCCCGCCAGCGAAGCATCCTCGCTCTGGCGCCGGCGCGCGGCCGCGATTGCCGGCCTCGTGTTGCTGCCGGTCGGCGCCGCCGCGCTTTATCTGACGCTCGGCTCGCCGCAGATGCCGGGCGAGCCTTTGGCCGCGCGGCTCGCGGCCATCCACCAGGGCAACTCGATCTTCAGCATGGTGTCGCAGGTCGAAGCGCATCTCGAGCGCAATCCGAACGACGCGCGCGGCTATGAGGTGCTGGCGCCGGTTTATCTGCGCATGGGCCGTTACAGCGACGCCGTGGCGGCGCGCCGCAAATTGCTGGCGTTGTCGGGCGAGAGCGCGGAGCGCGAGGCCGATCTCGGCGAGGCGCTGACCGCCGCGTCCAACGGCGTCGTCACCGATGAAGCCAAGAGCGCGTTCGACCGCGCGATCAAGCTCGATGCGCAGGAACTCAAGGCGCGCTTCTTCCTCGGGCTCGCCGCCGAGCAGGACGGCGACAAGACGAAGGCTGCAAGCATTTGGCGCGGGCTGTTGGAAAAGGCGCCCGCCGACGCGCCCTGGATTCCGATGGTGAGCGAAGCGCTCGCGCGCGTCGGCGGCACGCCACCGCCGGTGGCGAGCGCGCCGAGCGCGGCGGCGCCGGGTCCGAGCGCGCAGGATGTCCAGGCTGCCGCCGGCATGAGCGCGCAAGACCGCGAGGCGATGATCCGCGGCATGGTCGCCAAACTCGCCGACCGGCTGAAGGAGCATGGCGACGATGTCGAGGGGTGGCAGCGTCTATTGCGCGCCTATATGGTGTTGGGCGAACGCGAAAAGGCAGTCGCGGCCGCCGCCGACGCAAAGCGTGCGCTGAGCGACAAACCCGAACAGCTCGCGCGCATTGAAGGAGCGATCAAGGACATGGGGCTTCAGCCATGACGGGGACGAAGCGCGCATGACCCGTAAGCAGCGACGCCTGATCCTGATCGGCGGCAGCGTCGGCGTCTTGGCCGTCGCGGTCGGGCTCGTGCTCAATGCGCTGTCGGGCTCCATCGTGTTCTTCAATTCGCCGACCGATGTGGTTGAGAAACATATCGCGGCCGGCACGCGCATCCGCATCGGCGGGCTGGTGAAGCCCGGTAGTGTTCAGCGCGGCGAGAACCTGCGTATCCGCTTCGAGGTGACCGACGGCAATCATGACGTGCCGGTGCATTATCAAGGCATCGTGCCCGACCTGTTCCGCGAAGGGCAGGGCGTGGTGGCGGAAGGCAAGATCGAGCCGGGCGGCGTGCTCGATGCCGACACCGTGCTGGCCAAGCACGACGAGCGCTACATGCCGAAGGAAGTGGTCGACGCGCTGAAGAAGAGCGGCCGCTGGCAGGAGGAAAGCGCGAACGGCGCGGGAGTGGCCAAGAAATGATCCCCGAACTCGGCCATTACGCATTGGTGCTGGCGCTGGCGCTCGGCCTGATCCAGTCGGTGGCGCCGGTGATCGGCGCGCGCACGCGTGACGCGTCGCTGATGCGGCTCGCCGATTCCACCGCTCTGATGCAGTTCTTCTTCGTCGCGCTGTCCTTCGGCGCGCTGACCGCCTGCTATGTCACGTCGGATTTCTCGGTCAAGAACGTCTACGAGAATTCGCACTCGCTGATGCCGCTGATCTACAAGATGACCAGCGTATGGGGAAACCATGAGGGCTCGATGCTGCTCTGGGTCCTCATCCTGTCGGTGTTCGGCGCCGGCGTCGCCGCCTTCGGCCGCAACCTGCCGGCCAGTTTGAAAGCGCTCGTGCTGGCGGTGCAATCGTGGATCGCCTGCGCTTTCTATCTCTTCATCCTGCTCACCTCGAATCCGTTCCTGCGCCTGCCGCAGGCGCCGTTCGAAGGCCAGGACCTCAACCCGATCCTGCAGGATCCCGGCCTCGCCATCCATCCGCCGCTTCTTTATCTCGGCTATGTCGGCTTCTCGATCGCCTTCTCCTTCGCCGTCGCCGCGCTGATCGAAGGCCGCATCGATGCCGCCTGGGCGCGCTGGGTGCGGCCGTGGACGTTGGCCGCCTGGATGTTTCTCACCCTCGGCATCGCCATGGGCTCTTACTGGGCCTATTACACGCTCGGCTGGGGCGGCTTCTGGTTCTGGGACCCGGTCGAGAATGCCTCGCTGATGCCGTGGCTCGCCGGCACGGCACTGCTGCATTCCGCGGTGGTGATGGAAAAGCGCAATGCGCTCAAGATCTGGACCATCCTGCTCGCGATCCTCACCTTCTCGCTGTCGCTGATCGGCACCTTCCTGGTGCGTTCGGGCGTGCTCACCTCGGTGCATGCATTCGCCTCCGATCCCACGCGCGGCGTCTTCATCCTCGCCATTCTCGTGCTGTTCATCGGCGGCAGCCTGACGTTGTTCGCCTGGCGCGCGCCCATGCTCAAGCAGGGCGGCCTGTTCGCGCCGATCTCGCGCGAAGGCGCGCTCGTCTTCAACAATCTGTTCCTCACCACCGCCTGCCTCACGGTTTTCGTCGGCACGCTTTATCCGCTCGCGCTCGAAGCCTTGACCGGTGCGAAGATTTCAGTCGGTCCGCCGTTCTACAACGTGACCTTCGGACCGCTGATGATGGCGCTCATCTTCGCGATGCCATTCGGGCCGCTGCTGGCCTGGAAACGCGGCGACCTCTTGGGC
>DASZQT010000018.1:0-7076 GCA_035549515.1 Pseudolabrys sp. | reverse complement strand
ACGGCCGCTTGCTCTTTCCCGGGCTCGCCTCCGATTTCGCCGCCATGATCCGCGCCGCGCTCGCGCTGCACGAGGCTACCGGCGAGCACGCCTATCTCGAGCATGCGCTCGCCTGGCAGCGTAGCGGCAATCCGCTATTCGCCGAGCGCGCGCGCGAAACGGTCGAATGGCTCAAACGCGAGATGACCACCGCCGAAGGCGCTTTTGCCGCCTCGCTCGATGCCGATTCGGAAGGCGAGGACGGCAAGTTCTACGTCTGGTCGAAGAACGAGATCATCGAATTGCTCGGGCCCGACGCCGGCGAGTTCTTCGCGCACCACTATGACGTCACCGACGATGGCAATTTCGAAGGCCACAACATTCTCAATCGCCTGCAGAGCAGGCCGCGCAGCGGCGATGACGAAGCGCGGCTGGCGGCGTTGCGCGCCATCCTGCTCGATGCGCGCGCGGCGCGCGTGCGGCCCGGGCTCGACGACAAGGTGCTGGCCGACTGGAACGGGCTGATGATCGCCGCGCTGGTCAATGCCGGCATCATTCTCGACGAGCCGGAATGGCTGGCGATGGCCAAGCGCGCCTTCGATTTCATCGCGACGACCATGACGCGCGACGCCGACGGCGAACAGCGCCTCGGCCATTCCTGGCGCGCCGGCAAGCTGACGTTCCCTGGCCTTGCCTCCGACTTCGCCGCCATGATCCGCGCCGCGCTCGCACTCTACGAGGCGAGTGGCGAACGCGCCTACCTTGAGCGCGCGCTGACTTGGCAGCGCGCTTTCGATGCGCATTACACCGATGCCGCGACCGGCGCTTACTATTTGTCGGCCGACGATGCCGGCGATCTCATTTTGCGCCCGCATTCGACCATGGACGACGCCACGCCCAATCCGAACGCAGTCGCCGCGCAGAACCTGGTGCGGCTGGCCGTGCTGGCGGGTGACGACGCTTTCCGCGCGCGCGCCGACCGATTGATCGAGCACGTGCTGGCCACCGCCGCGCGCAATCTGTTCGGCCATGTCGCGCTCTTGAACGCGCTCGATCTGCGCCTGCGCGCGGCCGAGATCGTCTGCGTCGGTCCTGACGCCGAAGCCTTCGCGCAAGCCGCGCTCAAATTGCCTTATCTCGATCGCATCGTGTTGCGCGCGCGCGGCGCCGCCGAGCTACCCGCGTCGCATCCGGCGCAGGACAAGCTGAAGGCGGTCACCGGCAGCGCGGCTTTCGTCTGTGTGGGCGAGCGCTGCTCACTGCCGGTGAGCGATCCGGCGGCCATTGCGGCCGCCGTCGCCGCGATGCGTTGATCGCCTCAACCGCGCGGATTGACGAACACGTAGCCGCGCACGTCGCGCACATGGACGCGCGACAGCCCGCCGCCGGAATTATAATCGCGCACGGTCCATAGTCCGTCGCCGGCGGCGGCTTCGATGTACATCACATGATGGCCGCGCACCGCCGCCATGCCGGGCGCCGGACCGGCCACGCGCGGAAAAAACCGCGCCCAGTTCCACGCCAGATTAAGCCGCTTGTCGTCGAGCCCAAGATATTTGCGCAGGCCGCAGCCGCAATAAGCGTGCGGACAGCCGTCCGGCCGGCCACCGATGATCGTGCCGTTATAGCCGCGCGCGTTTGTGCTTGTGTTTGCGCTCGCATAGGCGACACGGCTGCCGTTCGCATCGTAAACCGGCGCTTTGGCCGCACGCGACGGCGAAAGGCAACGTCGCCGGCCATTGTTGTCGGAAACGCAGCCGTCTGGATCGACGGCAATGAGAACCTGCTGACGCCGGACGGTTTGTATGTGGTGCGAGCTGCGGTGATGGCGATCGGCCTGATGGCGATCCGAGCGGTGGTGGTGACGCGCGAGCGTCGGTTGCACGCTGACAAAAAGAACAGCGGACGCGGCTGCCAGGGCATGCCAACGATTCATCTTGACCCTCTCTCGTTTGATGAAAGTTTTCAGCCGCGCCGCCTCCTTCGGCGCCCCGATCGTTTTCCATTGCCCCGAGACATGGCGGCGCGCAGCCCATCGCGCGCGGTTACGCGGCCAAGCGGTGCGCGACACTCACGCCGCCGGCCGCGACCGCCGGCCCGGCGCCGCGCCGTCTAACGTCGAACAGTGCCGACGTGGATGTGCACAAATACCGTCCCGCGTAACTCGCCGCCCAACGAATGAGACGCGAGTTCGTTCCCTCGCGCGCACAACAAAATTCGTGCACCGGCCCGGCTTGCATGCAAGCTGTCGTCCCGTCAAAATCGGGAATCACTTGTTTCGGGGGCGGCGATCGGAGAATCGCCATGCGAATTGCGCTTCTGACGGCGGGGCTCGCCGTATGCCTCTTTGGAACTCTGACCGCGGCGACGACGACGCCCGCGCGGGCGGACGAATGGTGCGGCTTCAAGGACAAGGAAGGCGCACCGGTGCGCTGCGGCTATTCCAGCCTGCAGGAATGCAAGCAATTCACCGGCGCGAAGGACAGCGTGTGCATGCCCGATCCGGGATTCGCGCTGCGCGAGGAGCGACGCGCGCGCTCAACCCGCCCGGCGTAGCTCGCTTGCGCCCGGCTTGATCCACGGACTCCAGGGTTCCGGCGCGACCAGTCCCTTGCTGACCCACACCGGCTGGATCATGTTGTGCTCATCGAAGCGGCCGATCACCACCGGCTTGTGCAGATGCTGGGTGGCGGTGTCGAACATCACGTCGAAGCCGGACGGCGCGCGGATCGAGCGGCCGGCGAGCGCGCGCCGCACCGCCTGAACTTCAGTGGTGCCGGCCGCCGCCACCGCTTGCGACCACAGCGTAAAGCCGAGCCAGCTCGCCTCCATGGGATCGTTGGTCAGCGCCGTCGGATCGCCGATGAAGTCGCGCCATTCCGCGACGAATCGATGGTTTTCCGGCGTGTTGAGCGTGTGCAGATAGTTCCACGCCACGCGGTGGCCGATCAGCTTGCGCTCGGCCAATGCCGGCAATTCCGCCTCGCCGAGCGAGAGGCTCATCACCGGCAGAATCTCGGCGTCCAGTCCCTGGCGCGCGCGCTCGCGGAAGAAATGCACATTGGAATCGCCCGACAGCGTTGCGACGATGGCGCCATTGCGGCCGGCGAATTTGCGGATATGGCGCACGGTGTCGCCGAATACTTTCTCGCCGAACGGCAGATAAAGCTCATCGACCGCTTCCTCGCCGATGCCCTTGGCAGCGAGATAATTGCGGATGATCGCATTCGTGGTGCGCGGATAGACGTAGTCGGTGCCGAGCAGGAAGAAGCGTCGCCGCCCGAGCCCGATGAGGTGGTCGACCGCCGGCAGCGCCTGTTGCGCCGGGGTGGCGCCGGTGTAGACCACGTGCGGCGACTGTTCCTCGCCCTCATACTGGCTCGGATAGAACAGCAGCCCGTCATATTTGGCGAGCACCGGCAGCACGCGCTTGCGCGAGGCCGACGACCAGCAGCCGAAAATCGCGGCCACCTTGTGGTCGCGCAGCAAGACCTCGGTCTGCGCCGCATAGGCATCGATGTCGGAACGCGGATCGAGAATCACCGCTTCGACCGGACGGCCGAGCAGACCGCCGCCGCGGTTGAGCTTCTCGATCATCATCACCAGAAGCTGCTGCAACGGCCGCTCGCTGGTGGTGAGCGTTCCGGACAGCGAATGCAGGATGCCGACCTTGACCGAGCCGTGATCGAGATCGGTGAAATAGCGGCCGACCGAGGCGGTGAGCGAATGCGCGCGGTCGATCAGGTCGCCGGCGGTCGCGAGCACGGCATCGCCGGCCACCGCCACCTCCGCCACGACCGATTCGATGCGCGGCAGCGCTTCGCCCACGGTGTCGGCAACCTTGGTCGCCTGCGTACCGATCAGATCGAGCTGGGCGATCTGCTTTTCCATCAGCCGGGTGACGTTCTCGTTGACGTGGCCCATCTCCGCCACGCTGCGGTCGACCGCGCCGATGGCGTCGCCGGTCTCCTGCACCGCGTATTGGATGTCGTGCACCTGGGCGCCGATTTCCTTGGTGGCAAGCTCGGTACGGCGGGCCAGCGCCTTCACTTCGGCGGCGACCACCGCGAAGCCACGGCCCGATTCGCCGGCGCGCGCCGCTTCGATGGTGGCATTGAGCGCCAGCAGCGAGGTTTGTCCGGCGATTTCCTGAATCAGCTTGATGACCTGCTCGATGCGGCCGGCGGCGAGCCCGAGATTGCGCATGGTCTCGTCGGCGCGGGCGAGCTCGGTGAGGGTGCGGCGGGTCGCGGCGCGCGCTTCCGCGACTTGCCGTTCGGAGTCGATCGCCAAGGCCCGCACGTCGTGCGCGGCATCGGCGACGCTGGCGACGTCCTCGGCCGCCTGGGCGGCCGCGGCCGACGATTCCATCACTTGCCGGGCCATTTCCTTGTTGCTGTCGGCGAGGCGGACGGCCGTGCCGCGAATGCGCTCGCCGGCGCTGGTGAAGGCATTGACGACATCGTCCACGCCGCGGCGGAAATTGGCGGTGAAGAACACGCGGCCGGCATGATGCAGGCGCGCCTCGGTCTCGCGCCGGCGCTGGTCGACCGCCAGCGTGTCGGCATGGATGAGCGCGCCGCGCACGGTCTCGGCGGTCCGGCCAAAGGCGCGCAAGGCGCCGTCGCCGATCAATTCGGGCAGGCTGGTGTAGCGGTCGCCGGCGGCGATCTCGCCGATCGAGGCAATGATGCGCGAGAGCCGATATTCCGCGAAGCTGCCGATGGCGACGGCACAGGCGAGGCCGAGGCATAGCCCGAGCACGGGCGACGGCCACAGGCTGAGCGCGATAACGATGATGATGCTGGCGCCGAAGATGGGGATGGCGATCCACAGCGCCGGTCGCTGAAATCGGAGACGGCTGCGGTGGGGCATTGCTGGCTCGAATTACGGGATTACCACTTTCCAATTCGCCAGAAGATGGTTTCGAAATCCTTTCGCGAACGCACAAAACACCGCATCAATAAACGGCAAACGCGCTCAAAGTTTGGGCGGGCTTATCCCTCCCCGCTCTGCGGGGAGGGATAAAGAGACTTACGTATTCATGCTCTCGAAGAAATCCGCATTGCTCTTGGTGTTGCGGAGCTTGTCGAGCAGGAAGTCGATGGCGTCCATGGTGCCCATCGGATTGAGGATGCGGCGCAGGACATACATCTTCTTGAGCACCGGCGCTTCGGTGAGCAGCTCTTCCTTGCGGGTGCCGGAGCGGGTGATGTCGATGGCCGGGAAGGTGCGCTTGTCGGCCACCTTGCGGTCGAGGATGAGCTCCGAATTGCCGGTGCCCTTGAACTCTTCGAAGATGACTTCGTCCATGCGGCTGCCGGTGTCGATCAGCGCGGTGGCGATGATGGTGAGCGAGCCGCCTTCCTCGATGTTGCGCGCGGCGCCGAAGAAGCGCTTCGGCCGCTGCAGGGCGTTGGCGTCGACGCCGCCGGTGAGCACCTTGCCCGACGACGGCACCACGGTGTTGTAGGCGCGGCCGAGGCGGGTGATCGAGTCGAGCAGGATCACGACATCGCGACCGTGCTCGACCAGGCGTTTGGCCTTCTCGATCACCATCTCGGCGACCTGCACGTGGCGCGCCGCCGGCTCGTCGAAGGTCGAGGAAATCACCTCGCCCTTCACCGAGCGCTGCATGTCGGTGACTTCTTCCGGGCGCTCGTCGATCAGGAGCACGATCAGGAAGACTTCGGGATGGTTGGCGGTAATCGAGTGCGCGATGTTCTGCAGCAGCACGGTCTTGCCGGTGCGCGGCGGCGACACGATCAGCGCGCGCTGGCCCTTGCCGATGGGCGCGACGATATCGATGACGCGCGCGGACAGATCCTTCTTGGTCGGATCTTCGTATTCCATCTTCAGCCGCTCGTCCGGATAAAGCGGCGTCAGGTTGTCGAAATTGACCTTGTGCTTGGCCTTTTCGGGGTCTTCGAAATTGAGCGTGTTGACCTTGAGCAGCGCGAAATAGCGCTCGCCCTCTTTCGGAGAGCGGATGTGGCCTTCGACCGTGTCGCCGGTGCGCAGGCCGAAACGGCGGATCTGCGAGGGCGAGACATAGATGTCGTCGGGGCCCGAGAGGTAGTTCGACTCGGGCGAGCGCAAAAAGCCGAAACCGTCCGGCAGCACTTCGACGACGCCTTCGCCGATGATGTCGACTTCCTGGGCGGCGAGCTGCTTGAGGATGGCGAACATCAATTCCTGCTTACGCATGGTCGAGGCGTTCTCGACCTGATGTTCTTCGGCGAAGGCAACGAGTTCGGCAGGAGTCTTGGACTTGAGGTCCTGGAGCTTCATTTCCCGCATGGGGGGTAACTGTCCTGTTCGGAGATAGGCCAGCGGCGCCTTAGAAAAATGGCAAGACGGACGCTGGCTGAAGACGTGGATTGGCAGGTCTGGATTGACGCTGGGCGCTTTGGGATGTGGTCCCGGGGCCCGATGCTGCGGCCGGACCGAACAAATCGGCGCCCGATCGCGATGTGCTTACGCCTGCGTTCAGCCGCCTGCGTTCGGTGGGATGCAATCAACATAGGTGGAGCGGCGATTTTGCGCAAGAGGGCGTGCGCGAGGCTGTGCGGATTTGCAGGTTAAATGCGCGGCAAGCTGAATCGTTGCTTGCCGGCGGGGGCGGAATCGGTTGGCCGTCTGCATTTATTTTAGGCCGACGGCTGGCGCCTGCCTGATCAGAACGGCTTTACGACCACCAGGACGACGATGACGATCAAGAGCAGCGTGGGTATCTCGTTGGCGATCCGGTAGAATTTCTGGCTGCGCGGGTTGCGGTCGAAGGCGAAGTCGTTGCCCCAATGACCGAGCAGCCCGTGCAGCACGGTCATGGCGATCACCAGCACCAACTTGAGGTGGAACCAGCCGGCGGCAAGCCAGCCACCCTCGAGTACCAGTACGAGACCGGCGAGCCAGGTCACGATCATCGCCGGCGTCATGATGAAGCGATAGAGCCGGCGCTCCATCACCTTGAACGTCTCCGACTGGGCGGAGCCCGGCTCAGCCGCCGCATGATAGACGAACAGCCGCGGCAGATAGAGCATTCCGGCCATCCAGGAAATGACCGCGATGATGTGAAGCGCTTTGAGCCAGAGGTA
>DASZQT010000017.1:0-2239 GCA_035549515.1 Pseudolabrys sp. | reverse complement strand
GCTCTCGATTGCCGGCATGGTGGTTTGCGCGGTCGGCGTGGTGCTGGCCAATCGCGGCGCGGCGGTGAAGCCGGTGGCGGGCAACGCTGCGGCGTCGGTCGCCCGCGAGGGCTGATCAGCTTCTCGGCTCGAGCACCATCTGGGTCTGCGTGACGATGGCGCATAATTTGCCGTCGCCGCGCGTGATGCGGGTCTGCCAGACCATGGTGGTGCGGCCACGATGCAGCGCGACGCATTCCGCCTTGGCGGTGTCGCCGATCGGGATGCCGACGAAGAAATTGGTCTTGCTCTCGATCGTGGTGGTGGTCTGTCCCGGCTTGAGATTGGCCATGGTGGCGGTGGCGCCGAGATTGTCGGCCAGCGCCATGATGGCGCCTCCATGGATCAGGCCGAAGCGGTTCTTGAGATCGTCGCGTCCGGCAAGTTCGCCGCAGACCCGCTCGGGTGAGACTTGCGTGATCTTGAGCCCGAGGAAATGGGCGAAGGGCGGCTGCGAATGGGCCGCTTCATTGACGGTGGCATCGTTCATGGGATTGGGCGCTCCGGGGACGAGGCGCAAAATAGGGACCCGGCCGCCAAAAGATCAAGGGCGCGGACTTGGTTGTCCGCGCCCGTCGACACCTCGCGGCGGCCGCGTCACTTCGGCGCCGGCGTGATCCGCAAATAGGGCTTCACGGTCTTGAAGCCGGGGAAAATCTGCTTGGCTTCGTCATTGCTGACCGCGCTGGTGATGATGACGTCCTCGCCCTGTTTCCAGTTCGCGGGCGTGGCCACGCGATGCTTGGCCGTCAATTGCAGCGAGTCGAGCACGCGCAGCACCTCGTCGAAATTGCGGCCGGTCGACATCGGATAGACCAGGATCAGTTTGATCTTCTTGTCCGGCCCGATGATGAAGACGTTACGGACGGTCTGATTGTCGGCCGGTGTGCGGCCCTCGGACGTGCCGCCGGTCGCCGCCGGCAGCATGCCGTAGGCTTTGGCGACCTTCAGATCGGTGTCCCCGATCATCGGATAGTTCGGCGCGAAGCCGACCACGTCCTTGATGTCGACCGCCCATTTCGCGTGATTGTCGACCGGGTCGACGGAGAGGCCGATGATCTTGGCGTTGCGCTTGTCGAATTCCGGCTTCAGCCGCGCCATGGTGCCGAGCTCGGTGGTGCACACCGGCGTGAAATCCTTGGGGTGCGAGAACAGGATGCCCCAGGAATCGCCCAGCCACTCGTGAAAGCGGATTTTGCCTTCGGTGGTTTCCGCTTCGAAGTCCGGGGCGGTATCGCCGATTGCCAGCGTCATGGTCTTATCTCCAATATGAATTTTCGCAGCCTTCTCGCGCAATATGGTCGGCCGCACAAGACGCTGACAGGGGTGCGACGATAAAGAGCACTGGCGGACCGCGCAGCGGTCGGTTGTAGAAAGATAATTCGACGCGCGGGCGTCCAGGGAGAACAACATTTCGGTCGCACTCCGTCCGGCGCCGGCGGGTTGAAAGCCGGTTGGCGTGTCAACGGGGCTTGTAGCCGTCGGTGAGCGTACCGAGAAAAGCGACGATGTCGTCGATCTCGCGATCCGACAGCGCCGGCTTGTCGCCCGGCGCGCCGCCGAACGGTGCATCGGTGTTGATGTTTTCCAGGTAGGGCGCGGGGAGGTCGTCGAATTTGGCGACCTTGCCGTCGGGCCCGCGCGGGTACCATTTCTCCGGCTTGGTGTCGCGCTCGACGTAGAAAGCGACCGCTTCGCGTAACGAATGTACCAGCCCGTTATGGAAGAAGGTCTTGCGCAAGGCGACATTGCGCAGCGACGGCGTGCGGAACAGCCCGCAATACTCCGCGCGTCCGGCAAAGTCGGTGCGCAACGGCCCGCACAGGCCGAGGTCGTGATAGTTCGCATCGGCATTGGCCGGGATCGCCGGATTGCGCGGCAGGCCGAGCGCGATCATGCCGTAGTCGGTGAATTGCGGCGGCGTGCCGTCATTGGCGCGCTCGCTGATATGGCAGCTCGCGCAATTGCCCTTGGCGGGATCGTTGAACAGTTCAAGCCCGCGCGCCTCCTGCGGCGTGAGCTCAACGCGGCCTGCAAGGAAGGCGTCGTATTTGCTGTTGTAGGGGTAGAAGTCGGTTGCGCTCTGCTCGAACACTTCGAGCGCCTCGGTCAGCGTGGCGAAGGTCTTCTTGTCGTCGGCGAAGACGGCGTCGCCGTAGATGGCCTTCAGCTCGGCATCGTAGCCGGCTTGGCGCGCGCG
>DASZQT010000016.1:0-4450 GCA_035549515.1 Pseudolabrys sp. | reverse complement strand
TGCCGCTGGTCTGGGGCATGACCATGTTCGCCGGCCTGATCGAGATCGGTCTGTCGCGCGTATGGTCGCGGCTGCGCGCCTTCATCCCGCCGGAGACCGCCGGCATGGTGGTGTTCCTGGTCGGCGTCATCATCGGCCTTGCCGCGCTGCATGTGATGCTCGGCGACACGCATGGCGCCATGCTCGCCGGCCGCGACGCACTGGTGTTCGCGGTCAGCATCGGCGTGATGATCGCGCTCAACATCTGGAACAAGGGCAAGCTGCGGCTGTTCTGCATCCTGATCGGCATGATCACCGGCTATGTGCTGTCCGGCTTCACCGGCCATATCACCGGCGCCGACGTGCACGCCGTGCTGGCGCAGCCGGTGTTCGCGCTGCCCAGCGTCTCGCACATCTCCTATGCCTTCGACTGGTCGATGGTCATTCCGTTCGCGGTGACGGGCCTGGCCGCCGCCATGAGCGCGACCGCGGTGGTCACCACCTATCAGCGCATCAACGATTCCGACTGGGTGAAACCGGAGATGAAGTCGATTGCCGGCGGCATTTTCGGCGACGGCATCGCGGCCATGGTCGCCGGCCTGTTCGGCACACATGGGCTCACCATCTCGACCGCCAATGTCGGCCTCGTCGCCGCAACCGGCGTCGCCAGCCGCCGCATTGCCTATGTGATCGCCGCGATCCTCGCTGTCGGCGCGTTCCAGCCGACCTTCGTCGGCGTGCTCACCATCATGCCGCCGCCGGTGATGGCGGCCGCGCTGATGTTCACGGCCGTCTTCATCATGATCGGCGGGGTTCAAATCATCACCTCGCGCGTGCTCGATCCGCGCCGCACGCTGGTGATCGGCGCCGGCATGATGTCGTTCTTCGTGGTTTCGGTCTATCCGTCCGCCTTCACCGGCGTGCCGGTGTGGGCGCGGCCGCTCACCACATCACCCTTGGTGCTGGCGACGCTGGTGGCGCTCGCGCTCAACCTCGTGTTCCGCATCGGCATCCGCAAGAAGGTGGCGATGATCGTCGAGCCGGGAAAACTCGACCTGCAGGAAGTGTCGAACTTCGTCGAGCGCGCCGCGGGCGCCTGGGGCGCGCGGCGCGACGTCTCCGCCCGCGTGCAATTCGCCGTGCAGCAGGCGGCCGAGGCAATCGTCGACCACTGCCACACCGACGGGCCGATCACGCTCACGCTGAGTTTCGACGAATTCGATATCGACGCCGTGATCGCCTACAAGGGCATGGCGCTCGAATTACCGAACAGCCCGCCCTCGCACGAAGACCTGCTCAAGAGCGACGCCGGCTTGCGCCAGATGGCCGGTTTCCTGATTCGCCGGCAAGCCGACAAGGCGGTGAGCAGCTACGAGCCCAGCGTCACCACGCTGCGGCTCAATTTCCGCCATTGAGCGCGGCGGGATTGGGACCGGCGTTGCTGATATTCGCGTATTGGCCAAGGCCGTCGCGGTTGTAGATGTCGTCGCGGAACTGCACCACGCCGTCCGGCGTCGCCCACGCCGTGATGTAGACCCAATAGACCGGCACCGGCCTCTTCAGCTTGGCATCGATCCGTTCGCCCGATTTAACCGCCGCTTCGATCTGCTCCGGCGACCAGTTGGGGGTATCGCGCAACAGCCAGTCGACCAGTTCGCGCACGTTCTGCACGCGCACGCAGCCCGACGAATCGAAGCGCATGTCGTCGGCGAACAGGCTCTTCTGCGGCGTGTCGTGCATATACACGCCGTCCTTGCTCGGGAAGTCGATGCGGATGGTGCCGAGCGAATTGAGCGCGCCCGGGTCCTGCCGGAAGCGATAATTGACCGCATCCTCGGAGTACCAGTTGATCTGCGAGGCGGTCAGCTCGTTGTTGTGCTGGTCGTAGATGCGGATGTGCTCGCTCGACAGATAGCTCGGGTCTTTCTGCATCAGCGGGATGAGATCGCGCCGCACCAGCGATACCGGCACATGCCAATAAGGATTGAAATTGACCTCGATGATCTTGCTGTTGACCTCGGGCGACGGGCGGTCGATGCGACCGACGATGGCGACGTGGCGGCTGACCGCCACGCCGTTCTCCACTGCCTCGACCTGCGCGGCCGGGATATTGACCATCACATAGCGGCCGCCGAGATGGGCGGTGGCGGTCTTCAGGCGCACCAGATTAGTCCGAAGCTGCGCGAGCCGCACATCGCAGGGGATGTTGAGGCGATCGAAGGTCGCCTTGCGCACGATGCCGTCGACGCTGATGCCGTGGCGGGCCTGGAAACGGCGCACCGCCGCCTCGACATAGGAGTCGAAAATGTCGCTCTCGCCGGCCGAGGCTTCCAGATCGCCGGCAATGATCAGCCGCCGGCGCAACGGCAGCACGCTCGGATGCTTGTTGCTCAGGCGCAGCCGGTCGGTCGGCGGCACCCTCGGCCAGCCGCCGCGCGCCAGGATACCCTCATATTGGCCGATGGCCTGCGCGGTGGTGTCGACGGTGGAGGCCGACAGCGTGGGCAGCGAGGTCTGCGGCATGCGGATGGTACGCGAGGCCGAATCGAAATTCTGACCCATATCGTGGCGCTGATTCTGATCGATCAGCGCCTGCAGCGTGGCGTCGAGCGTCGAATCCTGGGCGGCGGCCTGTCGGATCAGCGCCGTGCCGGTTGCCAGGCCGGAGCCCAGCAAAGTGAGAAAAGTGCGGCGGTCGGGGCCATTGCCGGCCCGGCGTGACGAACGGTGCATCGAGGGTCTCGACGGATTGGAACGCCCGGTCCCGGTTGCGGGCGCCGCTGTTTACCTGCTTCCACCTAGAGAGACCAGGGGGCGATTTTGTGGCCGCGGTCACGCCTTCGTCATTGCCCGCCCGCCGGGCGATCACGGGGCGGCGAGGTCCCTCAGCGCGGCAAGCAACAAAACCCCGGCCGCGGGAAGGGTGCGGCCGGGGCAAGGTGGCTTGCCAGAGCGGGAGCGTTACAGGCGGTAGAGAATCTGATCGGTCCAGAAGCGCTCGAGCCGATGCAGCGACTTGTTGAGCGTGGTGAACTCGTCGGCATTGATGCCGCCCACCTGCTCCACCGTGCGCACATGCTTCTGATAGAGCGTCTCGACGATGTCGCGCACGTCGCGACCCTTGTCGGTGAGCTTGATGCGCACCGAGCGGCGGTCGACGCGGCTGCGCTGGTGATCGAGGAAATTCATCTCGACCAGCTTCTTGAGATTGTAGGAGACGTTGGAGCCGAGATAGTAGCCGCGCGTGCGCAATTCGCCGGCGGTGAGCTCCTTGTCTCCGATATTGTACAACAGCAGTGCCTGCACCGAATTGATGTCGGAGCGGCCGCGGCGGTCGAATTCATCCTTGATCACGTCAAGCAGACGGCGATGCAGGCGTTCGACCAGCGTCAAGGCCTCGAGATAGAGAGGCCTGATATGGTCGAAGCGCGCATCGCGCTCGGGCTGCTCGACCGTCTTGGCAACGGCTTTCATGTTCAACGCCCCTTTGCGTCTTATTTGTTTCGTCCCGGGGCCCTGTTTTCCCCGTTTCAAGTGTCGCAACCTATAGGGGTCAGTCTAAAATCGGCTTAAATAACACCATAAAGATTAGGTTTATTTGCGAAGGTGAACCGTTTGTTGAGGATTCAATTGAGGGGGTTCGCGCAATACTTCGTTCACCTTGGAAATCGTCCGCCGTGGAAGATTGTCATTCCGGGACATGCGCTGCAGGCGCATGGGCCCGGAATCCAGGATTACGTTCGCGCGGCTTTAATTTTTTGACTCTGGATTTCGGGCTCGCCCCGCCTTCGCACCTCACGGTGCCTCGGCGCGGCGCCCCGGAATGACGATGAAGGCTAACCCCGGATGAAACGGATGATACCCGAGAAGTCCCGCCCCGCCTCGCCGCTCTCGGCGTATTGCGAATAAATCCTTGCCGCTTCGGCGCCAAGTTCGGTCTTGGCGCCGGCGGCCTTCGCCGCTTCCTGCGCCAGCTTCAGATCCTTCAGCATCATGGCGGCGGTGAAGCCGGCTTGATAGTCGCGGTTGGCGGGCGAGGTCGGCACCGGGCCGGGCACCGGACAATAGCTCGTCAGCGACCAGCACTGGCCCGACGATTTCGACGCGATATCGTAGAGCTTCTGATGATCGAGCCCGAGCTGTTCGGCCAGCACGAAGGCTTCCGACACCGCGATCATCGAGATACCGAGGATCATGTTGTTGCAGATTTTGGCGGCCTGGCCGTTGCCCGCCCCGCCCGCGTGCACGATGGTCTTGCCCATCTTCTGCAGGATCGATTCAGCGCGCGCGAAGGCCTGCGCCGAGCCGCCGCACATGAACGTTAGAGTGGCCGCGCTCGCGCCGCCAACGCCGCCGGAGACCGGCGCGTCGAGCATCAGCAATTCGTGCGTTTCGGCTTCGCGCGCGACCGCGCGCGCGGTTTCCACATCGATGGTCGAGCAATCGATCAAGAGCGTGCCGGGATTGGCGT
>DASZQT010000015.1:0-3549 GCA_035549515.1 Pseudolabrys sp. | reverse complement strand
ATTCCGGTCTTCTCCGCGATGCGGCGGGTGATGGTGGAGAACTCCATCGCCTTCAAGAACGCGATCAGGTGCTTGTAGTCCGGCTCGTGCACCGCGAGCGCGTCGGCCGGCACATCGAGCGGCACGTTCTGGTCGAGGGTGACGAGGCGCTTCGACAGCCGCGCCAAGTCGGCATTGTCGATCAGCGTTTCCCGCCGCTTCTGCTGCTTGATCTCGGAGGCGCGCGCGAGCAGCGTTTCGAGGTCGCCGTATTCGCCGATGAGCTGCGCGGCTGTCTTGACGCCGATCCCCGGCACGCCCGGCACATTGTCGGTCGAATCGCCGATCAGCGCCTGCACCTCGATGACCTTCTCAGGCCCGACGCCGAACTTCTCGATCACCTCGTCGCGCCCGATGCGGCGGTCCTTCATGGTGTCGTACATGATGACGCCATTGCCGACGAGCTGCATCAGGTCCTTGTCCGAGGACACGATGGTGGTGGTGGCGCCTGCCTCGCAGGCGAGCCGCGCGTAAGTCGCGATCAGGTCGTCGGCTTCGAACCCGGCCTGCTCCAGGCACGGAATCTGGAACGCGTGCACCGCGTCGCGGATCAGCGGGAATTGCGGGCGAAGATCCTCGGGCGCTTCCGGCCGGTGCGCCTTGTAGTCCGGATAGAAATCGGTGCGAAAGGTCTTTTCCGACTTGTCGAAGATCACCGCGAGATGGGTCGGCTTTTCCTCCGGCTTCATCTCGGCCAAGAGCTTCCACAGCATGTTGCAGAAGCCGAGCACGGCATTGACCTGTAAGCCGTCCGACTTGCGCGTCAGCGGCGGTAGCGCGTGATAGGCGCGGAAAATGTAAGAAGAGCCGTCCACCAGGAACAGGTGGTCGCCCTTTTTGAGCGGTCGCGCTGCAGGACTGGCGGGCGCGGCCGGGGCTGGCGTCGGATTGGCTTTGGATTTTGTCGGCATGACCCGAATGTGGGCCGTGCCAGTGTGTTTGGCAACTTTCGATCCACAACTGTCATTCCGGGGGCGAGCTTCAGCGAGAGAACCCGGAATCCATAACCCCAGCGTTGCGGCGTATGGATTCCGGGTCCGGCCCTTCGGGCCGTCCCGGAATGCCTGGGGAAACCTACTCCGCCGGCTGCAGCGCGAATTTGGGCGGTGTCAGCCGGAACATGGCCGGGCGCTCGAACAGGAAGGAGAACCTGGTGCCGCGCACGGCCCAGAACAGCAGCAGCGCGCCGATAATGCCCGCCGCCGTGACGATGACCGACATGGTGCCGATGTCGCCGATCACGCCGGTCTTGAGCAGGAAGGTGCGCGTCGCCGCCATCGGCAGGAAGAAGGCGAGATAGATGACGATCGAGTTGCGTCCGCAATAGCGCAGCGGCTTGAACAGGTCGCTCTTGGCCATCAGCGCGGCGCTGGTCACCACCGCGCAGGCGCCGATCAGTCCGAGGCCGAGCGATATGAACGGCAGCTTCTCATAGCCGAGCTGCACCATCGTGCCGTTGACCAGCGCCCAGACCGCGAGGCCGCCGAGCGCGAGCCAGGGCCTGGCCTGCGCCTTCGCGGTCAGCGCGAAGATCGGCCCGGCCATCAGATAGCCGGTGTAGAAATAGACGAAGCGGTTGGCGAACTCGCCCGGCGCGGTCCACGCCGTGTTGACATGCGCGATCTCGAGCGCGGCGCCGACCAGCCACACGATCGGTGGCGGCACCCGGCGCGTCAGCTTCACCACCACGAAGAAGATCGGCAGCAGGTAGATGAACCACAGGATGCCGAGCGGCTCGATCAGCGACAGGAAATAGAGGTGGACCACCCACGCGGCGCCGTGCTCGTGCGCCATGCCGGGCGCCTTGAACACGAACTGGATCGTCATCCACAGCAGATAGAAATAGGCGAAGTGCAGAACCTTGCGGTCGAGATAGCCGCGCCAGGGCCGATCGACGATGCGGCCGAGGAACAGGCCGGCGATCATGAAGAAGTCGGGCATGCGGAACGGCAGCGCGAAGGCGACCAGGTGATGCAACCAGCCTTCGCGGCCGGCGGCTTCCTCGAGCCCGAGCGTGGAATGCATCATCACCACGAAGACGATGCAGAAACCCTTGGCATAGTCGACCCAATCGACGCGCCCGTCATGCATTTGCATTTCTGTCACATTCGATCTCTGGAGCGATTGCGTGTCATTTGGATGACGCCATCGCAAAACGTCGGAACTGTCCGACACTACTCGCCACACAATACGGCCTCTGCTATGACACGCCGTCGAGTTTTGTAAGGTTTGGTTAACCACGCGGGCCAAGGTTTTTCATGCGCGTTGCAATGATCGGCACCGGTTATGTCGGACTTGTTTCGGGCGCCTGCTTCGCCGATTTCGGCCACGAGGTGACGTGCGTCGACAAGGACGAAAGCAAGATCGCCGCGCTCAAACGCGGTGAAATGCCGATCTATGAGCCGGGCCTGAGCGATCTCGTCACCGCCAATACGCGCGGCGGACGGCTTAAATTTACCGATGACCTGGCGCCCGCGGTGGCGGACGCCGACGCTGTGTTCATCGCGGTCGGCACGCCGTCGCGGCGCGGCGACGGTCACGCAGATTTGTCCTATGTCTACGCCGCCGCGCGCGAGATCGCCCGCGCACTCAACGGTTTTACCGTCGTGATTACCAAGTCGACGGTGCCGGTCGGAACCGGCGACGAGGTGGAGCGCATTATCGGGGAGACGCGGCCCGATGCGGATTATGCGGTTGTGTCGAACCCGGAGTTCCTGCGCGAAGGCGCCGCCATCCGCGACTTCAAGCATCCCGACCGCATCGTGGTGGGCACCGTGCAGGCGCGCGCGCGCGAGGTGATGAGCGAACTCTACCGCCCGCTTTACCTTAACCGCGCCCCGATCATGTTCACCGACCGCCGCACGGCGGAACTCATCAAATACGCGGCCAACGCGTTTCTCGCGACCAAGATCACCTTCATCAACGAGATCGCCGATCTCGCCGAAAAAGTCGGGGCCGACGTGCAGGAGATCGCGCGCGGCATCGGGCTCGATAACCGCATCGGCGCCAAGTTCCTGCATGCGGGTCCCGGCTATGGCGGCTCGTGTTTCCCCAAGGACACGCTGGCGCTGCTCAAGACCGGGCAGGACCATGCCGCGCCGCTGCGCATCGTGGAAGCGGTGGTCGGCGTCAACGACGCGCGCAAGCGCGCGATGGCGCGCAAAGTCTCTGCCGCGCTCGGCGGCGATGTGCGCGGCAAGACCGTGGGACTGCTCGGGCTCACCTTCAAGCCGAACACCGACGACATGCGCGAGGCGCCGTCGATCCCGCTCATCACGGCCTTGCAGGACATGGGCGCCAAAGTGCGCGCCTACGACCCGGCCGGCATGGAGCAGGCCAAGGGCGTGGTCGACGATGTCACCTTCTGCGCCGACGCCTATCACTGCGCCGAGGGCGCGTCCGCCCTGGTGATCGTGACCGAATGGGAGCAGTTCCGCGCCCTCGACTTCGAGCGGTTGAAGCAAGTGATGGAGCGGCCGGTGCTGGTCGACCTGCGCAATGTGTACCGGC
>DASZQT010000014.1:0-2687 GCA_035549515.1 Pseudolabrys sp. | reverse complement strand
CGAAGGTGGCGCTTGCCTGCTTGTGGAGTTCCTGAGCCAGCGCGCTGTTCGCGTCGAGCCAGGACAGACCGGACGCGCCGGGCTTGGCGGGGCCTGCGAGCGCACGAAGCGCCGCCGCATCCTTGCTCTCGCTCATGGTTTCGAGAAGGCCGAAGCCCGCGGTGGCTTCGCTTGCCAGACGCTGTTCCTCCGCCCCCAGCGCTACGAATTGGCGCGCCGACGCATCGGTGAGCGAACGGCCGCCGTGGATGCCGAGATCCTTCCACCACGGCGCGCTGTAGAGCAGGAATGCCTTGCACGTGGCGACCTGCGAAACGCTGCCGAGGGCATGCGCGAATGGCTTGGAGCCGCGCGCGCGGAAATCGGGAATCGCCTCGATGGCGGGGCGCGGCATCGCCAGGATCACCGTCTTGGCGGCGAGCTGCGAGCGATTGCCGCTTGCATCTTCGAAGGCGAGCTTGAACGTGCCGCCCTTGCCTTCGGGCACGGTGAGGCTGACGAGGCGTTCGCCACGCGAAATGATGTCGCCGAATGGCGTGAGCTTTTCGGCGATGGCACGCGGCAGGGATTCGAAGCCGCCGGCAATGGTGAAGAACGGGCCTTCTGAATCGGCGTCGCGCAGAACGGAATCGAACAACGCGAGCGCATTGCCTTCGAGTGCCGCGTCGTCGAGGCGTGCGGTGTCGCGCAAGTAATCCCGCTCGCCCGGCGACAGCGCGTCGGCGAGCAGCGCACCGGCAGTCCACGCGGAGAGCGGCTTGCCCTTCACGCTCAGCGACAGCCGCTTGGCGTGCCACTGCGCCGGTGAGAGGCCGGCTGTTTCCGGCACAATGGCGGCGAGCGCCTTGCGCAAGGACCAGGTGGAGAGATTCTGATGCTCGGCCGTCATCTCGTAGGGCAGCGCGTCGACGCCCGCTCCGGCATGTGCAATGGGAATGTTCCGCCCTTTGAGGTTGAGCCGATCCTGCGGCAGGTCGAGCGGTGTGGGGCGGATCACCAGATCGAGCGCCCGGGCGAGCCCCGCCACATGACGGTGAGAATTGAGGAAGCGCGAGGCCCCCGCGTCACCAATCAGGCCGGGCGCCTGCGGGAAGGCGATGGAGCGCAGGCGTCCGCCAATCCGATCGCTCATCTCGAACAGGCGCAGCGACTGGTTGGGTTTTGAGGTGGCGAGCCGCAGCGCCGCATAGACACCGGAAAGGCCCCCGCCCACGATGGCGATGTCGACGTCGCTGGCGGCGAAGGCCGCACGCGTCATCAGCGGCAAGGTCGCGGCGGCGGCCGCTCCCGTCAAAAGGGCGTTTCGGCGTGTGATGGTCATGGTGTCCTCCCCTGGTCCGGCTCGGTGTGGCGGGACTTGGGACGAGCCTAGAGGTCTTTTGTGGCCGCATTTGGGGAGACGGCGTATAAAAATGACCTTTGTGACGGAATTCGCGCGCTGCCGGATCGGCCAGCGGGCCCAAGGAGTTAGGTTTTCATGGCATTGATCGGTCCCAGCGGGCGGCCCGTAACCAGCACTGCGACGAGCAGCGGAGGCACGGCTGCGGCCGCACCCGGCTCGGCTGCGCCTTCCGCCTACATCAAGGACAGCAGCATCGAAACTTTCGCCGCCGACGTGATCGACGCGTCGCGCGAGGTGCCGGTGATCGTGGATTTCTGGGCGCCGTGGTGCGGCCCGTGCAAGCAGCTTGGGCCGATGCTCGAAAGGCTGGTCAACGAGGCCAAGGGCGCTGTGCGTCTGGTCAAGGTGAACATCGACGAGAACCAGGAGATCGCCCGCCAATTGCGCATCCAGTCGATCCCGACCGTATACGCCTTCAAGAACGGTCAGCCGGTCGACGGATTCATGGGCGCGGTGCCGGAATCCCAACTGCGCGCCTTCATCCAGCAATTGACGGGCGGACATGCCGGTCACGATCACGCCGAGGAAGTTCTGGCGGCGGCGGAAGAAGCCGTCGCCGCGGGCGACGTGAACATGGCCGCGCAGGCCTATGCCCATGTGTTGCAGGACGAGCCGGGACATCCCAAGGCGGTAGCAGGGCTCGCGCGCTGCTATCTGAAGACAGGCGATGTGGAACGCGCGAAGAACACCTTGCAGCTTGTGCGGCCGGACGGCGCGACCGACGAAGCCATCCGTGCGGTGGAAGCCGAATTGAAACTGCGCGAACAGGCAGCCGATACGGGCGATCTGGACGCGTTCAAGAAGAAGCTCGAAGCCGATCCGAACGACCATCAGGCCCGTTACGATCTGGCGCTGGCGCTCGATGCAAAAGGCGACCGCGAAGGCGCGATGAACGAATTGCTCGACATCGTGAAGCGCGACCGCAAATGGAACGACGATGCGGCACGCAAACATCTGGTGACGTTGTTCGAGGCGCTGGGGCCTGCCGACCCGCTGACGCTGGCGGCGCGGCGTAAGCTTTCCTCCATCCTGTTTTCGTGATGCCGCGCCATTATCATTCGATCGAAGAACTGCCGCGGACCTTGCCGGTGTTTCCGCTGACGGGCGTGCTGCTTCTGCCGCGCGGACAGTTGCCGCTCAACATCTTCGAGCCGCGTTATCTGGCGATGTTCGATACGGCGTTGGCGGGGCCGCGACTGATCGGGATGATTCAGCCGACGGAGCATGAAAACACTTCGGCAAAGCCGCCGCTTTCGGCGGTGGGATGTGTGGGCCGCATCACCGC
>DASZQT010000013.1:0-4380 GCA_035549515.1 Pseudolabrys sp. | reverse complement strand
GCGCCTTCCTCTTTGAAGCGCCGGACCCATTTGCCCACAGTCTTGGCCGTCGTGTGAAACCGCTGCGCGGCAGCCACTTTGGTGAGGCCGCCTTCCACAACCGCCCGAACCATCAGCTCTCGACCTTTCGGGGTCAGAGGCGCATTCTTGTGAGTGTCCATTCGGTCCTCGCGAATCGCTGGTGTTTGGCGACTTCAGCGTTCACGGCCTGGGCCGAATGGACAACCTCCTGAAAGCCCACATCTAGCTCACCGCGGTCGGCGCCAAGGCTTCGATGTCGGTAGCGACGTCGATGATCGCGGGCCGTTTGGCGGCAATGACGCGCGCGAGCGCCGGCGCGAGATCGGCGGCGCGTTCGACGCGGATGCCGAGCGCGCCCATGTCCTCGGCCAGGCGGGCAAAATTCATCTTGCTGAAGGTCCACATCTCGCGCGCCTTTTCGGTCTGCTGGCCGCCATAGACGCGGTCGAAACCGCGCTTACTCTGGTTGCCGCCGCCATTGTTGTTGACCACCGTGACCGAGGCGATGTTCCAGCGCACCGCCGTCTCGATCTCGCCGATGTGATACCAGAAGCCGGCATCGCCGGTGAACACCACCACCGGGCGTTCCGGGCACGCCGCTTTCGCGCCGATGCCGGCCGGAAAGGCCCAGCCGAGATGGCCTGCGCTGCGCATATAGCTCTGCGTCGGCACGCGCAGGTCATAGAGGCCGCCCATCCACATGCCGGCATGGCCGGTGTCGACCACCACGATGGCGTCGTCGGGCACATGCTTGGTGAGATCGCCGCAGATGCGCGCGGGATGGATCGGCACCTGATCGGATTCCAGCATCGGGGTGTATTTCGCGTACCATTCGGCGCGCAGGCCCGCGATTTCCTTGATCCAATCCGTGCGCCGGCTGGCGCTTGCCCGGTCCGCCCGCGCCAGCATCGCCGATAGCACCGCCTTGGCATCGCCCAGCACGCTCGCCTGCAACGGGTAATTCCGCCCGAGCGATTGAGGCTCGATGTCGATCTGGATCGCCGGCGTTCCTATTTTGGGCACCGCCCAGAAATGCGTGGTCATGCCGCCGGTCTCGGTGCCGATGAAGCAGACCAGATCGGCGCGGTTGACCGCGCGGTTGGCGCTCTCGCGCGAATAGGAGCCGACCACGCCGACCGACAAAGGATGCGTGCCGGGAATGGCGTCCTTGGCGTTGAGCGAGGTGGCCACCGGAATGGCCAGCGCCTCCGCCAGCGCGACCAGCTCAAGCCCCGCGCCCGAGGCACGCAACCCGCCGCCGACGACGAAGATCGGCCGCTCGGCGCGCTGCAGCAGATCGAGCGCGGCGGCCACATGCTCGGCCTGCGGCTGCGGCCGGAATGGCGGCACCTGCGCGAATTGCGGCTCGACCAAGGGCTCCATCTCGGCTTCGTCCAAGTCGAGTTGCCCTTCATTGCCACGGAATTGCAGATGCACCGGCCCCGGCGCGCCCGAGGTCGCCACCCGGAACGCCTGCCGCAGCATGTCGGGCGCGCGCGCGATGTCGTCGATGGTCGCGTTGAACTTGGTCACCGGCTCGAACGCCGGCACGTCGTCGACTTCCTGATAGACCTTGCGGAATTTGGTCTTGGGATCGCGCCCGCCGGTGATCGCGATCACCGGCGAATGCGCCAGGTAAGCGTCGCGCAGGCCGGCTGCGAGATTGAGCGCGCCGATCACCTGCGCCATGCAGATGCCCGGTTTGCCGGACGCGCGCGCATAGCCGTCCGCCATGTAGGCGGCCGACTTCTCGCCGTGGCAATGAATGCGCGCGATCGACGTGCGCCGCTCCATTTCGGCGAAGGTCCGCCTGAGCACCGCCGGCACCATGAAGACATGAGTGACGCCGTAGCCTTTGAGCATGTCGGCGATCACTTCGGCGCCGAGACGTTTCTGATTATGTCCGAGCAACATGGTCTTGCGATCCTCCCTGACCGTACCATGACACGGCGGAGGCGAGGCGCAAGGGCCGCCGCAACGGGGGACCCATGCCGATAGCGCGGCAATTCGATATAATGAAAGCGACTCGACGGGACGCACAATGTACACGCATACGCTCGGTGCCCATCGCTACGTCTTTCCCGATCTCAAGACGCTGCTTGCCAAGGCTACGCCTTTGCGTAGCGGCGACCAGCTCGCCGGCTTGGCGGCCGAAAGCGGCGAAGAGCGCGTGGCCGCGCAATACGCGCTTGCCGATCTGCCGCTCGCGACCTTCCTCGACGAAGCCGTGGTGCCTTACGAAAGCGACGAGGTCACGCGCCTCATCGTCGACACGCACGACAAGGCGGCTTTCGCGCCGGTCGCGCATCTCACGGTTGGCGGCTTGCGCGACTGGCTGTTATCCGACGCGGCGACCACCGATGCACTGAGCGCGCTCGCGCCCGGCATCACGCCCGAGATGGCGGCCGCGGTGAGCAAGATCTGCCGCCTGCAAGACCTCATGGTGATCGCCGCCAAATGCAGCGTGGTGACGCGCTTTCGCGGCACCATCGGGCTGCCCGGCCGGCTGTCGACCCGGCTGCAACCCAACCACCCGACCGACGATCCGGCCGGCATCGCGGCCAGCATCCTCGACGGGCTGCTGCTCGGCTCGGGCGACGCCGTGATCGGCATCAATCCGGCGACCGACAGCGTCGAGCGCGCGCATCGGCTGGTCGCGATGCTCGACGACATCCGCACAAAGCTCGACATCCCGACGCAATCCTGCGTGCTCGCGCATGTGACAACTACGCTCGAATTGATCAAACGCGGCTCGCCGGTCGATCTCGTATTCCAGTCGATCGCCGGAACACAGGCCGCCAACAAGAGCTTCGGCGTCGATCTCGCGCTGCTTGGCGAGGCGCGGGAAGCCGCGCTCGCGCTCGAGCGCGGCAGCATCGGCGACAATGTGATGTATTTCGAGACCGGCCAGGGCAGCGCGCTGTCAGCCAATGCGCATCATGGAGTCGATCAGCAGACCTTGGAGGCGCGCGCCTATGCGGTGACGCGCCACTTCAAGCCGCTGCTCGTGAACACCGTGGTCGGTTTCATCGGGCCTGAATATCTGTTCGACGGCAAACAGATCGCGCGCGCGGGCCTGGAGGATCATTTCTGCGGCAAGCTCATGGGCGTGCCGATGGGCGTCGATGTCTGCTACACCAACCACGCGGAGGCCGATCAGGACGACATGGACGCCCTGCTCGCGCTGCTGACTGCCGCCGGCGTCAATTTCGTGATGGGCGTGCCGGGCGCCGACGACATCATGCTCGGCTATCAGAGTACGTCATTTCACGATGCGCTCGCCATGCGAGACCTGTTGGGCAAACGGCCGGCGCCGGAATTCGAGGCTTGGCTTGAGCGGCAGGGTCTCATGGATGCGAAGAACCGCGTGCGGCCGCGCGCGCTGCCGGGCAATTTTCAAGCGTTGTTGTCTACGGGGTGAGCGTCATTGCGAGGAGCGGTAGCGACGAAGCAATCCAGACCGTTGTGAACAAGTTCTGGATTGCTTCGCTGCGCTCGCAATGACGGGGGGATGCCACCGACCTTTAAATATTGGTTATAGGTGCTTCATGGAGCCAAACGACAACTGGATCGCCTTGCGCCGACTCACAGCGGCGCGCATTGGGCTCGCACGGAGCGGGGCGTCGCTTGCGACCACGCCGCTGTTGGAATTTCGGCTGGCGCATGCGCGCGCGCGCGATGCCGTGCATGCACCGCTCGATGAGGCGCGGCTGGTCGCCGATCTGGGCGGGCTGGGCCTGCCGGTACGTGCGGTCGCAAGCGAAGCACCGGACCGGCAGACCTATCTGATGCGGCCCGACCTCGGCCGCCGGATTGCGCCCGAAGACGGCGCGGCCTTAAAGAAGGACGCCGGCCGCTACGATCTCGCGCTCGTCATTTGTGACGGGCTGTCGGCGCGCGCGGTGCAGCGCCACGCCGCGCCGGTGCTCGCGGAACTGCTGCCGGCGCTGCGCAAACAGAACGTCAGCATCGCGCCGCTCACGGTCGTGACGCATGGCCGCGTCGCCATCGGCGACGCCATCGCGTCCCTGTTCGGCGCCGATTGCGCCGTGGTGCTGATCGGCGAGCGTCCCGGCCTCACCGCGCCCGACAGCATGGGCGCCTATCTCACCTGGCGGCCGGGCGCGCAGACCACCGACGCCGAACGCAATTGCGTGTCCAATATCCGCCCCGACGGCATCGGCTACGCGCAGGCCGCGGCCAAGCTCGCTTATCTCATCGGCACGATCCGTGGCCGCCGCCTATCCGGTGTCGCGCTGAAAGACGAAAGCGAATTGCGATTGGATGGACCCAACTCCGCTCGTCCCCGCGGAAGCGGGGACCCAGCTTTTGCCAAATAAAAAAACTGGATTCCCGCTT
>DASZQT010000012.1:0-8928 GCA_035549515.1 Pseudolabrys sp. | reverse complement strand
AGGGCGGCGGGGTTTATCCACGCGCGTTGAAGGAAATCCATCTTAGCCCCGAGGCGCAGCAATTGTTCGGCTTGGGCGCGAGCGTCACGCCGCAGCAACTGATGAAGGCGATCCTGAAAGCGCCGGTCGATCTTCTGTTCTTCGGAGGCATCGGCACCTATGTGCGCGCGGCCAGCGAAAGCGACGAGGCGGCCGGCGACCGCGCCAATGACGCCATCCGCGTCACCGGCAACCAGCTCAAATGCAAGGTGATCGGCGAAGGCGCCAATCTCGGCATGACCCAGCGCGGCCGCATCGAGGCGGCGTTCCACGGCGTCCGGCTCAACACCGACGCCATCGATAATTCCGCCGGCGTCAATACCTCCGACGTCGAGGTCAATATCAAGATCGCGCTCAGCGCGCCCTTGCGTGCCGGCACATTGACGCTCGACGCGCGCAACGCGCTGCTGGTCGAGATGACGGACGAAGTGGCGCGGCTGGTTTTGCGCAACAACTACCAGCAGACGCTGGCGCTCTCGCTGGCGCAGCGGCGCGGACTGGAAGACTTCGGCTTCCAGCAACGGCTGATGCAGATCCTCGAGCAGCGCGGCGCACTCGACCGCGCGGTGGAATTCCTGCCGGACGAGATGGCGCTCGCCGACCGGCGCAAGCGCAATCAGCCGCTCACGCGGCCGGAGCTTGCGGTGCTGCTCGCCTATGCCAAGCTCTCGCTTTACAGCGAGTTGCTCGACTCCGACGTGCCGGACGATCCTTATCTCGGACGCGAGCTCAACCGCTATTTCCCGAAGGAGATGACCGAGCGTTTCCCCGACGCCCTCAACGCACACCGGCTGCGGCGCGAGATCATCGCCACCCAGCTCACCAATTCGATGATCAACCGCGGCGGCGCCACGCTGACCGTGCGCATCGCCGACCAGACCGGCGCCTCGTCGGCGTCCATCGCCGCCGCTTTCGCCGCGGCGCGCCAGAGCTACGATCTGGTTTCGCTCAACGCAGAAATCGACGCGCTCGACAACAAGATTTCCGGCGAGCTGCAACTTTCGCTCTATGCGCAAGTGCAGGACCTGCTGCTCGATCGGCTGGTCTGGTTCCTGCGCCAGGTCGACCTGCGGCGCGGGCTGGAGAACATCGTCGCGCATTACCGCGCCGGCATCGCCCGCGTCGAAAGCACGTTCGACACCGTGCTGTCGAAAGCCGCGCTCGCGGCCCGCGATGCGCGCGCGGCGGAGCTGTTGCATGCCGGCGTGCCGGAATTGCTCGCGCGCCGCCTCGCCAGTCTGCCGGCGCTCAAGGCGGCGACCGACATCGTGCTGGTGGCGGACAACACGCAGGCGCCGGTCGGCGATGTCGCCGCCACCTATTTCGCCGCGCAGGACTTCTTCCAGCTCGACCGCGTCGTCGGCGCCGCGAGCGGCATCGTTGTGGCGGATTATTTCGACCGGCTCGCGCTCGACCGCGCGCTCGATTCGATCGGCGATGCCGAGCGACGCATCACTGCCGCCATGGTCGGCAACGGACAAGTTCGCGAAGGTTTTGCAGGCGCGAACGCGGTGGAGGAATGGGTCAAAGCGCGCGCGGCAAAAGTCGAGCGCATCCGTGCCCAGATCCACGAAATCGCCGGCACGGGACTCACGCTGTCGAAGCTGTCGGTTGCAGCAAGTCTGCTGGGAGACCTGGCAAGGGAGTGAGCTTTCTTATCCCTCCCCTGAAAGGGGAGGATCCGGCGCGCAGCGCCGGGGGTGGGGTTACTTCGCGACCAGATACGACCCCCACCCGGCTCGCTTCGCTCGCCACCCTCCCCCGCAAGCGGGGGAGGGATAATCCTGTTCAATGCCTGAAATGCCGCCGTCCGGTGAACACCATCGCGACGTCGTGCGCGTCGGCGGCCTTGATCACCTCGTCGTCGCGCATCGAGCCGCCCGGCTGGATCACCGCGGTGGCGCCGGCCTCGATCGCCACCAGTAAGCCGTCGGCGAACGGGAAGAAGGCGTCGGAGGCAACCACCGAACCGCGCGTCAACGGCTCCGCGAGATTGAGTTCGCGCGCGGCATCCTCGGCCTTGCGGGCGGCGATGCGGGCAGAGTCGACGCGGCTCATCTGGCCGGCGCCGATGCCGACGGTGGCGCGCTTGCGCGCATAGACGATGGTGTTCGACTTCACGTGCTTGGCAACGCGGAAGGCGAAGGTAAGGTCAGCCAGCTCGGCCTCGGTCGGCGCGCGCCTGGTGACCACCTTGAGCGGCATGTCGTCGACCACCGCATTGTCGCGCGACTGCACCAAGAGCCCGCCGGCTACCGACTTGAACGTCAATCCGGCCGCACGCGGATCGGGCAAGCCGCCCGTGAGCAGCAGGCGCAGGTTCTTCTTGGTCGCGACGATGGCGACCGCCTCCTCGCTCGCGGCCGGCGCGATGATCACCTCGGTGAAGATCTCGGTGATCGCCTTGGCCGCTTCCGCATCCAATTCGCGGTTGAGCGCGACGATGCCGCCGAACGCCGAGGTCGAATCGCAGGCGAGCGCGCGGCGATAGGCGTCGACCAGGTTCCCGGCCTCTGCCACGCCGCAGGGATTGGCGTGCTTGACGATGACGCAGGCGGCGGTGCGCGCCGGATCGAATTCGGCGACCGCCTCGTAAGCCGCGTCGGTGTCGTTGATGTTGTTGTAGGATAGTTCCTTGCCCTGCACCTGGCGCGCGCTGGCCACGCCGAAGCGCTCGACCGGCGTGCGATAGAAGGCCGCCGACTGGTGCGGATTCTCGCCGTAGCGCAGCGGCTGGATCAGCCGGCCGCCGAAGGCGCGATAATCGGGCGTCTCGTCGTGAAGCGTTTCGGCGAACCAATTCGAGATTGCCGCGTCATAGGCGGCGGTGCGCGCATAGGCTTTCGCCGCCAGCGCCTTGCGCAGATCGAGCGTGGTCATGCCGCCATGTTCGGCAAGCTGATCGAGCACGCGACCGTAGTCGCCGGGCTCGACCACCACCGCGACATCGGCATGGTTCTTGGCGGCGCCGCGGATCATCGCCGGTCCACCGATGTCGATGTTCTCGACGCAGTCGTCGTAAGAGGCGCCCTTCGCGACCGTGGCCTCGAACGGATAGAGGTTCACCACCAACAGATCGATCGGCTTGATGCCATGCTGCTGCATGGCGGCCGTGTGTTCGGCATTGCCGCGGATCGCGAGCAGGCCGCCATGCACCTTCGGGTGCAGGGTCTTGACCCGGCCGTCCATCATTTCCGGAGAGCCGGTCAGCTCGGACACATCGATGACCGGCAGGCCGGCGACCTTGAGCGCCTGGGCCGTGCCGCCGGTGGACACCAGTTCGACATCGTAATCGATGAGCGCGCGGGCGAATTCGATGAGGCCGCTCTTGTCGGAGACCGACAGCAGGGCGCGGGTGACTTTGCGCAGGTGATTGGTCATGGGGCGGTGGCTAGCACAGGAAGTGGGCGGATGGGTATTCGGCAATTCGATGGGCGCGTTGCGCGTCCACAGGCGAGCCGGCCGGCGTGTCCAGGTCGCAGCGCAGCACCTCTTGGTGGTGCGCTGCGGACCCGGGACCGTTACAAATTCGGCGCCCGGAACGCCTCCGGAACAGCGGCGCGGCGCCTCGCTCGCGCTCCGTGCTGCACCGCTTCTGGGGCAGGCGTTACAGCGGTAATTCCGGCTCGTCCGCACGGGCGGCACGCGTGCCCGAAGGCGCCGGCGGGGTGTGGCGGAAACTCCAGCGCACCGCCGGCGTCGAGCGTGCATGGCCGTAGATCACAATCTGCACCGTGCGGCGCGGACCGTCGGCACCGGCGAGATAAACGCTTTCCTCGAGTTCCACCGTGTCGGCCAGCGTCGCGAAGGTCCACACCTCGCGGTCGGGCAACAACAGAATCACGCCGCGCCCGTCCGACAGCCGGTTGGCCTTGATCGCCGGATGCAGATGAAAGCGGATGGCATATTCGTCCGGCATGTTGACGCGCAGCGCGCTGTCATCCACCGATCCAAAACTGTCCTCGCCGTCGAGCGAGCCACCATCGGCGGAAAGCCGCAACAGACGATGGTGAACCACGCCATAGTCGCCGGCATAACCATCATGCGAGGTATGCAAAATAGTGCCGCCCGGCTGGTCGTGGCGTTCGACCCGTACATCGTGCGGGCCGGCGACGATCGGCGTGCCGGAAAGAAGCCGGCGGAATGACGGCGTCTCGAGGAAACGGCAGGATGACTTGTCGTTGAGTGTGACAGTCGAATGCGCGGCGGTCTGCCGCGCTACCTGCCGCCAATTTTCCTTGTTGGCCGCCGGCAACCCGCAATTGACGATCAGCCGGTGCTGCCGCCAGGACAATTCGAATGAGAGGCAACCGGCATGCGCTTCCTGGCTCACCGCCACCGGCGGCGGCTTGCCGGCATCCATCAATAGCGCGGCCGACCCGGCGTCGAGCCGCTGATAGCCGGAATGCGGCGCGTTCGCCACCGGTGCGCCGCGCGCGTCGTCATAGGCGAGCACGGTCGCGAGCAGATCGACCGGCGTCGGGCCCATGCCGTTGAACTGCGCGAAATTGCCGTCGGCATGGCGGAAGAAGCGCAGCATCGGCATCATGCGGTCGATGGCACCGATCAGCGCCTGCGGCGGTTGCAGATTGCGCGCCGAAAACAATTGCCGGAGCGGCAGCAGGTCGGCCAGCAATTCAATCAAAGTGCCCGGATTGCGGCTTATATGGCCGCCGTCGGGCAGGATCTGCGCGCCGAGTTCTTCGATCAGCCGGCGTCCGCTGGCGCGCAGGCTCCCGTTCTGACCTTGGATACAGAGGCTCGCATACGTCAGCGCGATTACCGCCTGCAGGCGGGGCAGTCCGTCGCGCGATTCTTTGAGCGTGCGGCGCAGGTAGCGCACCTGCCGCGACAGGCTGCGGATGAAGCGGCGATAGAAGCGCGCATCGGCATCCTGCAACACGAAGGGCGCCTGGCTGAGCCAACAGATGATGCGGCGAGACAGGATGTCCGACCGCCAGCCAACCGGGTGCCAGCCGCCCTGGATATTGATCCACTCATCGATCAGCGCGCGCGCATTGGCGCGCGTGATCGCCGATTCGGCGGCGCGCAGATGACGCAGCCAGGAGAAGTTCAAGAGCGCCACCGCCCATTCGTCGGATGGCGGTGTCATGTCGAAGATGGAGCGGCTATCGCAGATCACCACCTTGCCGGCAAAGGCGAAGCGGCCGGCGTAGATCTCAGCGGCACGCGTGGCGTCGGCGGTGCGCAGGTCCTGCGGCGCGATCACCAGCCGGTCGGTCTTGCCCGAACCGAAGCGCCAGCGCAGCAGCGGGTTGGCATTGATGCGGCCGAGCATGCCACGGAACACGCGGCGCCCGATGAGCGCGGAGAGCCCGATTCGCTCCGCCACCGACACCCGCGTCATTGAATTGCCCGTCCCCAGCGGCGCGGCCCGATTCGACCGATTCTCGCGCGCGGCTGCCACGATAGCGAAGGGTCGTCGAAGGTCCAATACGCCGGTCCCGAGTGTGGATCAGGACGCGAGACGCGTCAGCCGGGCGGCGAAGAAACCGTCGAGGCCGCCCCAGCGCGGATCGGGGTCGGGCAAATGCAGCGGCAGGGTGCGCAGGTCGCCTTCTCTGTTAATGAATTCGGAGTGGCCGAATACCTCCGCCGGCTCGATCGGTTTTCGGGCGACGGCGGGATTGCGCTTGAGCAGGGCCTCGATCTGCCGTTCTCCCTCCTCAGGCTCGAGCGAGCAGACGCAATAGACCAGCGTGCCGCCGGGCCGGGTGAGCGCGACCGCGCGGTCAAGCAGCCGCTCTTGCAGCGAGGTCAGCACGGTGATTTCGGGCTCGCCTTTCAGCCAGGGCACGTCTGGGTGGCGGCGAATCGTTCCTGTGGATGAACAGGGCGCATCGAGCAGCACGGCGTCGAACAAGCGCCCCTGCGAAGACTCGGGCGGCCATTCGAGCGCGTCGGCGGCCACGACCTCGGCGCTGAGCGCGAGCCGTTCGAGGTTTTCGCGCAGGCGGTTGAGTCGCGCCGGCGAGCGGTCAAGCGCGGTGACCTGGGCGCCGGCAAAGGCGAGCTGCGCGGTCTTGCCGCCGGGCGCGGCGCAAAGATCGAGCACCTGCAAGCCGCGCACGTCGCCCAGCAAGCGCGCCGGCAATGCGGCGGCGGCGTCCTGCACCCACCAGGCGCCCTCGGTGAAGCCGGGCAGCATCGAGATCGCGCCATGCGCGAGCGTGCGCACCGTGCCGGTCGGCAGCACGCGGCCGCGCAGCCGTTCGGCCCAGCCGGCGGCGTTGTCCTTGACGGTGAGGTCGAGCGCCGGCTCGTGACTGTTGGCGAGCGCGATGGCGCGCGCGACCTCGGGGCCGTAATGCTCGCTCCAGCGCTTGAACATCCAATCCGGCGTGTCATGCACCGCATCGTCGGCCTGCACGACGTCGCGGTTCTGCGTCACCCGCCGCAGCACGGCATTGACGAGCCCGGCGTAACGGGCCGCGCGCCGGTCGGCTTGCGCGAGCCGCACCGACAGATCGACCGCGGCGTGGTCGGGCACGTCGAGCCAAAGGATCTGCGCGGCGCCGATGAGAAGGATGGTCTCGGTGCGCGGCGCGTCGGCCGGGAAGCCCTTGTCGAGAAAACCGCCGACGAGATGCCGCAAGGTGCCGAGCCGGCGCAGCACGGTCGCCACCAGCCGGCGCATCAGCGCGCGGTCGCGGTCGGCGAGCGCGGCGATGCCGGGATGAATGCCCTTGCCGGAGAGCTGCTCGTCGAGCGCGATCCGACGCCGCAGAACGCCGTCGAGAATGTCGGCGGCGATTCGACGGGCGGCAAGGCCGGGAACTTCCGGCTGGGGAGATGTGCGCGGACGCGCCATGAATTACTTTTTGCCGGGTAATTGTGTCCGGGTCGCGAACGATTTTGGCAAAATGCCCGGGACCCACAGCTTTGCCACGGCAATTGCCTGGCCATTAGAGTTGTGTCTAGATATATTTTCTACTTAAGCGAGTGATTGTGCGAATCGTTGAGCGGATGATAGACCTAGGTTCATGTTCCTTAGCCTGAGATCCTTCGCGGGACCGCCGCAGCGCACCGGCGTGCTCGTGCTCACCTTGGCGGCCTTCGCCGCCGGGGTGAGCGCGGGCACGCTGATCCCGCCGATCGGCGCGGCGCCTCGAGTGGACACGTCGCTGCCGGCCGACGCGCCACGTCCGTTGCCGATGGCGCGTGCACCGTTGAGCGGCGCGCACGAAGCGCAGGTGCTTCGCGTGCTCGACGGCGACACCTTCGAGGCGCGCGTCAGCATTTGGCCGGGCGTGGACGTGACCACGCGGGTGCGGCTGCGCAGCGTCGACGCGCCGGAGATGCACGCGCGTTGCGATGACGAGCGCCGCGGCGCGGTAGCCGCGCGCGAGGCGCTCACGCACATTCTGGCGGAAGGCGGCGTCGGCGTAACCCGGGTGGGCCAGGACAAATATGGCGGCCGCGTCGATGCCGATGTCTCGACCGCGCGCACGCCCGATGTCGCGCAAGCCCTGCTCGCGCGCGGTCTGGTGCGCCGCTATGACGGCGGCCGGCGTGGAAGCTGGTGCGGCTAGACTTCAGCGCTCGACGAACACCGGCGTGCCGACCTGCACGAGCTGGAATAGTTCGCGGATGTCGCTGTTGTACATCCGGATACAGCCGTGCGAGACGAAACGGCCAATCGAGCCCGGATTGCTGGTGCCGTGGATGGCATAGTCGACGCCGTGCAGCGTGAGCGCGGCCACGCCCAGCGGATTATTCGGCGCGCCACCGGGAATGACCGCCGGAAGCCGTGGATTTTCACGGCGGATGTCGTCGGGCGGCGCCCAAGCCGGCCGCACATATTTGCCGTCGACGCTGGTCGCGCCGCTCCAGCGCTGGCCTGCTTTACCCACGCCGACCGGGAAGCGCAGCGCGCGCACGCCATCGAGCACGTAATAGAGCCGGCGCTCCTGCGTCTTCACCACGATGGTGCCCGGCGCGAAGCCGGAAAGATAAACGACATCGCGCGTTGCCGCGCGGGCGATGGCTGCCGTCACCAGCACCCACAGCAAAATGATGAAGACGAAGAGAGCCGTTCGCTTGAGCACCAGCGTCATTGCAGCCGCCCGCCTAGCTTTGATGCGAGGCGATGATAATGCCGCTCAATCGCGACACGACTGAAAGCTGGCGGTAACGTAAATGCCGGCTAAAGATCGCGTTGGTGCGACGCGGGATGTGGCGGCCTTGGCCCCATCCGTCGAGGCGCATCGCGTTCCGCGATGCACCTCAGGATGAGGCGGGATCGACGCCGCGTTACGCCCCCGCCTTTGCGCCCGCTTTCTTGTTCTGCCGGTTATCGACCAGATCGTTCACCACCGCGGGGTCCGCCAGCGTGGTGGTGTCGCCGAGATTGCCGAACTCGTCCTCGGCGATCTTGCGCAGGATGCGGCGCATGATCTTGCCCGAGCGCGTCTTCGGCAGGCCGGGCGCGAACTGGATCAGATCGGGCGAGGCGATCGGGCCGATCTCCTTGCGCACCCAGGCCACCAGCTCCTTGCGCAGCTCTTCGGTCGGAGCTTCGCCCGCCATCAGCGTGACATAGGCATAGATGCCCTGCCCCTTGATGTCGTGCGGATAGCCCACGACGGCGGCTTCCGAGACTTTGGGGTGCGCCACCAGCGCACTTTCGACTTCCGCCGTGCCAAGCCGATGACCCGCCACGTTGATCACGTCGTCGACGCGGCCGGTGATCCAGTAATAGCCGTCGGCATCGCGCCGGCAGCCGTCGCCGGTGAAGTAGCGGCCGATATAAGTCGAGAAATAGGTCTGCACGAAGCGCTCATGGTCGCCATAGACCGTGCGCATCTGGCCCGGCCACGAGTCCGCGATGCAGAGATTGCCGCTCGCCGCGCCGGTGAGCTCCTGGCC
>DASZQT010000011.1:0-13160 GCA_035549515.1 Pseudolabrys sp. | reverse complement strand
CCGGCATAGGTGAAGCGATCGGCCGCCGAGTACGAGCTGTAGCCGCCCGGCCCCTGCACAAGGATGTCGACCGTGCCGGAACTGCCGGCCGGTGCGGTCGCCGTGATCGAGGTGGCGCTGTTGACCGTGAACGACGTTGCCGCCGTCCCCCCGAAATACACCTGCGTCACGCCGGTAAAACCGGTGCCGGTGATCGCGACGCTCGTGCCACCCGCTGTCGATCCGGAGCTCGGGCTGATGGCGGTCACCGCCGGTGGATCGTAATAAGTAAAGAAGCTGCTGGCAGTCTTGGTGCCGCTCGGCGAGGTCACCGTCACATCGACCGCTCCGGCCGCGTGCGCCGGCACCGTCACGCTGAGCGCACCGTCGCTCCCCACCTGGATGTTGGTGGCCGCCGTGCCGCCGAACGTCACGGACGTCGTGCCGGTGAAGCCCGAGCCGGAGATATAGGCGGTCAACCCGCCGTTCGTGCCGCCGGCGGTCGGTGAGATGCTGGTGAGCGAGAGCGCGTTGACATACGTGAACTGGTCGGCGCTCGAGGTGGCGCTCGTCCCCCCACTCGTCGTGACCGTGATGTCGACCGCGCCGGCGCCATGCGACGGCGATGTCGCCGTGATCGAGGTCGCGCTATTGACCGTAAACCCGGTCGCCGCCGTGCCACCAAAACTCACACCGGTGGCGCCGGTGAAGCCGGTGCCTGTGATGGTCACACTGGTTGCGCCCGTGGTCGGGCCGGAGCTTGGCGAGACCGCCGTCACCGTCGGCGCGGCCAGGTAGGTGAACTGATCCGCGCTGCCGGTCGCGCTCGTGCCACCAGGGGCAATCACGGTGATGTCAACCGTGCCGCTGCCGGCCGGCGATGTCGCCGTGATCGAGTTGGCATTGACCACGGTAAACGAGGTGGCATTGGTGGCGCCGAACTTCACGGCGGTCGCGCCGGTGAAGTTGCTGCCGTTGATGGTGACCGAAGTGCCGCCCGCGGCCGGCCCGCTGCTCGGGCTGATATTCGCGACGCTGGGCGCGCCGACATAGGTGAACTGGTCTGCGCTTGAGGTCGCGCTGGTGCCGCCGGTGTCGGTGACCGTGATGTCGACCGTGTAATTGCCGGCCGGCGAGGTCGCGGTGAGCGAGGTCGCGCTGTTGTAGGTCACGCTTGCGGCCGCGGTCGAACCGAACTTCACCGTGCTGGCGCCCGTGAAGCCGGTGCCCGTGATGGTGACGGCCGTGCCGCCCGCGGTCGGCCCGCTGGTCGGACTGATGCCGGTCACCGTCGGCGCCGCCACATAGGTGAATTGATCCGCGCTCGAGGTCGCCGTGGTGCCGACGGCCGTGGTCACCGTCACGTCGACCGTGCCGGTGCCGGCCGGGGCCACCGCCGTGATCTGCAGCGCGCTGTTGACGAGATAGGACGTGGCGGCAACGGCGCCGAACTGCACCGCGGTTGCGCCGGTGAAATTGGTGCCGGTGATCACGACCGAGGTGCCGCCCGAGGCTGCGCCGGTGGTCGGCGAGATGCCGCTCACCGTCGGCGCGCCGGCATATGTAAACCGGTCCGCCGCGTTGGCCGAACTGAAGCCCCCCGGCCCCTGCACCAGGATGTCGACCGAGCCGACGCTGCCGGCCGGCGCGGTCGCTGTAATCGACGTTGCGCTGTTGACCGTGAACGACGTTGCGGCCGTCGCCCCGAAATACACCTGCGTCGCGCCGGTGAAACTGGTGCCGGTGATGGCGACGCTCGTGCCGCCCGCTGTCGACCCGGTGGCCGGGCTGATGCCGGTGACCGCCGGCGGGTCGTAATAAGTATAGAAGCTGCTGGCGGTCTTGGTGCCGCTCGGCGAGGTCACCGTGACATCGACCGCGCCCGCCGCGTGCGCCGGCACCGACAAGCTCAGCGTGCCGTCGTTCAGCACGGAGATGTTCGTCGCAGCCGTGCCGCCGAACGTCACGGATGTCGTGCCGGTGAAGCCCGAGCCGGAGATATAGGCAGTCAACCCGCCGTTCGTGCCGCCGCCGGTCGGCGTGATGCTGGTGAGCGAGAGCGCATAGTAATAGGTGAACTGGTCGGCGCTCGAGGTGGCGCTGGTCCCGCCCGAGGTGGTCACCGTGATGTCGACCGCGCCCCCGGCATGCAACGGCGACGTCGCCGTGATCGAGGTGTCACTGTTGACCGTAAATGCGGTCGCCGCCGTCGTGCCGAACTTCACGGCCGTGGCGCCGGTGAAGCCGGTGCCGGTGATGGTGACCGAGGTCGCGCCGGTATAGATCCCGCTGCTGGGCGAGACACCCGTCACCGTCGGCGCGGGCACGGCGAAGGTGAATGAACTATGGCTGGCGGTGCCGCCTGGCGTCACCACGTTGACATTGACCGCTGCTGCGCTGTGCGCGGGCGCGACGGCCGTGATCTGCGTTGCGCTGTCGACGGTGAACGACGTCGCATTGGTGCCGCCGAAATTCACGCCGGTGGCGCCGGTCAAATTGGTGCCGGTGATGACCACGGAGGTGCCGCCGAGGGTGCTCCCGGTCGTCGGCGTGAACGACGTGATGGTCGGCGTGGCGTAATAAGTATATTGGTCGGCCGAAACGGTCGCGCTGGTGCCGCCCGCCGCCGTCACGACAATATCCACCGTGCCGGCCGCGTGGGCCGGCGGGGTCACATTGATCGACGTGGGGCTGTTGACCGAATACGACGCGGTCGTCCCGCCGAAAGTCACACTGGTCACGCCGGCGAAATCCGTGCCGGTGACGATGATGGCGGAACCGCCCGCCGTCGAGCCCGCATTGGAACTGAGCGCCGTGATCGTCGGCGCCGCCACATAGGTATACCCCGACGGCAAAGTCTTTGTACCGCCCGCCACCGTCATTGCGACATCGACAGCGCCCGCGGCATGCGCCGGCGTCGTCACCACGATCGACGTCGAGGTGTTGGAGTTGATCGTGCCCGGCGTGCCGCCGAACGTCACCGACGTGGCGCCTATCAGGCTGGTGCCTGTGATCGTGACACTGGTGCCTCCGGCCGTCGTCCCGACCGTAGGGCTTATATCGGAAACCAGCGGCGACGCGGCGAAGGTGAACTGATCGGCGCTCGAGGTCGCGCTGGTGCCATCGGCGGTCGTTACCGTCACGTCGACGGTGCCGCTGCTGGCAATCGGCGACGTCGCCGTGATTTGCGTCGCGCTGTTGACGGTGAAGGCACTGGCCGCGGTCGTGCCGAACTTCACGGCCGTGGCGCCGGTGAAGTTCGTGCCGGTGATGGTGACCGAGGTCCCGCCATTCACCGTGCCGGCGTTCGGACTGACCGCTGTCACCGTCGGCGCGGTCGTGTAGGTGAACTGATCGGCGCTCGAGGTGGCACTGGTGCCATTCGACGTCGTCACCGTGATATCGACGGTGCCCGTTCCCGAGGGCGAGGTCGCGGTGATCGAGCTGTCATTGTTGACCGTGAACGACGCCGCACTGGTCGTGCCGAACTTCACGGCCGTGGCGCCCGTGAAAGAGGTGCCGGTTATGGTGACCGAAGTGCCACCAGCGGGCGACCCGCTTGTGGGTGAGACAGCCGTCACCGTGGGTGTGGCGAGGAAGGTGAATTGATCCGCGCTCGAGGTGGCGGTGGTGCCGCCCGCCGCAGTCACGATGACATCGACTGTCCCTGCTGCCGCTGCCGGCGTCGTGGCGTAGATCTGGGTCGAGCTATTGACAGTGTATGATGCCGCGGCTGTGGAGCCGAACATGACGGCAGTGACGCCGGAGAAACCGGTGCCGGTGATATAGAGCGTATTGCCGCCCGAGCTGGTGCCATTGTGCCTGGTCAGGCTGGTAATCGTGGGCGTGTCGCCGTAAATGTAGTCGGTGTTGATCTCCCGGCCGGAGCCACCGGAATTCACGACAGTCACGTTCACGGCGCCGGCAGCGTGCGCCGGCGCTACCGCCGTGATCGTGCTATCGTTGACTATAGTGAAGCTGCTGGCCGCCGTACCGCCAAAGCTGACGGCGGACGCCGTCGTGAAGCCGCTTCCGGTGATGGTGACGCTATTGCCCCCGGCGGAATTGCCGCCCGAAGGAGTGACCGAGCTCACCGTGGGCGCGGTGGCAGGACCAGAGGTGCAGGAAAAGGTGTAGTCCGTTCCGTGGCCACCCGTGTTGCTCGAATAGGTTTGGATCGTGAAATAATGACCGCCGTCCGCCGCGCTGATGATCGCAGGCTGCGTATTGTAATAGTCGGAAGAATATTGATCGAGCAGACCGGTATTCGGACTGCTCAGATCCGCCGACGGGTTTGCCGTCCATGTGATCGTGTCGCCGGCCGAAAAATAAAAGATCGATTTAGGGCTCGTGACGGGAGCGACTCCGCCGGAGAGTGAATTATGTACCACCAGCCCGTTGATAAGGTCGCAATCGGGTGACGCAATGGCCGGCGTAACGAATGCAAGAAAAGCACATAACGATGCAAGAGAAGCGACAATGCACGTCGCAATGCGCATGCCGCGGATAAGCAGCGTCACAATTGCGCCAAGGACACCTGCACCAATGAAATGCGCGCCAATGACAGGCGCGAGAGCGCCGGCGCATCGGGCCACGCGACCGGCCGCGTTAAAAGTTCCATTGCTACTGACGTTCGGATACGCGACGCAAGACTTCCGAACCACGACAAAAATCCCCCGCGCGCCGTCACGACGATGCGCGGCGACGCCCCTTCAATCGTTAAGAATGTCTTGCATGCAGTTTTGAAAGATGATTGGGCTTGCCGGAAGTTCTTTGTTTGAATAGCGTTTATTCAGCGGCTGAATAATACCGCGCGCCGGACTAACTACCTGAATCGAATTGCAAATGTCAGTCAATCTCAAGAACGTCGATCTTAACCTTCTTGTCATATTCGAAGCGGTCTATTCGACTGGAAATATCAGCCGCGCCGCCGAACGCTTGGGCATGAGCCAGCCTGCCGTGTCGAATGCGCTGGCGCGCATGCGCGATCTCATCGACGATCCTTTATTCGTTCGCACACCGCGCGGCGTCGACCCGACCGTCAAATCGCGCGAGATGATCGGTCCCGTGCGCGAGGCGCTGGGCCTGATCGGACGCCATCTCGACAACGGACCGGACCTCGACCTCGCGACCTACAAGCGCATTTTCCGCGTGATCATGGTCGATACGCTCGAGCCGATCATCATGCCGGCGATCATGCGCGCGATCATGTCGGAAGCGCCGGGCGTGAAGATCGAGTGCGTGCAAGGCGACGCCAAATTCGCCGAGGCCATCAAAGCCGGCACCATCGATATTGCCTGCTTTGCGTTCCCGGTCGATACGACCGACATGGTCGTGAAGGCGATCGCGCCGGCCGATCTCGTCGTCGTCAGCCGCCGAGACCATCCGGCGATCGAAAAGCCGCTCGATCTCGCGACGCTTCAAGAACTGACCCAGATTGCGCTCGGCCGGGAGTTGCGCGGACTGACCAGTGTCGACCGAAACATGATCGCCAATGGAATGCCCCGCCGTATCGGCTACATGGCGGCCAAGATTTGGTCGATTCCGCCGATGGTCGAGCGCACCGACCTGATCGCGATCTTGCCGCGCCGTTTCGTGCAGGAAATCTCCGGCAACTTCGCGCTCGACATCCATGAGATGCCGATCGTCATGCCTGAACAATACACCTACATGATGTGGCATGCGAACAGCGAGCTGGACCCCGGCCATCGATGGCTGCGGGAATCGATGCTGCGCGCGACGCAGACCAACCAGTGAGCCGAAACCCTGCGCAAGGCACGAGCGGCGCGGCGCGCGGCTATACGCTGTTCATGCTGGCGGCGCTCACGGCGCTCAACCAGTTCGACCGGCAATTGATGAACATCTTGATCGAACCGATCCGTCGCGAGTTCGCGCTGAGCGACGTCGAGATCGGATTGCTGTCGGGCTTTGCCTTTGTCGGCATCTACACCGTGCTCACCGTCCCGGCCGCGCTGTTTGCCGTGCGCAGCCATCGGGTCAACCTGATCGCGGCCGCCGCCCTCACCTGGGGCGCGATGACGGCGCTGTGCGGCGCCGCGCAATCCTATGCGCAGTTCTTCGTGGCCCGCTTCGGCGTCGGCATCGGCGAAGCCGGCAGCATGCCGCCCTCGCACGCGATCATTTCCGACCTTTATCCGCCGGAGCGGCGCGCGACCGCCATGGCGATCTGGTCGGCCGGCATCAATGTCGGGATATTCTTTGCCTTTCTCGGCGGCGGCGTGGTGGGCCATCGCTATGGCTGGCGCGTCGCCTTCTTTGGCGCGGCCGCGCTGACCGTGGCTTTCGCGATCATGCTGCGGCTGACCGTGCGCGAACCGCCGCGCAACGCGTCCCGCGCCACCTCGGTGTCGCTGCTCGTTTCGACCCTGCGCGCGATGCTGCGCGACCGGACGCTGCGCCACCTGTGGGCGGCCGGCATCCTGGCCAGCACCGTCAGCTACGCCGTGCTGACCTGGCTGCCGTCGTTCCTGGTGCGCTCGCATCATATGACCATCGCGAGCGCCGGCATCTATCTGGCGCTGGTGATCGGTCCGGGTGGCGCGCTCGGCACCTGGCTCGGCGGCTATTTCTCGGACCGGCTGGGCCGCCGCGACGCGCGCTGGTCCCTTTGGCTTGTCGGCGCCGTCATCGTGGCGAGCAAGCCGTTTATCGTGGCCTTTCTGCTGCTGCCGGCGACCATCCCGGCGCTGGTCATGTTCATCGTTCCCGCCGCCACGGCCGGAGTGACGCTTGGGCCGATGCTCGCGGTGCTGCACAATCGGGTCGCGGTCGAATTGCGGCCGATCGCGTCGGCGATATTCCTGCTGGGCGTGAATTTCGTCGGCCTGGGTCTTGGCCCGCTCGTGGTCGGGACCATGAGCGACGACCTGTTCGCCGGTTTCGGAGGCGACGCCCTGCGCTACAGCCTCGTCGCCGCACAATTGCTCTCGCTTTGGGCCGCCTATCACTACTATGTCGCGGGCTCTTTGCTGTCGCCGACGATCGTGCGCCCGAGTCCGCAGAGCTAAAGCGTGATCGGACTGTCATCGCGAAAGCGGTAGCGGGCGACCGACGCCACCCGCGGTCGGCGCGCGTCCGAAAACGGGCCCAGGAAATAGAGGCAAATCCGGCCCAATCGACTGGGAAGACTTGCAGGCGGCGATCCGTCACCGGCAGGGCCAAAAAATGAGGCACGGCTCGTCGGCCGAGGGCCGCCCTTTCGATCCCGTCGCAATCCCTTTGCGGTCCCCTCGCCCGGCACCGAAAACGTCGCCGGCCGCCGCCACCATCGTTTCCGCGCGCATAAAAAAATATCTCTAAAGTCTCGCATCCAAAGGCCCGAGAGACCTTGTTCGCCGGTTGCGGACTGTGCCAAACTAGTCACGTTGGTAATACCTCGGAGATCTAGCATGCCTCAGGGCACCGTGAAGTGGTTCAATCCGACGAAGGGCTATGGATTCATCCAGCCCCAAGAAGGCGGAAAGGATGTGTTCGTGCACATCTCGGCCGTTGAACGCGCCGGACTTAGCACGCTGAACGAAGGTCAGAGCGTTCAATACGAACTCGTCGAGAACCGCGGAAAGACTTCTGCGGAGAACCTCAAGGTCAAGTGACCCTGAGCCGTTTGAACTTCGCTTTAGACTTCGTTTATTGACGTCGATAGCCGCCGGGTTGCGATCCGGCGGTGAGCCTGCGGGTAGATGCGCGGTGCAAGCCGTGCATTGGCGCGCGGGTGAGTTTATTATTTTGCGACGCCGCCGGTGCGCGCGACCGTCATGGGCCGCAAAATGCCATCGCCGGCTCGTTCGCGGCGCGATCAGCGCGTGAGCTGCTCGAGCTCCGGAAATGGCGCGTAAATGGCGTCCTTGCAGAGCTCGTGCGCCTCTTTTTTCACGTCGATGAAGCGGTCGAGCTTGCCCGAGACATAGACCGCCGCACCTTCCTTCGGCCCCGCGTATTTGCCGTCGGTATCGCGCGCGTTGTACCTCAGGCAGACCGCGTATCGTTGGCCGCCGGGAACGGACATGAGCGTCGGCTCGGCGACGGTGGCGTTGCGCACGTGGGTGGGATCGTTGAGATAGGTGCGCAGGAAGGCGAGCAGGTCGTTCTTGTAGTCTTTCGGCAGGACGTTCTGCGCCTCCCACTGCGCCTTCAACTCGGCCGAACTCGGACCCAAGTCCTGGCTGGCGCAGCCCGCGAGCGCCAGCGCGCTGAGAAGCCACGCAGCAACCGTCACGCCTCGCATCGCCTCGTCCCGTCCCCTTCGCAGCGCCCGCCTCCGCGATCATAGCGCCTGGCGCGCGGCCGGGCAGCAAGGTCGCCGATGAAATACACCGCGATTGTGCGGTGTTTCAGACGGCAGGCTATGATGACGACCGCGCCTTCGATCCGTCGGGAAACAAGGACCCAGGCCGATGCTGACCCGCCGTTCGCTCGTCGCCGGCGCCGCGCTCGCCGCCGGCGCATCCGCCCTGCCCTGGCCGGCTGGCGCTTCGGCGCCCTTCGCGCCGATTCAGGGGCCGGGGGTCTATCGTTATCCGCTCGGCCGCTATCAGCTCACCGCGCTCTATGACGGCACTTGGTTCCTGCCGATCGACGGCAAGTTCATGCGCAATGCCAGCGCTCGGCAGGTGAACCGGGCGCTCGCCGCCGCCTTCCTGCCGCCAAATGTGCTGCCGGTGACTTTCACCGCGTTGCTGGTCAATACCGGCGCTAGGCTCATCCTGATCGACACCGGCACCGCCGGGCAGATCGCCGACAGCGCCGGCGTCCTCATCGACAATCTCAAGGTGGCCGGCGTCGCGCCCGACGCCATCGACACCATCCTGATCTCGCATTTCCACCCGGACCACATCGACGGCATCAAGACCAAGGACGGCGCCAAGGTTTTTCCCAATGCCGAAATCTGGGTACCGGAGCCGGAATGGGCGTTCTGGATGGACGATGGCAACGAAACGCGCGCGACCGGCGCGGTGCTGCGCTATTTCCGCAATGCGCGGCGCATCTTCAACGACATCGCGCGCGACGTGCGGCGCTTCAAGCCCGGCGCGGAAGTGGCAACCGGCATCGTTTCGATCCCGGCTTACGGCCACACGCCGGGGCACACCGCCTTCGCCATCCATTCGGCCGGACAGTCGCTGCTGGTCATGAGCGACACCGTGCGCAATCCTTATCTGTTCGCGCGCCATCCCGACTGGCAGCCGATATTCGACATGGACGGGCCGTTGGCGGTCAAGGCGCGCCGCCACATGCTCGACCGCGCGGCCGCCGACCGCCTGCTGGTTACGGCCTATCACTTTCCCTTCCCGGCCTGCGGCCACATGGTGCGGACGAAATCCGGGTTCGAGCTGGAGCCGGTGATGTGGCGGCCCCTGTGATGGCCTGTTGTCCATTTCGGTGACGCGACATTCCCCTGACATGGGTACAGACTTTAGTATCATCTAAAATACGATCTATCTGATTTTGCTGACGATACAGGTATCTGAATCGTCGCATAAACGTCGCGTAAATGTATTCCCGCCCTGCAACGTTGCCCGCGCCTCGGCCGCAAACCCGAGCCAGGCCAATCCGCATCCATGCAGGAGTATTTCATGCGAAAAGCTCAACTGACCACCGCCGCGGCGGTGCTTCTGGGTCTGGCAGCCCAAGGCGCCAGCGCCGCAGACACCTCCAAGGCCGACGCAATCCGCGCCAGCCTTGCGAATGGGACGCCGAAGAACGTCATTCTGTTCATCGGTGACGGCATGGGCATTTCGGAGACCACGGTCGCTCGCTACTATCAATATGGCGCCCGCGGCACGATGAACTTGGACCGCCTGCCCTTCACCGGCTTTCAGACCACCTGGTCGCTCAAACCCGGCAAGGCTCCCTATCGGCCCGACTACGATCCGGATTCGGCCGCGACCGGCACAATGTGGGCGACCGGAAAGAAGACGGTCGACGAGCGCATTTCCCAGGGTCCGAGCACGGCGCTCGACGTGCCGGGTCAGAACTACCCGACGATCCTCGAATTGTTCAAAAAGCAGGGCAAGCGGGTCGGCAATGTCTCGACGGCTGAAATCACCGATGCAACGCCGGCTGTTCTCGACTCGCATATGAGCCTGCGCGGCTGCCAGGCGCCGAAGGACATGGCGAATTGCCCGACCGAGACCAAGGCGGCGGGCGGGCTCGGCTCGATCGCCGAGCAGACGGTCGATCATCGCGTCGATGTCGTGCTGGGCGGCGGCAAGGGCCGCTTCGATAACAGCGGCGGCACCATTGCCGGCGGACCCGACAATGGCCGGACGGTTCTGCAATCGGCGCATCGCCAGGGCTACAAGACGATCTTCACCTCGAACCAACTCGATGCCCTGCGCCCGGCCGACTTGCCGATCCTCGGCCTGTTTGCGTCAGGCAACATGACGACGGAGTGGACCGGCCCGCAAGCCATCGAGGGCGATGGCGTGGCGCCGCACGTCTGCACCACGAAGCATCGGCCGAATATCGAGCCGTCGCTCGCCGCGATGACGCAGAAGGCCATTCAACTGTTGCAGAACCCGAAAGGCTTCTTCTTGCAGGTCGAAGGCGCCTCGATCGACAAGCAGGACCATGCGGCCAATGCCTGCGCGCAAATCGGCGAGACCATCGCGTTCGACGATGCGATTGGCGTCGCGCTCCGCTACCAGCAGCTTCACCGCGACACGCTGATCGTGGTCACGGCCGACCACTCCCACACCAGCCAGATCGTGGCGGAAGACAGCACCGGCACCGGCAACCCGCCGGGCTATTCGGACAATTTGATCACGCGTGACGGGCAGGTCATGCGCGTGACCTACTCGACCGCCGGCGGTCCCGGTCCCGCAAAGACGCCGCCGAGCCAGCAGCACACCGGCGCCGCCGTCCCGGTCTGGGCCGTTGGCCCCGGTGCCGACGCGATCCTCGGCACCACCGATCACACCGACTTGTTCTGGATCCTGCAGGGCAAGTAGCCGTCCGCAAAGCCGGCCGGCGCGTGGACATTCCCCGCGCCGGCCGGCGATTTTCTCAGCGCGCCGGAACGAGCTCCATGCCGCTCGCCGCCAGCGCGACGTCAAGACCGGTCTGCGCACCGACCGACACCGGCTGCAGCGTGATCGAATTGTGGAAGCCGCCGATCAAGGCATTGGCCGCGACGCCGGCGCCCACGGTCGCTTCCGCGGTGGCGCCGCCATAAGCACCGGCGAGCGCGCCCGGCCCCGGCCGTGACGGGGCGAATACCGCCCACACGATCTTGCCGCCGCTGGTGAAGCCGACATCCAGACCGAGCCGGCTGACATGTCCGATATAATGCTCGCGATAGCCGCGCACCGACTTGAACGTGCAGGCCAAGCCCTTCTGCGAACCGATGATGAAGCTCACCCCCGGCGACACTTCGCAGGACAGCAAGCCGGCGCGCACGCGCGCGTCCGCCGGAGCGGCGGCCAGTACGGCAAGCGCCAGCGCCCCCAGCGCCACGATGGTTTTTTTCATCTCATCCTCCATGGAAATTAATGCCGAAGCCTGTTGCGGGCCCAAAAACAAAGGGGCGCGAAACCGCGCACCGGCGCGAGAACCATACAATATCCGGCCGCTGTGACACGGCTTTGATCCAGATCAGTCTACATTTTCGACAGCTTGGCGACGTCGACCGCCTGCGCATAGGCGAGCTTCGCGGCGGCATCGGCCGAGCCTTGCACGGTCACCAGAAACTTGTTGGCGATCACCATGTTGATCGAGCCGTCATGGGTCTGCATCGCGCGCTGGTCGCCGACCCGCACCAGCTTGCCCATGGCGCCGGCGATCGCCGGATTGATCAGGAATTGCGCGAACTGCATGACCAGGGTCGAGTCGCCGGTGATGCGAACCTCGACGTCCTTGCCGCCCGGGCCGGTGTAACGCCGGCTCGCCGAGGAAGCCCCGAACACGGCAACGCCGACCGCGGCGGTTTCCGCCTTCTCGGCGGTCCAGCCCGGCAGCGGCGCCGGCAGCAGCGCGGCAAAGCCTTCGGCGTTCTTCTGCCCGATCAATTGCGAGGCGAGATCGAGCGACTGCTTGGCACCGGCGAGGTCGCCGGCCTGATAGGCCTTGCGGCCCTGCTCGATGGCATCGAGGATGTCGTCGGCGGCGAGCGCGGGCACGGCCCCCGCGCTCGCGACGATGGCGAGAACGATAAAGCGCAGTATCCGCATGGCACTCCCCCAGGGATCGCGTTGGCGGGGAGGCTAGCAGAAACGCCGTCAGTTTGTCGTCAGCTTCACGCCGGCAAAGACCCCGAGCCCCGGCTGCAGCCAGCCAAGCGGATCCTCCCACTGCTTGTTGAACAGGTTCTCGCCGCGCGCGAACAGCGTCACATTGTCATTGACCGTGTATTCGGCGGCGAGATTGACAATGGCGACATTGCCGCCCGGCCGATAGACGAAGGTGGAGCGGTCGATGTCCTGCCATTGCCCGAGATAGATCAGGGTCGGTGAAATGGTGAGCCGGTCGAGCGGCCGCCACACCGCGCTCAGCGAATATTTATCGCGCGGCCGCCGCAGCAGCTCGGCGCCGGTGACGGCGTTGATGGCGGTGGTGCGGGTATAGTCGAAACGCCCGCTCAAGCGGTCATTGAACTCGACCGAAGCGAAGGCTTCCACGCCATAGGTCCTGGCCTGCCCGATATTGATGAGCGAGGTATAAGTCGAATTATAGTCGATCAGGTTCTCGATATCGTTGTGGAAGTAGGTCACGCCGACGCGCAGGCGTGAGCCGATCGGCTGTTCGAATCCGGCGTCGTAGCCGCGGCTCGTCTCCGGCTGCAAATTGGGATTGCCCACAAAGCCATAGGGCCCGACGCCATAGAGCTGATAGAGCTGTGGCGGCTTGAAGCCGGTGCCGTAGCTCGCCTTCAGCTTGGTCTCGGTGCCGGGAACGATGAAAGCCGGCGCGATACGCCAGGTCGGATGGCCGCCGAACGAATCATTGTCGTCGTAGCGGACATTGCCGACCACGAACAATCGCTTGGTGATCTCCGATTGCAATTCGACATAGCCGGCCTGGTTGCCGGTCTTGGCCGAGAGGTTGGCGCTGTCGGCCTGCTCGTTCTCACGCTCGAGCCCGGCCACCAGCCGCTGGCCCGGCGCCACCAGGAAATTGCCGCGCCAGTCAAATTTCGTGCGGCTGCCGTCGAAACTGGTCGGCGGGTA
>DASZQT010000010.1:0-2936 GCA_035549515.1 Pseudolabrys sp. | reverse complement strand
CATGGTCTCGGCGCCGATCGACCATTTCATCGCGCGGTTGATGTTGGGATCGAAAGTCTCGGCCGCGAAGCGCGGGCTTTCATTGAGCGCGAGATGCAGGCCGAACAGGCTCCAGGCCGTGTACTGGAAGCTGTCGAGCTTCTCGAGGAAGGCTTCCGGAAGCTGCGCGCGCCCGACCAGTTTCTCGAAAGTCTGATGCACGTCGAGCGTGGAGGCGACGAACTGGCGCGCCCGCACGGTGCGGCCATCGCTGAGCGCGATGCCGGTGGCCTTGCCGTTCTCGATCACGATCTTGTCGATGGCAACCTGCGGCTCATAGGTGCCGCCGGCCGCGATGAAAGTCTCCATCAGCCCGCGCGCCAGGTTGAACGAGCCGCCCTGACAGAGCTGGTAGCCGCTCTCGAGGTCGAAGGCGCGGATCACCGAACCCATGGGCGAGGTCTTCGACATCGTATCCACGAGCCAGGTGCCGAACAGCGACACCTTGAAAAGAAACAACAGTCTCACATGTTCATTTTCGAACAGCTCGCGCACGACATCGAGCGGCTGGCGCTGCGACACTTCGAGGAACTCGCGGCCGAGCGCGGTGCGCGACAAGAGCGCCTCGCGTTCGGCCTGCGGCAGCGGCTCGGCATAGCGCTCGGGCAGGAAAATCTCGGCCGTGATTTTCTCGGCCTTCTTGTTCCAGGCGCGGAAGGTATCGGCGTCCTTTTTCGAGAAACGCGCGATATTGGCGACCGATTCCTCGAGATCGCGCCCGAGCACCAGCGCCGAGCCGTCATGATGCGCTTGGCCAAACTCATAGCGCGGCGTGATGTAGGTGACGCGCTCGTCGAGGCCCAAGTCCTTGAACCAGGGCGTCTCGCTGATGTGAAAGTGATTGATCGAGTGCAGGTTGTGGTAAAAGCCGGGTAGCGTCACTTCGCGTGTGCACAATCCGCCGCCATAGGTGAGCCGCCGCTCCACCAGCAGGACCTTCAGGCCCGCGCGCGCGAGATAGGTTCCAAGAATGAGGCCGTGATGGCCGGCGCCGATGACGATGCCGTCATAGGTCTTTTCGAGTGCTTTCGACAAAGGTCGTATTCCGTTTGTTGATCGGGCTGTCACCCGTGGCCGGGACAGTGCCGGGTGGGCAGGCCGGCGGTCAACGGCTTCCGGGCCGTTAGAAATATAGTTCGGCCGCCCTCGCGGGTGGACGTTCCGGGGCCGATACCGCTACATTAATCGGAGTGCCAGCAAGGGCCCTAACGGCCCGGGGGAGGACTGAATATGCGCAAGACATTGATGGTGGCGGGCGCCGCGTTGCTGCTCGCCGCGGGGCCGGTCGCGGCCCAGCAGAAGTCGATCAAGATCGGCTTCGTCTCGACCTTCAGCGGTCCGGTCGCCGTGATCGGCAACGACATGCGCAACGCCTTCGAGCTCGCGCTCGATCATATGGGCCGCAAGATGGGCGGCCTGCCGGTCGAAGTGATCTACGAGGATGATACGATCAAGCCCGAGGTCGGCAAGCAGAAGACCGAGAAGCTGATCGAGTCCGACAAGGTCGACTTCCTGACCGGCTATATCTGGTCGAATGTGATGCTTGCCTCGATCAAGCCGATCGTCGATTCCAAGACCTTCGTGGTGATCGCCAATGCCGGCGCCGGCCAAATCGCCGGCGAATTGTGCTCGCCCTATTCGTTCTCGACCTCGTGGACCAACGACCAAAACCCGCGCGCGGTCGCCGAATACATGAACAAGAAGGGCATCAAGTCGGTCTACCTGATTGGACCGAACTATGCCGCCGGCAAGGAAAACCTCGGCGGTTTGAAAGCGGCCTTCAAGGGTAAGGTGGTCGGCGAAGACTATACCAAGTGGCCCGACCAGCTCGACTTCTCGGCTGAACTGTCGAAGGCCCGCGCGGCCAATCCGGACGCGATCTACACCTTCTATCCGGGCGCCGCCGGCGTACAGTTCCTCAATCAATATGCGCAGGCCGGCCTGAAGGGCAAAATCCCGCTCTACACCACCTTCACCGTCGACTCGCTCAGCCTGCCACGCCAGAAAGATGCCGCCGTCGGCGTCATCGGCGCGCTGCAATGGGGCGCCGACCTGCCGAACGACGCCAACAAGAAGTTCGTCAAGGACTTCGAGGCCAAGTACAAGACCGAGCCGTCGTTCTACGCGGCGCAGGCCTATGACGCGGCCAATCTGATCGCCTCCGCGGTCGCGGCCGTGAAGGGCAATGTGAGCGACAAGAAGGCGGTCGAAGCCGCGCTCAAGAAGGCCGATTTCAAGTCGGTGCGCGGCGCCTTCAAGTTCGGCAACAACCACTATCCGATCCAGAACTTCTACATGCAGGAAGTGGTGAAGACGGGCGACAAGTACGGGCTCAAGACGTTCGCCACCGCGGTCGAGAACGCGCAGGACGTCTACCACGACAAGTGCCCGATGAAGTAAGCGGGCGGCAAACGGCAGGCGTGCGTGGGGCGCGCCTGCCGTTTTGTTTGGTGGGGGAGCGATGCCGCGATATTTTGACGCGTGTCCCGGATGCGGTGCGGCACGAAGTGGTGCGCCGCTGATCCGGGACCGTCACAGACTCGGACGGTCCCGGGTCTGCAGCGCACCGTTGCACGCTGCGCTACGCCCGGGACACGAACGCGGCAAACAAACAACATGACCCTGTTCATCGAGCAATGCCTGAACGGACTGCAGTTCGGCCTGCTGCTGTTTCTGCTGGCGGCGGGGCTGACGCTCGTGTTCGGCATCATGGACCTGGTCAATCTTGCGCACGGCTCGTTCTACATGGTGGGCGCCTATTTCGCGGCCACCTTCACCACGCTGACCGGCAGCTTCATCGGCGGCATCGTGCTCGCGCTCGCCGCCACGCTTGTGGTCGGCATGGCGGTCGAAGTGATCGCCATGCGCAGGCTGTACGGCCGCGACCACCTCGATCA
>DASZQT010000009.1:0-46233 GCA_035549515.1 Pseudolabrys sp. | reverse complement strand
CTTTACCTCCCCCCTTGTGGGGGAGGTCGACCGCGAAGCGGTCGGGAGGGGGGTAGGTGACGTGTTCGCAGTATCTCAATTACCCCCCTCCCTGACCCTCCCCCACAAGGGGGGAGGGAACAGGTCGGCGTCTGCGGAGAGGCAGAAATGAAACTCGATATCCTCCACACCCTCAACGCCGAGCGTGACGCGCGGCGCGCGGTCGTCGTCGTCACCAATGTCGAGAGCGGCACGCAGCGCATCGTCAAGGCGGCCGACGTCGGTCGCGATCCGCTCGCCGACGTGCTCGAGAAGCACCTGCGCATGGCCAAGAGCGGCATGGAGGAGACGGCCGAGGGCCGCGTCTTCCTCACCGTGCATGTGCCGTCGCCGCGGCTGGTCATCACCGGCGCGGTGCACATCAGCCAGGCCTTGGCGCCGATGGCGGCGCTCGCCGGCCATGACGTCACCATCGTCGATCCGCGCACCGCCTTCGCCTCGCCCGAACGGTTTCCCGACGTGAAAGTGATCGCGGAATGGCCGGACGTGGCGCTGCCGCCACTCAACATCGACCGCTACACCGCCTTCGTCGCGCTCACGCATGACCCGAAGATCGACGATCCGGCGCTGCTGCACGCGCTCAAGCGCGACTGCTTCTATATCGGCGCGCTCGGTTCCAAGAAGACGCATGCCAAGCGCGTGGCGCGGCTGAAGGAAGCGGGGCTTTCCGATGCCGACATCGCGCGCATCCATGCGCCGATCGGGCTTTCCATCGGGGCGATATCGCCGCCCGAGATCGCGGTGTCGATCATGGCCGAGATCACCGCCTCGCTGCGCATGAAACGCGAGACAGCGGCAGCGTCGGAGGCGGCATGACGATTTCTTTTTATCCCTCCCCTGAACGGGGAGGGTGGTCCGTGCGAAGCCCGGACCGGGTGGGGTCATCTTTCGATGTCGCGACGACCCCCACCCGGTTCGCTGCGTGAACCGATCTCCCCCTTGCAGGGGGAGGTATGGAAGAGGTCCTGACATGAAATTCGGCGCGGTCCCGGTTGGCGAAGCGCTCGGCGCTACCGCGGTGCATTCGATCCGCCAGGGCGAACTCGTGCTCAAGAAGGGCACGCTGATCGGCCCCGCCGAAGTTGCCGCGCTCAACGCCGCCGGTGTGGCCGAGATCGTCGTGGCGCGCCTCGATCCGGGTGACGTGTCGGAGGACGAGGCCGCCGCCGACATCGCCGCCGCGGTGCAAGGCGAGGGCGTGCGGCTCGACCGCGCCTTCACCGGGCGCTGCAATCTGTTCGCCGAGCAGGCCGGCGTGCTGGTGGTCGACAGGAGCACCATCGATGCGCTCAACCGCGTCGATGAGGCGGTGACGCTGGCGACGCTTCCGGCCTTCAAGCCGGTGGTGGAAGGCGAGATGATCGCCACCGTGAAGATCATCCCCTTCGCGCTCGCCGGCAAAGCGCGCGATGAGGCGGTGGCCGCGGCGGCGAAAGCCAAGCCGGTGATCCGCGTTGCGCCCTACACAATTCGCAAAGTCGGCGTGGTCTCGACCCTGCTGCCGGGCCTGGCGCCCAAGGTGATCGACAAAACGCTCAAGATCACCGCCGAGCGCATCGCGCCGGCCGGCGCCATGATCATCGCGGAAAAACGCGTGCCGCACGACACGCCCGCGCTCGCGCGCGCCATCGACGAACTGCTCGCCGCCGGCGCGGAGCTGGTGATCGTGTTCGGCGCTTCGGCCATCGCCGACCGCCGCGACGTGATCCCGGCCGCGCTGGAAGCTGTCGGCGGTGAGATCGAGCATTTCGGCATGCCGGTCGATCCGGGCAATCTGATGCTGATCGGCCGCGTGGGCGGCCAGCCCGTGCTTGGCGCGCCCGGCTGCGCGCGTTCACCGAAGGAGAACGGGTTCGACTGGGTGCTGATGCGCCTGCTCGCCGGCCTGCCGGTCACGCGCGCGGACGTCACCGGCATGGGCGTCGGCGGGCTCTTGATGGAGATCGTTACGCGGCCGCAGCCGCGCGAAGAACGCGTGCCGGAAAAGAGCGCTCGCAAAGAACCGCGTATCGCCGCGATCGTGCTGGCGGCGGGGCGCTCGACCCGCATGGGCGCGGTCAACAAGCTGATCGCCGAGCTTGGCGGCAAGCCGTTGGTGCGCATCGCCGCCGAACAGGCGCTCGCTTCGCACGCCGCGCCGGTGATCGTGGTCACCGGGCACGAACGCGCCAAGGTGGAAGCCGCGCTCAAGGGGCTGCCGGTACGGGTCGTGCACAATCCGGATTACGCCGATGGGCTCGGCACCTCGTTGAAGACCGGGATTGCCGCCGTGCCGGCGGAGGCGGACGGCGTTGTGGTTTGTCTCGGCGACATGCCGCAGGTCGACCGCGCGCTCATCGACAAATTGATCGCGGCGTTCGATCCCGAGCGCGGCGCGCTCGTCGTGGTGCCGTCGATTGACGGCAGGCGCGGCAACCCGGTGGTGTGGTCGCGCCGCTTCTTCCCCGATTTGATGGCGATCACCGGCGACATCGGCGCGCGTCATCTTATCGGCAGCTACGCCGAGGCGGTGGTGGAAGTGCCGGTTGTGGGGCCGGCCGCGCTCACGGATGTCGATACGCCCGATGCGCTGTCCGCGCTCAAGGCCGAGCTCGAACACGAAAGCGAGTGACGTTCGTGCATGCCTCCTGCTAGATTGGCCGGCGTTCAATCGCGGGGGGAACGACTTTGCGTAACTTGAAAATTGTTTTTGCGATGCTCGCGCTTTGCGGGCTTATGGCGGCCGCCGATAACGCGGCGGAAGCGGCCGGCGCGATCGCGATCGGCAAATGCACGCGCGTCGGATATTCGTTCGACTATCCGTCGCAAGGCGCGGCCGAACGGCGCGCGCTTTCCGAGTGCCGTGCCAATGGCGACCGCAGTTGCCAGGTGGTGGTGACCATCCACCGCTCCTGCGGGGCCTTCGCGGTGTCCGGCGGCTGCGGCGCGCGCGGCTGGGGTTATGCCCCCACGCGCGGGCGCGCCGAGACCGTCGCGCTCAATAGCTGCCGCAAATACGGCGGCAACGATTGCCGCGTACGCGCCTGGGTCTGCGACTCCGGTCCGTAAGTCGTCACCGGCGACCTTGAGTCGGGCGGCGGGTCAAGGCGGAAATCGAACGCCTCCGCGACTCGAATCGTTGATCGCGAGCGCGACTCATCCCTTTATTCCGAGCGACGCTCGGGTAAGGGAAGGCGATGACGGACATCTACACGCCGGTCATGCGCGTCGTGGTGGCGGCGACGCTGCTCGTCGCCAGCGCGATGCTGATGCTGGTGGCGATGAATACCGCGCGTGCCGCCGGCGCGCTCGCGATCGGCGCCTGCGGCGCTTTCGGCGAGGCTTACGATTTCCGTAATGTCGCGGAAGCAAGCCAGAGCGCGCTCTCGAAATGCCACGGTGAGACTTGTCGCGTGGTGGCGACGGTGAAGCGCGGCTGCGCGGCCTTCGCGGTCGATTTCGGCAATGCCTGCGGCGCGCATGGCTGGGGCAAGGGGCCGCGGCTCGGCCGCACGCAGAACGAGGCGCTGCGCTCCTGCTACCAGGACGGCGGCAAGGAATGTGTCATCCGCACCTTCTTCTGCGACGCCAAGGGGTGAGGGCGGAGCGCACCATCTCCGCATCGTCATGATCCCGCGCATCAATCGCCAGGTCCGTCTCAAATCGCGGCCGAACAGCATTCCGCAAACAAGCGACTTTGAGATCGTCGAGACGGCGGCGCCCGAGATCGCCGACGGCCAGTTCCTGGTGCGCAACGAATTCCTCTCGGTCGAGCCCGCCATGCGCGGCTGGGTATCGGCGGTCGCGAATTATTCGACGCCGGTCGCCATCGGCGAGGTGATGCGCTCCTTCGCGGCCGGCACCGTCGTCGCCTCGCGCCACGCGGCCTATGCCGAAGGCGACAAGGTCATGGGCATGCTGGGCTGGCAGGATTATGCCGTGTCGGACGGCAGCAACATCACGCGCAAGGTGAAGGAAGCCGACCTGCCGTTGTCGCTCTCGCTCGGCATTCTCGGCCTGAACGGCGTCACCGCCTATTTCGGCCTGTACGATCTCGGCGTGCCGCGAGCGGGCGACACGGTGGTGGTGTCCACGGCCGCCGGCGCGGTCGGTTCGGCGGTCGGACAACTCGCCAAGCTCGCCGGCTGTCGCACCGTCGGCATCGCCGGCGGGCCGGTGAAGACGGCGCTCTGCCGCGAAGCGTTCGGCTACGACGCCGCCATCGACTACAAGAACGAGAAGGTCGGCGAAGCGCTGGCGCGGGTCTGCCGCAATGGCGTCGATGTCTATTTCGACAACACCGCGGGCGCGATCAGCGATGCCGTGCTGGCGCGGCTCGCCGTCGGCGCGCGCATCGTCATTTGCGGGACGGCTTCGATTTCGAGCTGGGACCCGCCGCCCATGGGCCCGCGCGTCGAGCGGCATATGCTGGTCAAGCGCGCGCGCATGTCCGGCCTGCTGGTGTTCGATTATCAGCACCGCTACGAGGAAGCGATTGCGCGGCTGGCGCAATGGGTGCGGGACGGGCGCCTGCGGTACCGCGAAGACATCGTCGACGGCATGGAGCACTGCCCCGGCGCGATCGCCGAGCTCTATCGCGGCGAGAATTTGGGCAAGCGGTTGATCCGGCTTGGGTGACTAGACGGCCGCCACGATGACATGCGCCTGAATTTTGGCGGAGACCTCGCCGCTGCCGTGCTTGTCCGCGAGCACGGAAGCAACGTAGTCCGTTGCAGCGTCCAATCTCCCCGGGTCTCTGGCTTCGATTTCGCTGCGTAGCACCGTTCCCTGACAGTAAGCGACGGCCGGAACGCGCGGCGAGGGCGCACGGCTTTGTTCGGCTCGCGTCTCGATCGTCACCTGGGAGAATCCGGCCTCCTCCAACTCGCGACGGATCAGGGCCGTATCGTGGTAACCGTGCGGCGTGCGCGCGAGGAAGCGCGGCGGATCGTGCGGAAAAATCTTTGCAAGGGCATTCGTCACATCGTCCGCAAAGACGTTGTCCTCGATGCGGTCCCATACGCTGAACAGAAAATGTCCTGCGGGCTTTAAGACCCTCCGCGCTTCTCGAAAGCCGGATATGCGGTCGGGAAAGAACATCGCGCCGAACTGGCAGCAGACGAGATCGAACGACGCATCGTCGAACGGCAGCGCCAGCGCATCCGCTTGCCGCCACGCGATGCGTGTATCCGGGGGCTGTTGCGAGGCGGCATAGTCGACCATCGGCTGGTTGAGGTCGGTCACGATATAGCTCGCGTCGCGCGCCAGCCGTGGCGCCAAGGCACGGGTGACGACGCCGCTGCCTGCCGCCGTTTCCAAAAGGGTGTGCGGCGACAGGGACGCCGCGCGCCGCGCCATGTCCGCGGCGTAGGGCTCGAAAATCAATGGGACCATATAGCGGTCGTAGTTTTCCGGGATCGACCCCGCGAACAGCTTGTCGGTTTCCAACATGGTTGAGCGCTCGCCACCCGGGATGCTGACTCGAAATAGACCTTTCGCACCGATGCAACGGCACAGGTCGCCGTGATCACCGAGCATAGCCCGTCGAAGGCGGACGTGAACGCCCGTGTGTCCCGACCATCCAAGTCTTTGGTTTGCTGGAGATTAAACGCGTGGGCGCCCGGCACAAGGCCAAGCACGGCGAACGGCAGACCGGTGCCGCCGTCATTGCCTTCGCGGGTCTTGCGTTTGGTCCGTTTCGGCGCTAAACACTGACTGACCAGTCAGTCAGTGCAGGTCGTCGTGGCCGGTAACCGCAAGCGAGGAAGCAGTAAAGCGCGCGCAGGCCAGGGCGGTCGCAGCGCGGCGCCGCGCGCCGCCACGCGCGCGCGTTCTGCGCCCCGCACGCGCGCGCAGACGCCGAAGGACCGCGAAGCGCGCTCGGCCGCCCGGCGCGAGGCGATCATGGCCGCCGCGCTTGACGAATTCTCCGCGCGCGGCTTCGAGGCGACGCGGCTCGACGATGTGGCGCGCGCCGCCGGTGTCGCCAAGGGCACCATCTATCTCTATTTCCGCGACAAGGAAGACCTGTTCCAGGAGCTCGTGCGCACCATGCTGACGCCGCTGGTCGGCAGCATCGAGGCCATGGGCAAGGCCGACCTGCCGCTCTCGGCCATGGCCGATCATATCGTCGACTTGTTCGTGCGCGAGGTTTACGAAACGCGCCGCAAGGACGTCGTCCGCCTGATGCTGGCCGAGGGCCGCCGTTTCCCCAAGCTCGCCGAGTTCTACTATCGCGAAGTGCTCTCGCGCATCATCGCCGCCGTGCGCGCGCTGCTCGCGCGCGCCGCCGCGCGCGGCGAAGTTCCGCAAGGCCTCGTTGATTTTCCGCAAATCATCGCCGCGCCCGGCCTGCTAGCGATCATCTGGAGCGACCTGTTCGAAAAATTCGAGCCGCTCGATGTGCGAGCGATGATGCAGACCCATGTCGAACTCTTGTTCGCGCCGAGGAGACCCGAATGAGCATCAAGTTTGCCGGTCTCGCGGCCGCGTTGCTCGCCGCCCTCGCGCTCGCCGGCTGCGACAACGGCAACAACCGAAACCTGCAAGGCTGGGTCGAGGCCGATCTGATTTTCATCAGTCCGGACGAGCAGGGCCGCGTCGAAGTGCTGAAGGTGCGCGAGGGCGATCACGTCAAAAAGGGCGAGCTCTTGTTCACGCTCGACGACGACCTGCAGAAATCCGATGTCCTGGTCAGGCAGACCGCCGTGCAGAACGCGCAGCAGACCTTCGATCGCGCCAAGGACCTGCTGCGCACCGCGGCCGGCACGCAGAAGGCCTATGATGATGCCGAGGCCGCCTTGCGGCAGGCGAAGGCCAATCTGGAATGGTCGCAGACCCGGCTCGCGCGCCGCCGCGCCATCAGCCCGGACACCGGCACCATCCAGGAGGTCTATTACCGGCCGGGCGAGACCGTGCCGCCGGGCCGGCCGGTGCTGTCGCTGCTGCCGCCGGGCAATCTGAAGATCCGCTTTTTCGCGCCGGAGACGCAGCTTAACGCGGTCAAATATGGCGAGACCGTCGGCGTGTCCTGCGACGGCTGCGAGCCGGGCCTCACCGCCAAGGTGACCTTCATTTCCGGCAGCAACGAATATACGCCGCCGGTGATCTATAGCCTGGAGGAGCGCGCCAAGCTCGTCTACCTGATTGAGGCGCATCCCGAGCATCCGGAGAAATTCCGAGTCGGTCAGCCGGTGACGGTGACCTTGCCGGCGCTTTCCGCGCCTGTGCCGCAGCCGCCCGCCCAAGCGCCCGCCCAGCCGGCTACACAAGCGCCCGCACAAGCGCCCGCGCGGGAGCCCACGCAGGGGCTGAAGAAATGAACGCAGCCGACATCGTCATCGATGTCCACGGCCTGACCAAGAAGTTCGACGGCCGCGCGGTGGTGCGTAACCTGTCCCTGCAGGTCAAGCGCGGCACCATTTACGGCTTTCTCGGGCCCAACGGTTCCGGCAAGACGACCACGATCCGCATGCTGTGCGGCCTGCTCACGCCCGACGAAGGCACCGGCACCTGTCTCGGTTACGACATCAAGACCCAGACCGACGAGATCAAGCGCCAGGTCGGCTACATGACGCAGCGCTTCAGCTTGTATGAAGATCTGTCGGTGCGCGAGAATCTGGAATTCATCGCGCGTATCTACGGCATTTTGCGGCCACGGGCGGCCGCGCGCGCCGCTATCGAGCGGCTCGGTCTCAATGGCCGCGAGGAACAGATCGCGCGCGAATTGTCGGGCGGCTGGAAGCAGCGGCTGGCGCTCGGGGCCTGCACGCTGCCGAGCCCGAAGCTGCTGCTGCTCGACGAGCCGACGGCCGGTGTCGATCCCAAGGCGCGGCGCGATTTCTGGAACGAGATTCACGCGCTCGCCGCCGAAGGCCTCACCGTATTGGTGTCGACCCATTACATGGACGAGGCCGAGCGCTGCCACGAGATCGCCTATATCGCCTATGGCGAACTGCTGGTGCATGGCACGGTCGAGCACGTGATCGAGTCCTCGCATCTGACGACCTATGTGGTGAGTGCGGCTTCGGGCGACGGACTTGTCGATCTGTCGGAGGAGCTCAACCGAACGCCGGGCGTCGACATGGTGGCGCCGTTCGGCGCCAGCCTGCATGTCTCGGGGCGCGACGCCGCCGCGCTCGAGGCGGCAATCGCGCCCTACCGTCAGCGCGCGGGTCTGGAATGGAAGCATTCCGAGCCGTCGCTCGAAGACGTGTTCATCGATCTGATGAGCCGCGCGCAGGACAATTTCCGATGACGCATCTGTTGCCCACCGAGCCGGCACGGCGTCTGCGCGGACGCGGTTTCTGGCGCAAGACCTGGGCGATGCTGATCAAGGAATTCATTCAGCTCAAGCGCGACCGTGTGTCCTTCGCCATGATCATCATGGTGCCGCTCGTGCAGCTCATGCTGTTCGGCTACGCCATCAACACCACGCCGCGCGATCTGCCGACCGCGGTTCTGTTGCAGGAGCACAGCGACCTGGCGCGCTCGATCATGGCGGCGTTGCAGAACACCAAATATTTCAAGGTGACCGAGTTTCCGCGCACCGAGGCCGAACTCGACCGTCTGATCGCGTCGGGCAAGGTTCTGTTCGCTGTTGAGATTCCGGCCAATTTCGAGCGCTCGGTCAGGCGCGGCGAGAAACCGGCCATGCTGGTCGCGGCCGACGCCACCGATCCGGTCGCCGCGGGCTCCGCGCTCGGCGCGCTCGGGCAATTGATGCAGACGGCGCTCGCGCACGACCGCGCCATCCCGGTGAGCACCGCGCTGCCATTCGAGATTCGTACCCATGCGCGCTACAACCCGGCAGCGGTGACCCAGCTTAACATCGTGCCGGGGCTGGTCGGGACGATCTTGACCATGACCATGCTGATCTTCACCGCGCTGTCGGTCCCGCGCGAGATCGAGCGCGGCACCATGGAGAACCTGCTGTCGATGCCGATCTCGCCGGTCGAGATCATGCTCGGCAAGATCATCCCTTACGTCGTCGTCGGGATCGTGCAGGCTTCCATGATCATCGGCATCGGCGTGTTCCTGTTCGGCGTGCCGATCGTCGGCAATCTCGCGGTGCTGGCGGGCCTGAGCACGTTGTTCATCGCCACCAATCTGTCGATCGGCTACACCTTCTCCACCATCGCGCAGAACCAGTTGCAGGCGATGCAGATGACCATCATGTTCTTCCTGCCGAACATTCTCCTGTCCGGTTTTCTTTTTCCGTTTGCGGGCATGCCTCGTTGGGCCCAATGGGTCGGCGAAGTGCTGCCGCTCACGCATTACCTGCGCATCACGCGCTCGATCATGCTCAAGGGTTCTTCCGTCGCCGATTTGCGTTACGACGCGTTGGCGCTGTCCGTGCTGATGCTGGTGGCGATGACGATCGCGGTGACGCGCTTCCGCCGTACGCTCGACTAGGTTCAGCGCCGCGTCAGGAAGCCGAGCCGCAGATAGGGGCCGGATCGCCCGACGCTGTCTTGTGCCCAGCCGAGGCCGGCCGACCATTCGTGATTGTCGGTCTTCAGTCCGGTGACATGCGCGCCCATCCGCAGGTGCCGGTAGCCGTAGGAACTGAAATACTGCACTTCCGGTCCGACGTAGAAGCCGTCGAGCAGATCGTCGAACACGCGCCAGCCAAAGGCCAGCCGTGTCGCACTATCGCCGACGATCGTCGTGATCGAAGCGTCGGCCGCAATCATCGTGGTCGGCGTGGGCTCGTACCAGATCTCGGTCGCCATGCGCAGGCCGAAGGCATGGCCGCGCAGGCGATTGGCGGGATCGTCCGGCCAGAGCGGGTGGTATTCGATGTCCGGCCCGACAAAAAACTTCGCCTCGAGATTGCCGCGCTTGATGCGCCAGCCGGGCATGAAGGCGCCGACCGTTTCGCCGCCCGTCACCTCGGCGCCGCCGAGATTGCTTGCGTTGTAGCGGTAGAGGCCGACCGAATAGATGAGCTTGAGCAGAAACCCGTCGCGTTCGAACCCGCCGGGCGCGATCACCACGCCGCCGTAGAGAAAGGCGCCGTTGCGCCACAGATCGCGGCCGCTGAACAAGAGGAAGTGCGCTTCGTCATCGTCGCCCGCATGCGCGGGCGGCGTGATGCCGAACACAAAGAGGAAGCAGGCCGCGGCGAGCCACCTCGCCGCGCCGACGCGCCTCCCGGAAACCATTGCGGCCCCTCACGCCCACGCAACCGGCACTAAAATACCGCCACAACTAAAGCGTCAGGGGCTTGCGCTGTCTACAACCGTTTACAATTACTTAAGGTTGTATCGTTGCGTAATCAGGCCGGTGCGCGCTTGAGCCGGCGCGGGGGACCGCCAAGCGTGCGGTTGAGCATGGCCGAGAAGGCGCTCGGGCTGGCATAGCCGACCGCGCGCGCGGTTTCCGCGACCGAGGTGCCGTCCGACAGGCGTGCCAGCCCATCGACCGCCCGCAACAGCGCCCGCCATTCGGCAAAGCTCAAGCCGGTCTCGCTGCGGAACAGGCGGGCCAGCGTGCGCCGGCTGGCGCCGGCTTCCTCGGCCCAGCGGTCGAGGTCGTATTCGATCGCCGGATCGTCGAACAGCGCGCGGGCGACCCGCAAGGCGCGTTCGTCGCGCGGCAAGGGCACCGACAGCCGCCGCTGCGGCAGGCGGCCGAGCTCGGTGAGAATGAGCGTGGCGACGGTGCCGCCGCGGCCGTTTTCGTCGTAATCGGCCGGCTCCTCCAACAGTGCCAGGATCAATTCCCGCAACAGCCCCGAAATCTCCGCCAAGGTCGGGGCCTGCGGCAGCGCCGCGCAATGCGGCTCATCGACATAGACCGTGCGCAATTCCACGTGGCTGCGCATGATGACCGTATGCGGCCAAAGCGGCGGCAGCCAGAGCGCGCGCGCCGGCGGCAGGATCCAGGCCGCCTCCGGGGTCTCCACCCGCATGATGCCGCTGACCGCGAAGGTGAGCTGGCCGCGGCGGTGGTGGTGCAGGGGGATGCATTCGCCGGGAGTCTTGGAACTCGGCAGCACGGCGAGCGCCCGGGGGGCGTTGTCGAGGTTGGCGCGGTAGGGCGAGGGGGTCGGCATGGTCCGCCTCTGGCTGGCCTGTTCGCGATGAAAATCGGCCGAACATCGCCAAAAGGCAAGCGTATAGCGGAGGGGTCAGATAAGGAATCGCCCGCAATGTCCGCCGATCCAGCCGCCGCTTATGTACCCGACGCCGCCGCCCGCCGCTCCATCGCCTTTCTCAATCTCGCGCACGGCATCGACCATTTCGTGCTGCTGATCTATCCGACCGTGGTGATCGGGCTGCAGGCCGTTTTTGGCCGGCCCTATAACGAACTGATCGCGCTCTCGAGCACCGCTTTCATCGCCTTCGGCGTATTCTCGCTGCCGGCCGGCTGGCTGGCCGACCGCTGGAGCCGGCGCAACATGATGGCGCTGTTCTATCTCGGCATCGGCGCCTCGCTCACCGTCACCGCCTTCGCGCCCAATCTGTGGGGGCTCAGTGTCGGCATGTTCCTGCTCGGCATGTTCGCCGCGATCTATCATCCGGTCGGCATGGCCATGCTGATCGAGGCCTCCAAGGCGCGCGGGCGCACGCTCGCCTTCAATGGCGTTTGCGGCAATCTCGGCGTCTCGCTCGCCGCCGGCATCAGCGCTGGGCTCGCCACCTGGTTCGGCTGGCGCGCCGCCTTCCTGGCGCCGGCCGTGCTTTGCTTCGCAACGGGCGCACTCTATCTCTGGCTCACCCCGGACGACGGTCACCACGCCAAGTCGCGCAAGTCGACCCCGGCGGTGCCGCTCGATGCCAAGACCATGGTCATGCTGTTCGGCCTGTTCCTGGTGATCGCGATCAGCTCCGGTCTGGTGTTCAACGTCCTCACCATCGCGCTGCCCAAGATCGTCGACGAGGGGCTCAAGGAAGCGGTGCCGCTGGCGCTGGTCGGCAGCATCGCGACTCTGGTGCTGATCTGCGGCGCGCTGGCGCAGCTCTGCGTCGGCCGCCTGGTCGATTGGCTGACGCCGCATGCGATCTTCGCCGGCGTCACCGCGCTCGGCTTCCTCGGCAATCTGTGGGCGACCTATGCCACCGGCATTCCGCTGATGGTGGCGCTCGCCATCGCCATCGCCGCGATCTACGGGCAGGTCACCGTCAACGACATGATCATCGCCCGCTACACGGCGGACGCCTGGCGCGGCCGGGTCTATGCGGTGCGCTATTTCACGCTGTTCATCAGCGCGGGCGCCGCGGTCGGGCTGATCGCGCTCCTGCACAAGAACGGCGGTTTCGGCATGGTGCTCGGCACCAATGCGCTCATTGCGTTCGTGATGTTCGTGGCGACGCTCGGCCTGGTCTGGCTGATCGTTTCCATCGAAGGCAAGCACGCCACCGCGCAGCAGCCGGCGGAATAAGCCCATCGCCGACTGTTTGAAGAGACGTAGCCGTAGCCCGGATAAGCGAAGCGCAATCCGGGGCTGACTTGCAAATGAGGCGCCGCCGCCCCGCATTGCGCTGCGCTGATGCGGGCTACAAGGTTGCTGTAAAATCGGTGCCCACTCGGCCGCTCATCCCCGCGAAAGCGGGGACCCAGCTGGGAGTCAGTGCTGGATTCCCGCTTACGCGGGAACGAGCTGAATTTGCGGAACGGCCGCAGCAAAACATGTATGTCTGCCGCGGATTCAATCCCAGTCCTACTTCGCCGGCGCCGGCTCCTTGTCCCAGGCAAGTTTCGGCGCGTCCTTGCCGGCCACCGAATAAAGTGCGCCCGGCGCGTTGCGGGTCTTCTGGAATTCCTCCAGCGTCTCGCCGCGCATGGCGGCATAGATGTGCAGGTTCGACACGCCGGTCACCGCGCCGAGCTTCTCCAGCATGAAGAAGCTGACGCCGTATTGAATCATGGCGCGCCAGTCGCGTTTGCGCACCATCTCACTTTCTTCGGCGCTGAGCCCGGCGATCTCGAATGCCTTTTCCGGATCGTGCAGGAACAGCGAGCGGTGACTCGGATCGATCAGCGCATGCAGGAAATTGTTGATGCGGAACGCCTTCACGCTGCGCGAGAGCGTAAACGGATAGGTGCCGGCGAGCGCTTCGGCGCCGGCAAGCTGATGGCCGACATGGCGGCGATACTCGCTCTCGACATCGGCCATCGGCGCGACGTCGACCGCCTCGTTCTCATAGATCGCGGTGGCGATGCCCGTCATCGAGGGCAGGTAATAGCTGCGGTGCAGGCACTTCACGTTGGCCGACAGCGCGCCGCGCATAATGAGCCACATGATGACCTCGGCGCCTTCCATGCCGCCGAGCCGCGCGTAATCGGCGAGCGTCATGCGGGTGAGGGTGACCGGATCCTTCTCGATCAGATCGAGGAAGCGTTCGTCCCAGGCGGTGTTGTTGAAGCCGGCGCGCTCGCCATGCACCTGATGCGACAGTCCGCCGGTCGCCACCAGCGCGACCTTCAAATCTTCCGGATAGCTCTCGATCGCCTTGCGCAGCGATTGGCCGAGCTTGTAGCAGCGCGCGGCCGACGGAATCGGGAATTGCAGTACGCCGACCTGTAGCGGCACCACCGCGCCGGGCCAGGCCGGCTCATGCGGCCACATCATCGACAGCGGCGAGAACAGGCCGTGGTCGAGCGGCTTGCCCTGGAAGAACGACATGTCGAATTCGTCCGCCACCAGCGACGCGCCGATGTGCTGCGACAGTCCGGTATGGCCTGGCACGGCCGGCAGCGCGCGCATGCCGCCGCCTTCGTCGGCGACCGCGTAGCTCTCGCCGACGCCGAGCGCGAAGGCCGAATAGTGGTCGAAGAAGAACGACGTGACGTGATCGTTGAACACGACCAGCAGCACATCCGGTTTCTTGTCGGCCAGCCATTGCTGCACCGGCTTGAATGCCTCGAAGATCGGGGCCCAGACCGGATCGTTCTGCTTCTGCCGGTCATAGGCAAAGCCGATGGTCGGTGTATGGGATGCGGCGACCGCGCCGACGATGCGTGCCATAGACGTTTTCCTATTGTGACCAGTGGTGCCAAATGCTCCGCTCATTCCCGCGCGACGACATCGGGTTTACCCGATGTCGCCATTTTACGATGCGCAAGTCGGCTAGAGCCGACTTGCGGTGGGAATCCAGCGCTGGGTTCCCGCTTTCGCGGGGACGAGCGGGCACTCGTGAGCCTTGCGACGCGTGGGACATCCCTACAGCTTGATGCAGACGTTCTTGAGCTCGGTGTAGAATTCCAGCGAGTGCACGCCGCCTTCGCGTCCGATACCGGACTGCTTCATGCCGCCGAACGGCGTGCGCAGGTCGCGCAGGAACCAGCTATTGACCCAGACGATGCCGGCCTCGATGCGCGCGGAGACGCGATGCGCGCGCGAGAGGTTTGTCGTCCAGACCGAGGCGGCGAGGCCGTAGTCGAGCGCATTGGCACGCCCGATCACTTCCTCTTCGGTGTCGAATGGCGCGATATGCGCGCAGGGTCCGAATATTTCCTCGGTGACGGTGGCGGCATTGTCGGGCAGGCCGGTCCAGATCGTCGGCTCGACCCAGGCGCCTTCGCTCAGTTCGTCCGCCATTTTCGGAATGCCGCCGCCGGTGATCACGGTCGCGCCTTCCTCCACCGCCTTGCGGTAATAGGACAGCACCTTGTTGCGATGTTCGAGGCTGATGAGGGGACCCATGCCGGTGGCGGCATCTTCCGGCACGCCGACCTTGAGCTTCTCGGTGCGCGCCTTCAGCGCGGCGACGAACTTATCAAAGATCGGCCGCTCGACATAGACGCGCTCGGTGCCAAGGCAGACCTGTCCGCAATTGGCGAAGCAGGAGCGCATGGTGCCTTCGAGCGCGGCCTCGAAATCGCAATCGGCGAACACGATGGCCGGATTCTTGCCGCCCATTTCGAGCGACACCGGACGCGCGCCGTCGGCCGCCGCTTTCATGATGGCGGCACCTGTGCGCGTCTCGCCGGTGAAGGTGATGGCGTTGACGCCGGGATGACGGGTGAGGAACTCGCCGGCCGAGTCCGGTCCGAAGCCGTGCACGACATTGTAGACGCCCTTCGGGATGCCGACGGCGTTCATCACTTCGCCCAGCAGCGCCGCGGTCTGCGGCGTCTCTTCCGAGGGCTTCACCACCACCGTATTGCCGCAGGCCATGGCGGGCGCGACCTTCCAGGTCATCAGCAAGAGCGGCAGGTTCCACGGGCAGATCACGCCCACCACGCCGACCGGGCGGCGCACCGCGTAATTGATCGCGCCGGCGCCGTCGGGCGTCGCCATTTCGAAGAACTCGGTGGAGACGTTCTTGACCGTGTCGGCGAACACTTTGAAGTTCGCCGCCCCGCGCGGAATATCGAGATGGCGCGCGAGCGACATCGGCTTGCCGGTGTCGGCGACTTCCGCTTCCAGGAAGCGCTCGAAATTCTTGTTGATCTCATTGGCCAGCGCATAGAGCAGGTCGCCGCGTTCGGAAGGCGTCAGCTTGCCCCAGGAGCCGTCGAGCGCCGCGCGCGCGGCCTTCACCGCCGCGTCGACTTCCGGCTGGCCGGCTTCAGTCACGCGCGCGATGAGCCGGCCGTTGACCGGCGAGCGCTTGTCGAAGAAGCGCCCGCTCGCGGAGCCCACATAGTCGCCGGCGATGAAATTCTTGATCTCCCGCACGGCGGCCGGCGAGGAGGGCTGCTCCGGCTTGCGCGTAACGTCGAGCATGCGTGTGGTTCCCCTTGAGTAGCGCCGGGAGGCGGCACAAGGAGAAACTGGTTGTCCGCGCAACTTCCGGCCTTGATCTAGATCAAGGGCAGAGGGCGATCCGCCGAAGCGGTGGCGGCTCGCCGCTCTTGGCTTGAGCCGTCAGAATTCGACCGCGATGCCGGCGCGCCCGATGCTCTCGTCGCCGCCGCCATTGGCGTAGCTGCCATAGAGCACGACCGGCGTATTGAAATTGAGCCGGTGCGAGATCGTGATGCTGAGCGCGCCTTCGCCGCGATAATAGCCGCCGGCCATCGAGACGGTGGTCTTGCCGGGATGCGACGGCATCAGGACCGGCGCCATGGCGGCGGCGGCCGCGATGCCGCGATTGGCGTGAGTTTCGACATCGTCGATGCGCGAGTTCAGCGCCGCGACGGCCTGGCGGAACTGCGTGCTGGTGACAACGCCGAGCGGGCCGTCGCTGCCGCGGCCGTCGGACGGGCCATGCGTGCCGGTGCCGCTCGGAATTCGCCGATCGAGCGGGTCGCTCGGGTCGCGCGGATCGTGCGATTGCGCGCGCAAAGGAGGAGCGGCCGTCGTGCCGCCTCCGCCGTGGTCGATTGCGGCGATGCGGTGGTGCGGCGGCTGGCCGTGCATGGGCCTGCCGCCATTCGGGGCATGGGCGCGGGCGGCGAGCACACGGTTGGCGGGAGTGCTGTGCGGGGCGGCCTGGCGCCGTCCGCCGGGCATGGCTTTGGCCGGGGTGCCGCGCCGTGCCATCTCCTGCTTGCGCATGCGCAAGGTGGCCTGCTTCATCTTCTGCATCAGCTTCAGCATGTTCTTCATCCGCCGGTCGACATACCCGCGCAGCATATTGAGCTGATGGACGGTGGCGGCGTCGGTGCCGGCAATACCGTCGGCGATATTGGTCAGCCGCCGCAGATCGTCCGGCGACCCGAACGACACGGTGTTGGCGCCGGTGGCGATCGAGCCGTCGCCGATGGCGATCGAGTTGTCGCCGGTGGCTTTGGCGCCGCTGCCGATGGCGAGCGAGTTGTTGCCGCTTGCTTGCGCCTGGTTGCCGATGGCGGTCGAGTCGTCGCCGGTGGCGCGCGCCTGCGTGCCGATGGCGGTGGATGAGACGCCGGAGGCATTGGCCTGGTTGCCGACGGTGGTGGCGTCGTCGCCGCTGGCCTTGGCAAGGATGCCGACGGCGGTGCTGTTCTTGCCGCTGGCCTTGCTGTGGTTGCCGACGGCGGTGGTGTTGACGGCGGTGGCGGCGCTCTCGACGCCCATGGCGACGCTGTTGTCGCCGCTGGCGAAGGCGTGGTTGCCGACGGCGGTGGTGTTGTCGCCCCTGGCGACGGCCTGCACCCCGAGCGCGGTGCTGTTGTCGCCGGTCGCGAGGCTGCCATTGCCGACCGCGCTGGTATTTTCGCCGGTCGCGGTGGCCGAGACGCCGATCGCCGTCGCATTCTCGCCAGCGGCATGGCTGTAGTTCCCGACGCCGGTGCTGTTGTCGCCCGAGGCCAGGCTGCTGATGCCGAGCGCCATCGCATTGAGGCCGCTCGCCTTGCTATAGGCGCCCATCGCGAGCGAATTGTCGCCGGAGGCAAGCGCCCAATAGCCGAACGCGATGCTGTTGTCTCCGCTTGACTTCGCGTAGTCGCCGAAAGCGATGCTGTTGACCCCGCTCGCCACGGCATTGTCGCCATAGACGATGCCGTCCGCGCCGTTTTTCGGCGCCTTCGCGAGCGGATCGATCGCCGGCTTTGCCCAGCTCACCAGCCATTCGTCCTCGGCCAAGGCCGGTCCGTTGCAAAGACCGCCCGCCAGCCCGGCGGCGATCAACAATCCCGGAGCCATCCGGCGCCGGCATCCCAAGTTCAGCATCTGACGTCCTCCGCGATCGATTTTGCGCTGTCCGCTGGAAGACGCCTCCCTTTAAGGATTTGTTTACATATGTGGCGGGAACAAAGCTGTGCGGGGAACTACGCAAGCGCCCGATCACGGTTAATGCGCGAGGCAATGGCACACCGCTCGCGCGCGTCAGACCAGGCGATGAGCCGTCATCGCGGTGTCATGCGGTAGCGTTAAACGGGTGGCCGATGATGTTCGGGTCTGTAGCGTCTTGCCCGCATGTCATGACGGCCACGGTGCGATCGGGCGACGCCGGATGAACGCGCGCCTTCTCGTTCGTGGTCGTTTCGTTTTACAGGTGTCGAGCCGGCGGACCGGTTGTCCGGTCTATTTTGCAAGCCGTTCAATCAAGGCCATGGCGGCGGCGGGCGCGCGCACCTTGGCTTCATGAATAAAATAAATGTACACGTCGCGAGGGGTCAAATCGGGCTTGTGCTTGCCATCGATGCGGGGCAGGTCGTCTGGCTCGCCGCCCTTCGCCCATAGCGCCGCGCGCGCGGCCCAGCGGTCGAGCGCTTTCGGCGCATAACCGGCCGCGAGCTTCTCGTTGCCCTTCTGCAGCCGCGCATAGACGAAATCGCCGGTCACATCGGCGATGGCCGGATAGGTCTCGTGTTCGGCGAAGACGATGGGAACGGCGAAGCGACGCGCGAGCGCGATGAATTCCGGCGTCTTGAAGCTGTCGTGTCGCACTTCCACAACATGGCGCAACTTTTGTCCGCCGAATTCCTTCGGCAGCAATTCGAGAAAGACGCCGAAATCGGCGGCGTCGAACTTCTTGGTCGGCGCAAATTGCCAGAGCAGGGGACCGAGACGGTCGCCGAGTTCGAGCACGCCGGAATTCAGGAAGGTCCAGATCGAGTCGCCGGCTTCCGCCAGTACGCGGCGGTTGACGACATAACGCGGACCTTTGAGTGAGAACACGAAGCCATCGGGCACTTGCTTTGCCCAGTTGCTGAACGTTTTCGGCGTTTGCGTGCGGTAAAACGTGCCGTTGATCTCGATCGAGGTCAGATGCCGAGCTGCATATTCGAGCTCGCGCGCATGGGGCAACCCTTTCGGATAGAACACGCCGCGCCACGGCGCGTAGGTCCAGCCGCCGATGCCGCAATAGATGTTGGATTGTTTTGTCATCTGTTCGCAGGTCGCCATAGTTTCGAATTTCGCGAGCGATGCCGTTCATAGCTGATTGACGTCCGCCGTGCGCCAAAAGCAGCGTCCGTCAAAACAGGCGCGTGTCCCGCTCTTATCCCTGCGCGTATGCCCGGCCAAATGTGGTTAAGCCACCCGAAAAGAAAAGTCGGAACACGCGCCTGGCACATGAAGATCGGTCGAACCGCCTGTTGCCATGATGACACAGCAAACTTATGCCACCAAGAATGCCACAAATCGTCACTTGCGTGTTGAAGGCCGATGGTTTAATCGCTGCGTCCCTTCGCGAGGCCTTGTGTCCGGATTTGCAATCCGGCTGGCGCGAGCCGCTCTGCGGTTTCGTGTTCCGCCGACCGAAGACTGGTGGAGCTTATGGAAAGCTCGCATCGAACGAACGAGGATAGCTCAGTGGTAGAGCAGATGACTTGTAATCATCGTGACGCGGGTTCGAATCCCGCTCCAACGCTCCGGTTCAGCTTCAAAGGCTGACTCCATTGAAGGGGACCGGACGCGCGCTTCAGTCGCGGTCCGGTCGATTGGCCGAAAGGCTCCTCGTCCGAACTTAGACACCTGGAGACCGGCTTTGTGCCGCGGCGGATACCGCTCGCGCCGATGTCGGGTGCATCTTCCGATCTCGTGTTGCGGCACGAGAGGCGGTCGCATGCGCCCGCCGTCCGCAAGGGCTCAAGCCGCGGCCCGCCGTCTCTCCTGGGAAATGCGTGTCCGGCACCCGATCCTCGAAAGCAGCATCAGGCCGCGCGGCGCATGCCGGGCGGTCAACGAAGGAGATGTGCCATGACCCGGCGTCTTGGTGTTTTGAGTGTGACCGTGAAGGACGACGAGCGCGCCTTGCTGACGCGCGACGGACGCTTGGTGCGGGTGTTAGGGCCCGGTCGCCATCGTTTTGTCGATCCGCTGCGCGCCTTGACGGTCGAGGTGCCCAATGTCGTGCGCGCCGAGCTCGCGAGCGATCGTTATGCCGTCGTCAAGGCGGCATTGCCTGACGCGGTCGCGGGCTTGCTGGAGGTGGTCGAGACTCGCGGCGGCGAGGTCGCGATCGTGAGCCTCGACGGCTTGCCCGCGCATTTGGTCGGGCCGTGGCAGCTCCGCGCCTTCTGGAAGATCGCGACCCGCGTCGATGTCGAGCGCATCGACGTGGCGAGCCATCCGAAGATCGACGCGCGCCATCTCGCGATGGTCGAGCGCGTGCGCGACGCGGGGCGGACCTTGCCGGGTCTGCGTATGCTGCCGCATGTGAACGAGACGGTGGTCGCGAACCACGAGGCGGGCCTGCTCTATGTCGAGGGCCGGCTCGTCGAGCAGCTCGCGCCCGGACGTCACGCCTATTGGACCGTCGACCGCAAGGTCGAGGTCAAGCGTGTCGATCTGCGCCCGCAGGCGGTCGAGATCACCGCGCAGGAGATGCTGACCAAGGATCGCATCTCGCTGCGCGTGACGCTCACCGCGCTGCGCCGCATCGTCGATCCGGCGCGGGCGGTCGATGCGGTCACCGATGTGGACGGCTGGCTCTACAGGCTCGTCCAGTTCGCGATCCGTGAGGCGGTGGCCTCACGCACGCTCGACGAGGTGCTTTCGGCCAAGGGCGTGCTCGATGGCGAGCTCCGCAGCTATGTGCGCGAGCGCGTCGCGGAGACCGGCATCGAGGTCACGGAGCTTGGCGTGAAGGACGTCATCCTTCCCGGCGAGATCCGCGAGCTGGTGAACAAGGTGGTGGAGGCGGAGCGGGTGGCGAAGGCCAACCTGATCCGTCGCCAGGAGGAGACCGCGGCCACTCGTTCGCTCCTCAACACCGCCAAGCTCATGGAGGAGAACCCGCTCCTCCTGCGGCTCAAGGAGCTCGAGTCGCTCGAGCGGCTCGTGGAGAAGGTCGGCCGCATCGATCTTCACGCGGGCGAGGCGCAGGGCTTTGACGCCCTGCTGAGCAAGCTCGTTCGTCTCAAGACGAGCGATGCGGCATGAGAAAGAAGAGAGGCCGCGGCAACGCGGCCTCTCGCGTCCGGCTCGTGTGCGGGTCAGGCCCGCCGCTGGCGTCGCGGGTGATTTGATTTGGATGTCGGCCGGCGTTAGCGCCCGGCGTCGATCAGCACTTGATATTGATTGACCGTGACCTCTCGGCCGCCATAGCCGATATTGCAGCCCCTGAATTCGACGCGGATTTTTCCGGGATGGACGCCGCCGTTATAGGTCGCGCGGCAGATGTACAGCTTTTGTCCCGTGGACTCTCTGCCGCCGACGATGGCCCCTGGCGGAATCTGGCCGAAGCTGGCTGAAACCCAGTGTGTGGCTGCGTCCGCCGCCGATGACGCGCCCAGCATCAGCCCGAGCGCAAGCAGCCAGCGATAAATCCCGCCGCTGAACAAATCTCCAATTCGCATTCGTCCTCCTGACGGGCGAAGCCCGCATTCGATGTTGACGCCCCCGATCCGTCGATTAACACGGTCCGGCGTCACGACCGTCGGGGTGCGACCATCTGTCATGCCCACGATGCGGGCCGGGGGTCGTCTCAAGACACTCAAAACAAAAGGCCCGGGAAACGCTCCCGGGCCTTCGCATTCTTGTTCGTGACCTTGGCGGTCCCGGGTCTGCGGCGCATCACGAACGTGCTGCGCCGCCCCCGCGACAGGGATCAGAAATCCATCCCGCCCATGCCGCCGCCGGCCGGCATGGCCGGGGCCTGCTTCTTCGGCACTTCGGCGACCATGGCCTCGGTCGTGATCAAGAGGCCCGCGATCGACGCGGCATTCTGGATCGCGGCGCGCACCACTTTGGTCGGGTCGATGATGCCCTTGGACATCATGTTCCCGTATTCGCTGTTCTGCGCGTCGAAGCCGAAGGCGTACTGGTCCTTCTCCAGGATCTTGCCGACGATGACCGAACCGTCCTCACCCGCGTTGAGCGCGATCTGACGGGCCGGAGCCTGGATCGCCTTGCGGACGATGTCGACGCCGTGCTTCTGGTCTTCGTTCTGGGTGCGCACCTTCTTGAGCACCTCGGTCGAGCGCAACAGCGCGACGCCGCCGCCCGGCAGAATGCCTTCCTCGACCGCGGCGCGGGTCGCATGCATCGCGTCGTCGACGCGATCCTTGCGCTCCTTCACCTCGACTTCGGTGGCGCCGCCGACGCGGATCACCGCGACGCCGCCCGCGAGCTTGGCCAGACGCTCCTGCAGCTTCTCACGGTCGTAGTCCGAGGTGGTCTCCTCGATCTGCGCCTTGATCTGCGCCACCCGCGCTTCGATGTCGGCCTTCTTGCCGGCGCCGTTGACGATGGTGGTGTTCTCCTTGTCGATCGACACCTTCTTGGCGCGGCCGAGCATGGCGAGCGTGACGTTCTCGAGCTTGATGCCGAGGTCTTCCGAGATCGCCTGGCCGCCGGTCAGGATCGCGATGTCCTGCAGCATGGCCTTGCGGCGATCGCCGAAGCCCGGCGCCTTGACGGCCGCGACCTTGAGGCCGCCGCGCAGCTTGTTGACCACCAGCGTGGCGAGCGCTTCGCCTTCCACATCCTCGGCCACGATCAAAAGCGCCTTGCCGGTCTGCACCACCGCTTCCAAGAGCGGCAGCAGTTCCTGCAGGCCCGAGAGCTTCTTCTCGTAGATCAGGATGTAGGGGTCTTCGAACTCGACCCGCATCTTGTCGGCATTGGTGACGAAGTAGGGCGAGATGTAGCCGCGGTCGAACTGCATGCCCTCGACCACGTCGAGCTCGGTCTCCAGGCTCTTGGCCTCTTCGACCGTGATCACGCCCTCGTTGCCGACCTTCTTCATGGCCTCGGCCAGGAAGCGGCCGATCTCGGCATCGCCGTTGGCCGAGATGGTGCCGACCTGGGCGATCTCGTCGTTGGAGGTGACTTTCTTGGAGTTCTTCTGCAGGTCCTCGACGATGGCTTCGACGGCGAGATCGACGCCGCGCTTCAGGTCCATCGGGTTCATGCCGGCGGCCACCGCCTTGGAACCTTCCTTGACGATCGCCTGCGCCAGCACGGTCGCCGTGGTGGTGCCGTCACCGGCGAAGTCGGACGACTTCGAGGCGACTTCGCGCACCATCTGCGCGCCCATGTTCTCGAACTTGTCCTCGAGCTCGATTTCCTTGGCGACCGTCACACCGTCCTTGGTGATGCGCGGGGCGCCGAACGACTTGTCGAGCACGACATTGCGGCCCTTCGGGCCGAGCGTGACCTTCACCGCGTTGGCGAGAATGTCGACGCCGCGCAGCATGCGGTCGCGGGCATCGACGGAGAATTTGACGTCTTTGGCAGCCATATGAGTTTGCTCCTTCGGTCGTCACCCTGAGGTGCGAGCCGCGCTCGCGGCGAGCCTCGAAGGGTGACGGGGTCTAGTCGGTGGCTGTCACCCTTCGAGGCGCGCCATGACGGCGCGCACCTCAGGATGACGAGTGAGGTTGTTGCGCGCTTACGCGGCCTTCTTCTTGGCGGAGGTCTCTTCGATCACGCCCATGACGTCGGACTCCTTCATGATCAGGAGATCCTGGCCGTCGATCTTGACCTCGGTGCCCGACCATTTGCCGAACAGCACGGTGTCGCCGACCTTCACGTCGATGGGGATGAGCTTGCCCGATTCGTCGCGGCCGCCGGGGCCGACAGCGATGACCTCGCCCTGGCTGGGCTTTTCCTTGGCGGTGTCGGGAATGATGATGCCGCCGGCGGATTTTTCCTCGGCATCGATGCGCTTGACGACGATGCGGTCGTGAAGCGGACGGAACTTCATGGCAGTCCTCCTAACTTATTGGGCGATCATACTTTTTGGTAGCTGACGGTTCCCCTTGCCAGTACCTGGGCCGCCAGATGGGTGGCCTCGCGCGGTTCGCAAGAGGGGGTCGAAAAATTTCTTAGCACTCATTGCGTGCGAGTGCCAAGGCTTTTGGAAAATGCTGGAATATCAAAGGTAAATACGGAATCCGGTCTTTGGCTCGGCGGCTGCGCCCGCGGTAGCGCGACGCCTCGGGGCTGCTAGCAGGCTGGAGCGAATGCTGCTAACGCATTGATTTTACACAGCTTGTTCACTTTTTTGGCTTGCAATGAACAAACGCGCACGAAGAAACTTTGACTCCACCAAGGACGGAGGATGGCATGGTTTCGCAGGACTTCGAGAAACAGGTCAACGGCTACGGTCTGACCACGGCCCACATACTGTATCGGCGGCCGGATCACCACTGGCTGCTGCAGTCCTATGTCTGGCAGGCCTACGACCTGTTCCCCGAGTTCCCCGAGTTGCAGCGCTTCCTCGCCTTCTGGCGGGAAAAGCTGGAGGGGCCGCTGCATTCCGTGCAGGTGGCGCATTGCAAGCTGATCAAGCCGGCCGAGCTTAAGAGCGTGAACGGCGAATTCCGGCTGCATTAGGTCTGTCGATGCCGGCCGCGCGCGCGGGCCGAATGGCCCGGCGCGGTCGTTTCCGACCAAGACGATATTCGCATGCGGCCAAGCGCGCCGCGTCGTCGGTGGATATAGCTCGAGCCTCATTCCGCGCGCTGGCCCGGATTGCTTTTGCGCCGGCGCGCAATCGGAACGATGGGGCACGACCATGAGACGCATTTTGCGCGCCGGGGCAGGCGCGGTTTTGGCCGGCATGTGTTTGACAATGGCGTCGGCGCATGACGCACGCGCGGAAGCGCTGCCGGCGGGCGCGGCCGGTGTCAAACCGGCGGTGCTAATGGCGCGCGGCGCCTGGTCGGCAACCACGGCCTACAATGCGGACGACCTGGTGACCGCGCGCGGTTCGACCTGGCGCGCCAAGATCGCCAACACCGGCAAGGTGCCGGGGCAGACCAATCCGTCGAGCGCAAGCTATTGGGAATTGTTCGCGGGCGGGTTCAATCCGCTCGGCGCCTGGGTGAGCACGACCAAGTATCAGCCGGACGATCTGGTCACCTATCTCGGCTCGACCTGGCGCGCGAAGCTCACCAACAGCAATGCGCAGCCGAACACGCATCCCGGCACCTGGGAGCAAATGGCGGCCAAAGGCGACAAAGGCGACATCGGTGCAACCGGCCCACAAGGGATGACCGGACCCGCCGGTCCGAAGGGCGCGACGGGTGCGAAAGGCGCGACAGGAGCGCAAGGCCCAACCGGTCCGCAAGGACCGCAAGGCGATGCCGGTCCTTTGGTCGATACATTGCCCTCCGGCAAGACGCTGCGCGGCATTTACACTTTCGCCGGCCATTACACGAGCGGTTACCGGCCGTTTTATGGGATCTCGTATCAGTTTGGGCTGGCGTCCGTCCCGACCCCTAATGTAATTGCCGTCAGCGGCGCGGCGACCGCCGCCTGCCCGGGCAGCAGACACAATCCGCAAGCGGCACCGGGCAATCTGTGCATTTATCAAGGCTACAATTCCGGCAACACGACGCTCATAGCGTATCAAGACACTGGCCTGTCCATCGACGGCCATTATGGCGCCGCGCTTTTTTCCTTGATGCCCGCCAATAGCGACTACGAATTCGATGGCACCTGGGCGGTGACCGCGCCGTGAAATCCGTCAATCGCCATTGCGCCCACCATAATCGCACACGGAATTGCCTGATGATTCAAATCGGACCACGCCGCCTTGCCGTCGTCGCCATTGCTTTGGCGCTGCCATTTGCGATCGCTTGTGTGACACCGGCTCACGCGCAGGGGCGCCCAGGGATCGTATCGCCGTCGCTGACCGAGCGCGGCGTCTGGTCGGCAACCACGGCCTACAATGCCGACGATCTGGTCACCTCCCGCGGCTCGACCTGGCGCGCCAAGATCGCCAACACCGGCAAGGTGCCGGGGCAGACCAACCCGTCGAGCGCGAGCTATTGGGAATTGTTCGCGGGTGGGTTCAATCCGCTTGGCGCCTGGCTGAGCACGAGCAAGTATCAGCCGGACGATCTGGTCACCTATCTCGGCTCGACCTGGCGCGCGAAGCTCACCAACAGCAATGCGCAGCCGAACACGCATCCCGGCAATTGGGAGCAAATGGCTGCCAAAGGCGACAAAGGCGACATCGGTGCAACCGGCCCACAAGGGACGATCGGACCCGCCGGTCCGAAGGGCGCGACCGGCGCAACCGGCGCGAAGGGCGCCACAGGGGCAACGGGTCCGCAGGGACCGGCCGGTCCCAATTCGGTGGCAAACGGCAGCGTGAGTGCGCCGTCGATCAGCTTCGCGTCGGCAAGCAATACCGGAATCTTCTCACCGGCCGCGGGGCGAATTGGCCTCAGCGAAGGCGGCACTGTGTTTCTGCACGACGATGCCTCGCACAACCTCGGGTTAGGTCTCGCGGCGGCGGCCGCGATCACCACCGGTTTCTATAACACCGCGCTCGGGGCCAGCGCTCTTGCGAGCAATACGACGGGTTATGACAACATCGCCGTCGGAGATGGTGCGCTTGCTGGTAATACCGACGGCGGCCACAATGTCGCGGTGGGCCTTAGCGCGCTTGAGACCAACACCACCGGCGGGGAAAATGTCGCCGTCGGAGTCACGGCGCTCCAGAACAGCACAACCGGCAACCACAATGTCGCCGTCGGATTTGATGCGCTTCTGGATAATAGCACCGGCAGCTCGAACATTGCGATCGGGTACGCCGCCGGCAGTTCCTCGACCGCGTCATCAAACAGCATCTTCATAGGCAACGACGGCGTTTTCAACGATACCGCAGTCATCAGGGTTGGCACGCAGGGCACGCAGACCAAGACCTATATCGCCGGCATCCGCGGTATCACCACGGGAGCGAACAACGCTTCGGCGGTTGTTATCGATTCGAACGGTCAGCTCGGCACGGTGTCCTCGTCGCGCCGCTACAAGGAGGACATCCATGCGATGCCCGACCTGAGCACGCAGCTCATGAAGCTGCGGCCGATCATGTTCCGCTACAAGAAGCCGTTCGCCGATGGCTCCAAGCCGATGCAATACGGCCTGATCGCCGAAGAGGTGGCCGACGTGCTGCCCTATCTCGCCGTGTTCAATGACAAGGGACAACCGGAGACGGTGAAGTATCACGAACTGCCGACCTTCCTGCTGGCGGCCTATCAGCGCCAGCAGAAGACCATCGCAGCGCAGGCCAAGCACGCCGCCGCGCTCGAACGCCGGCTGGCCGCGCTGGAAGCGCAGTTCGCACGTCTCGCAGGTGCGCACAACGTGCCGATCCGGGACGCGGCGCTGCGGTAACGCGGCGCAATGCGTCGACGGCTTCTCCACGCCATGCGATCGCGCGGGGGCGAATCGTTTTGAGCAAGGTGGTTGTTCGTTTATGGCCAAGCGCATCGCTTGGCCGGCGGATATAGGTCGATCCTCGCTTTTCCGTTGCGCCGCGTCGTGCTCCGGCATTGTCGCGCGCATGGCTAAAATGGGGGCACGACAATGAAACGCGGTTCGCGCGTTGTGGCCGGCGTCACTCTGGCCGGCATTTGTTCGATCTTTGCTTCGGCGAGCGTAGCGCAGGCGCAGACGGGCCAGGCAAGCGCGCCGGAAATCAAACCGGCGATATTGACGGCGCGCGGCGCCTGGTCGGCAACCACGGCCTACGCTGTGGACGATCTGGTGACCGCGCGCGGTTCGACCTGGCGCGCCAAGATCGCCAACACCGGCAAGGTGCCGGGGCAGACGAACCCGTCGAGCGCGAGCTATTGGGAGTTGTTCGCCGGGGGCTTCAATCCGCTCGGCGCCTGGGTCAGCACGTCCAAATATCAGCCGGACGATCTGGTCACTTATCTCGGCTCGACCTGGCGCGCGAAGCTCACCAACTCAAACGCGCAGCCGAACACCCATCCCGGCACATGGGAGCAAACGGCGGCCAAAGGTGACAAGGGCGACACCGGCGCGACGGGGCCGCAAGGGGCGGCCGGACCTGCCGGTCCGAAAGGCGCGACGGGCGCGAAGGGGGCAACCGGCGCCACAGGCGCGACAGGCGCGACAGGCCCGCAGGGACCCGCTGGCCCCAACTCGGTGGCGGCCGGTTCAGTCAGCGCGCCGTCGATCAGCTTTGCGTCGTCGAGCAATACCGGAATTTTCTCGCCGGCAACCGGCAGAATCGGATTGGCGGAAGGGGGCAAGCTGTTTCTGCACGACGATTCGAGCGGCAATCTCGGGTTGGGCTACTCGGCCGCGGGCTCCTTGAGCACAGGATACGATAACACGGCCGTCGGATGGGGAGCGCTTCAGAAAACCACCACTGGCACGGAGAACGTTGCCATCGGAGAGGTGGCTCTATTCAACAATGTCTCCGGCGGCGTCAATGTCGCCATCGGAGCCGGCGCCCTGCAGACCCAGACGGGCAGCTACTCCAACGTGGCCATTGGCTACGACGCACTCGTCAGCAATGCCACGGGCGATTACAATACCGCGGTCGGCTATTGGGCCGGAGCCAATGCTACCGCCGCCGCAAACAGCATTTTCATCGGCAATAGCGGGCTGGCGAATGACACCAATGTCATCAGGATCGGTGTTCAAGGCACTCAGACCAAGACTTTCATCGCCGGCATCCGCGCCATCACCACGGGAGCGAACAACGCGTCGGCGGTTGTCGTCGATTCGAACGGTCAGCTTGGCACCGTGTCCTCGTCGCGCCGCTACAAGGAGGACATCCATGCGATGCCCGACATGAGCGCGCAGCTTATGAGGCTCCGGCCGGCCAGCTTCCGTTACAAGAAGCCATTTGCCGACGGCTCCAAGCCGATGCAATACGGCCTGATCGCCGAAGAGGTGGCCGACGTGCTGCCCTATCTCGCCGTGTTCAATGACAAGGGACAACCGGAGACGGTGAAGTATCACGAACTGCCGACCTTCCTGCTGGCGGCCTATCAACGGCAACAGAAGGTTATCGAGGCCGAAGCGCTGCAGGTCGCGAAACAACAGCAGATCATCGCGGGACAGGCCGAGCACGTCGCGGCACTCGAACGCCGTCTGGCGGCGCTGGAGGGGCAATTGGGGCACGCCCGCCGGGGCCGAACGGCGTCGGTGCAGCACACCGCGCTCAATCACTGAAGGCGGCGCATGCGCGCGCGGCGGATAAGCGCCTCCACGTGCGGCAGCATACGGGCGACGAGGATCGAATAGCCTGCGCCGTTGAAATGCGCGCCGTCGCGGGCGCGGTATTGGCCCGGCGGCAATTTCCACTGTGCGTAAGGCACGCCGGTGGCGTGGGCGACGCCCGCCAGGTCCAGGCTGCCGAGGCCGATCAGCAGCACCTCGATATGACGCGCGCGCAGGCTGCGCACGATCTCGGCGAGATTGGCGCGCATCTTGGCGGCCGGCACATGCATGCGCAGATCGTTGGTGCCGAGTTCGACCAGGGCAATGTCGGTGCCGGGGGCTATGGCCTCGTCGAAGCGGCGCAAGGCGCTCGCTGTGGTATCGCCCGGGACGCCACGGTTGCTGACCGTGACGTCGTAGCCTTTGCCGCGGAGCAGAGCCTGGAGTTGGACCGGATAGGCGTCCTTGCGGGCGACCAGCCAGCCATAGGTGGCGCTGTCGCCGAAGGCGACGATGCGGATCGGGCGGGCGAGGGCACTGCAGCTCGCCGAGGCCACGATAAACGCGACGAGGACCGCTGAAATCGGGCGCACCGAACCCTCCTGCTGTCATGGCCGGGCTCGCCCCGGCCATCCCGCTTAGGGCGACTGCGGCCTCCTGAGCGGTGTCACCGGTGGCGACAGAAATTAATTCAACACGCCCACGATCGCGCCCATCAGGCAGGTCGTCAGCGTGCCGGAGACAATCGATTTGCCCCCGAGCGAGATGATGTCGGCGCGCCGCTCCGGCGCCATCACATTGAGCCCGGCGATCATGATGCCGAGCGAGCCGAAATTCGCAAAGCCGCACATGGCGTAAAGCATGATAAGGCGCGAGCGCGCATCGAGCGCGTCGGGCGGCAGCTTGGCGAGTTCGAGATAGGCGATCAGCTCATTGAGCACGGTCTTGATGCCCATCAGCGACCCCGCCGTGAAGGCTTGGCTCCAGGGCACGCCCATCAGCCAGCACACCGGCGCCATCACCAGCCCAAGCATGCGCTGCAAGGTGATGGGCGTGCCGCCGACATCCGGCAGCACGCTCAGAAAAGAGTTGGCGAGTGCAACGAGCGCCACCAGCACGATCAACATGGCGATGATGTTGAGCAGCAGTTCAAGCCCGGCGGCGGTGCCGCGCACGATGGCGTCCATCGTGTTGTCGGCGACCTGCGCGACCTTGACGTCTGCGACGTCGCCGCTCTCGCCCGGCAGATCGGGCACCATCAGCCGGCTGATCAGGAGTGCTGCCGGCGCACTGACGATCGAGGCGACCATGATATGGCCGGCAACGTCGGGTATGACCCTGCTCAGGATGGTCGCGTAGAGCACGAAGACGGTGCCGGCGATGCCCGCCATGCCACCGGTCATCACCATGAACAATTCGCCGCGCGACAGCCGCGCCAGATAGGGCCTTATGAACAGCGGCGATTCCACCATGCCCAGGAAGATATTGGCCGCCGTCGACAAGCCGACCGCGCCGCCCACCCCCATGGTGCGCTCCAGCAGCCAGGAAAAGCCGCGCACGATCGGCGGCAATATCCGCCAATGGAACAACAAGGTGGTCAGCACGCTCATCACCAGCACGATCGGCAGCGCCTGGAAGGCGAGCACGAAGTCGGCGCCCGGCTGTTTGAGCTCGAACGGCAGCGCCCCGCCGCCCAGATAGCCGAACACAAAGGAGGTGCCGGCGCGCGAAGCCTGGCTCACCGCATCGACACCCTCGGCGAGCGCCCGGAACACCAGCGCGATCTGCGGAATCTTGAGCAGCAGCACGGCGGTGACGAGGGTCACCAGGAGCGCGACGGCCGTACTACGCCAGTCGACCGCGCGCCGATTTTCGCTGATCGCCCAGGCGAAGGCCAGAATGGCCACCACCCCGAGCGCCGATTGCAGATGCTGCATGCCGCGGTCCCCTTCCGCAATAATGCCGGGCCGCGCGATCCCCCCGCGCGACTCCGGCTCTGCAAAATGCGCAAGAATGCCCAGCATGGCAATGCGGGCGTGCCGATGGATTTTGCGGCGGCGGCCGCGCAGGGTAAGCTCGCGCCAACACGGGGAGCGCCATCATGCTGACGGTTCGCACGATTCTTTGCGCGGCTCTGGCGGCCGCGGCGCTCGCCATGCCGCAGGCGGCGGCGGCGGCCTGCCTGCCGGTCAAGACGGCCCAGGATCTCGATCATGTCCGCAGCAAGCTCGACGGCCAATATTGCCTGCTCAACGACCTCGATCTCGCCAACAAGAATTTCGCCCCGATCGGCGACGAACTGACGCCATTTACCGGCAGCTTCGACGGCCGCGGTCACGTCATTCGCCGGCTGAAGGTCCAATCGTCCAACGCGCTGGTCGGGCTGTTCGGCCAGATCGACGGCGGCAAAGTGAGCAATGTCACGCTTGCCGGCGTCATCATCCAGTCCAGCAAGGCGGATGCCCTGGTCGGCGCCCTCGTGGGCCAAGCCTTTAACGCCAGCATCCGCAATGTGCGGGTGACCGGCAAGCTGCGCTGCACGGGCACGATCTGCCGCATGGGCGCGCTGGTGGGGGAGGCCGAGAAGGGCAGCGGCATCACGCTCAGCTCGGCCTATGCCTCGGTGTGGGGCGGCGATGGCGGCGCGGCCGGCGGCTTGGTCGGGCAATCCGACGGCCGGATCGTGCAAAGCTATTCCACCGGCGACATCCTCTGCGGTTCCAATTGCGCGGCCGGCGGCCTGGTCGGCTTCACCGGCGCCGACTCCGCGGTCATCTCGTCGTTCTCGACCGGCACCGTGCGGGCGCTCGACAGCGGCGCGGCCGGCGGTCTGATCGGGACCAATTACGGACAGGTCAGCCACTCCTACGAAACGGGCGACGTGCGGGTGCGCTCAAAGGCCATCATCGGCGGGCTGATCGGCTATCACGGCGGCAAGGTCGTGCAGTGCTTCGCGATCGGGCTGGTGTCGGCGAGCAAGAGCAATACCGCGGGCGGGCTGATCGGCGCCCTGGCGACGGCGAAGGCTTCGAGCCAATTCGCCTATTGGGACCTCGATATATCGCACCAAGGCGCCAGCGCGCAGGGCCAGAGCCGCACGACGGTTCAGCTTCAGGCCGCGCTGCAGACCGGGTTCGATTCCACCTGGGGGATCACGAAGGGCTATGGCTATCCGTTCCAGAGCTCGGCGGCCTTCGCCTCGACCCTGGCGACCATCACCAAGCCGAGCGAACCTTTCGTTTTCGTACCGATCGACCAGTTCGAGCCGACCGAATACGCGACCGCGCCGGCCCATGCGGACAAGGCGGCGCTGGCGACGGTCTACACCATGATCGGCCGCGCGGTCGGCGAGACGCATCATCTCAGCCAACTCACCGGCATCAAGATCGACCGCTATTTCTGGGACGACGCCACGCAGAAGACGACCTGGACCGGCCCGGTCACCTCCTTTGCCTCGCTGAGCGGGGTGCGCAGCCTGTCGAGCGGGACGACGATTGGTGACAGCAACATCGTCGGCGCGCTGAAGGGGCGCAAGGCGGTCATCCTGCGCGGCCGCTACACGGCCGAGAACGGCCGGGCCACCATCCACTGGATGCTGGCGACGCTGTTCACTTCCGACGGCTCCGGCACCACCACGGCGTTGGTGGCCGACGATCCATGGACCGGGCAGCAGGTGCGCATCGACCCGACCACGCACATGGTGACAAAGCCGGCGAATTTTCCGCTCGCCGGTTTCCGGGTCGACGGCTACCAGGTGGTGACGCTGCAATAGCGCGCTCAGCCGCCGTCACGGTGGCGGCGGACCATGGACAGCATCAGGTCCCAGGCGTTGCGGATATTCACGATCATCAGCAAGAGCAAAGCGCCCGCCAACAGGTCGGGCGCCAGAACCGAGCCGCGGACGATCAGCCAGGCGGCGGCCAGCAGCAGCACATAGGCGATGGCCGGCAACAGGCCGTAGCCGAGCCGGTCCACCATGAAGCGCGTCCAGTCATTGCGCAGGAGCTGCACGGTGGTGAAGAGCGAAACCGCGAGCCCCACCAGCCCGCAGCCGCCGATGGCGACGCCAAAAAGGATCGGCGCCTCTAACGGTGCAAGCGCGACCGCCGACAGGAACAGCACGACGGTGAAATGCACGATGATCGGGCTGAAGAATGTGCGAGTCGCCGCCGCCCGCTCGTCGGTCAGGTAGCCGATGCCGACGGAGACCGCGACGAACAGAAGCGCGAGCAGCGCCGCGGCAGCGGTGCCGACCAGAAGATAGAATTCACCCCAGTGCTCGAACGGACGCATGAATCGCCCCTTGTCGCGCGTGCGCCGGCGCGGCCCGGCTATCTGCCTGCCGCGCGGCGGGCGTCCGACGGCGTCATGCCGTAAGTGCGCCGGAACGCATGATTGAAGTGCGATTGATCGGTGAACCCGGCATCGAGGGCGATGGTGCCGATGGCCGTCCCGGCATGCGCCGGATTGATCAACAGCCGGCGCGCTTTCTCCAACCGCTGCTCGCGCACGAAATCCGTGAAGGTGGTACCATCGGTCTCGAACAGTCGCTGCACGTAACGCGGCGTCAAGCGGTGTCGCTTCGCGACGCCGGTCACAGTCAGGTCCGGCCGGTGCAGATCGGCGATGACGCTGTCCTTGATGGCGCGCAGCCGCGCCACGCGCAAGCCGCGGCGGCTGGCGAGCTCGGCGACGTCGGGCGTGGGGCCGAGCGCGAGTGCCAGCAGGTCGTAGACATAATTGGCCGATAGACGCTGCAATTCGCTCGACAGCGGCGGGCCGGTATCGCGCACCGCCAGCAGGAAGTGGTTGAGCAGCCGCAGCGGCTCCGATTGCGCGGGGATCGGATGCACGGCCGCCCGCGCGCTGGGGCGCAGCAGCGGCTCGATCGCCACGCGCGGCACATGCATGGCCGTGATCCGGCAGGCCGACGGGATGGCGGTGCTTGTCGCATCGGCCCGCGACACCAGCACGGCCTCGCCCGGGCCAATGGTCAATTCGCGGCCGCGCCCGGTGGCGACGCGGACCCGGGTCGAGACCTGCTGCAAGCAAAGGCTGTCGTCGCCGTCAGCCAGGAGCGCGCGGGTGCGGCCGCTGCGCACCGGCGAGGTCGCGACCGTGAAAATATCGAGGCCGGCGCAGCGGTTGCCGGTCACATCGGCGAAAAACGCATCGTCGATCAGGGGTTCAAGGTCGAGCCGCAGCACGTCGCGACCGAGCAGGTCACGCAAGGCCGCGCGCCGCTGCCGTTCCGGATGATCGCTGGTCGAAAATCGAAATGCGGCTTCGCCGTCGCCCATCTGCGGCGCCATTCCGTTGAATTCATAAAGACCGTAGCACGCAAGCGACCAAATGCAACGGCGCGTGTCGCTCCAAGCCAAAATCCTGTTCGCTTCTGGCCAAGCCGGCGGGCAGGGCGCGGGCGTATAAGCCGGCGCCGACGCGGCGTTTGGCGCGCGGTGGTGACGCGAAGGGGGCGAACGGTGGAATTCAAAGCGCGAGCGGCGATCGTGAATTGGGGCGGCCTGCTGGCCGCGACGGCCGGCCTGTTCGGCGCCGGGCTGGTGGCGCCCGCGCCCAGCCGGGCGGCGGTTGCCTGCACCTTCGTTCATACCGCCGCGCAATTGCAGGCGATCGCGAACGACCTCAACGGTGACTATTGCCTGACCGCCGATATCGATCTCAGCTCGATCTCGAATTTCACGCCGATCGGGAACACCTTCAATCCGTTCATGGGCCGGTTTTTCGGCAACAATTACACGATCAAGAATCTGACCATTGCCACCGGCGCGCAGCAGGTGGTCGGCCTGTTCGGCGCCAGCGTCGATGCGGTGATTGAGGACGTTAGCCTAACCAACGTGAACGTCGTCGGGACGTCGGACAGTGGCTACGCCGGCGGTCTAGTCGGTTATTTCGAAGGCAGCGGCAACAGCCCGGCATTGTTGAAGAACGTCCGGGTCAGCGGACGGGTGAAGTGCACCGGAAATCAATGTATCGACGGCGGCATCACCGGCGTTGTGGGCGAAATCGCAACGCTGACCAACTCGTCGAGCTCCGCCGCTGTCAGCAGCGGCAATGGCTGGGCGGGCGGCGCCGTGGGCTGGGTCAAAGGGACGGTAAGCCTAACCTACGCGACCGGCAATGTCGCATGCACGACCGCAGCCTGCAGCGGGGGCGGGCTGGCCGGCGCATTGCTGAGCACCGGCAGCGTCACCGACTCGTTCGCGACCGGCAATGTGTCCGGCATCGACAATGTGTTTGCCGCCGGCGGATTGATCGGCTCGAGTTCGGGCGCGATCCGGCGCGTCTTTGCCAGCGGTGCGGTGCAATCCGGCATCAACACGAACGTCGGCGGGCTTGTCGGCGCGTCCGACGCCGGAATGATCAGCGAGGCCTTTTCGGTTGGCAAAGTGGTCGGCGGCGCCGGCGCGACTATTGGTGGTCTCGTCGGCTGGAAGAACACAACAACCGTCACGCATTCTTATTGGGACAAGCTCACCTCCGGAAAGACCACGAGCGCGGGCGGCACCGCGCTGACCACGGGGCAGCTACGCGGTGCCTTGCCGGCCGGCTTCGGCTCGGCCTGGGCGCAAACGGCCGCGCTCAGTTATCCCTTCGTCAACGACACCGGCCTGAGCTTCGCCTCGCCGCTGGCGACGCTGGTGCGCAGCAGCAAGGTCTATGCCTTCCTGCCGATCGGCCAGCTCGACCTGTCGCAATATTCAGCGACGCCGGCGCATGCCGATGCCGCTTCGCAAGCTGCGGCCTACACCATGATCGCGCGCGCCATCGGTAATACGCAGGGTGTGACCGCGCTGCAGAACGTCAAGATCAACACCTATTGGAACGACACGACGCAGAGCGCGCATTGGAGCGGCGCGGTCACGACTTACGCGACGCTCGGTACGCTGACCACGCTCGGCAATGCGGCGCTCAACAACAGCAATGTGCTTGGCGCGCTCAAGCAGCAGAAACTGGTGCTGTTGCGCGGCACCTACAAGTCGGGCAGCACCACCGCCACGCATTGGATGTTGGCCACGATGTTCACGCCTGGCGCGGTGATCGCCAACGATCCTTGGACGGGTAGCCAGGTGATGATCAACGAAGGCACGAAGAAAGTCATGCTGCCGGCCGGCTTCCCACTCAGCAACTTCACGGTCGATGCCTACCAGCCGGTGACGGTGAACTGAGCGGGGCTCTAGCCCCGCCCCACGAACGGCATGGTGTTGGCCATCACGGTCATGAACAGCACATTGGTGTTGAGCGGCAGCCCGGCCATATAGACCACGGCATCGCCGACATGGCTGGCCGCCATGCGCGGCTCGATCATCTTGTTGCCGGCCGGCTGCAACACGCCTTCGCCCTGCACCATGCGGTCGGTGAGCGGGGACTCCGCGTTGCCGATGTCGATCTGGCCGCAGCAGATGTCGTATTTGCGGCAGTCGAGCGAGGTGCATTTGGTCAGCCCCGTCACCGCGTGCTTGGTCGAAGTATAGGCGACCGAGAACGGGCGCGGCGCATGCGCGGAGATCGAGCCGTTGTTGATGATGCGGCCGCCGCGCGGATTCTGCGCCTTCATGATCTTGATGGCTTCCTGCGTGCATAGAAACATGCCGGTGAGATTGGTCGCCACCACCTGCTGCCAGGTCTCGAACGGCAACTCCTCGAGCGGTACCGGCGGTGCGCCGACGCCGGCATTGTTGAACAGCACGTCGAGGCGGCCGAAACTCGATTTCACCGTATCGAACAGCGAGACGACAGACTCGCGCTTCGACACGTCGGTCGGCACCGCGAGTGCCTGCGCGCCCATGGCATTGACCTCGCCCGCGACCTGATCGAGCATGTCCTTGCGGCGGCCGGCCAGCACCAGGCTGTAGCCGGCCTTCGCCAGCGCAGTCGCCACGGCGCGGCCCACGCCCGTCCCGGCCCCGGTCACCAGCGCGATTTTGGCGGACGCAGTCATCGGCAGTTCCTTCCCTGATGGTGTCTTTGCCGCAAGGCCATAGCACAAATGCGCGCGCCGGTCACAGGCGCGCGGCGCATGGCAGATGCGGATGCTGTTGTCGAAAGAAAGTCGCCGCTCAGCTCGCCAGCGCCTGCGGCACGTCGAGCGGGCGGAATTGATCGGGCGCGCTCAGTCGCGCGGTGATTTCGCCGGCCGGCACCGCTTTGCCGAAGCGATAGCCTTGCATGAAATGCACGCCGGCGGCGCGCAGGAAAAGCTGCTGGTCGGCGGTCTCGACGCCTTCCGCCGTCACCTTCATGCCGAGGCCGCGGCCGAGGCTGACCACCGCATGCACGATGGCGGCCGCGTCGGCCGCCTTCTCGATCGAGAGCACGAAGCTGCGGTCGATCTTGAGCTTGTCGAACGGATAGCGGCGCAGATAGAGCAGGCTCGAATAGCCGGTGCCGAAATCGTCGAGCGCGAGCCGCACGCCGAGCGCCTTCAGCCGCAGCATGGCGGCCTCGGCGGTGTCGACATTGCCGAGCAGCACGCTTTCGGTGATCTCGATCTCGAGCCGGGCCGGATCGAAGCGCGTTTCTTTCAGCGTGCGCTCCACCATGTCGACGAAATCGCTGCGGCGGAATTGCAAAGGCGACACGTTGACCGCCACCGTGAGGTCGGGCCAGGCCTTGCCGTCGAGACAGGCGCGGCGGAGCACGAAGGCGCCGAGGTCGACGATCAGGCCGGACTGCTCGGCGGTGGCGATGAACTCGGCGGGCGAGATCTCGCCGCGTGCCGGATGGGTCCAGCGGCAGAGCGCCTCGACCCCGACCATGCTCTCGCCGTTCTTGTTGACGATCGGCTGGTAATGCACCTTGAGCCCGTCGTTCTCGATCGCCTCGCGCAGATCGCCTTCCAGCCGTTTGCGCTTGGAGAGGTCGGCATCCATCGCCTCGTCGTAGATGCAGGCGCGGTTGCGGCCCTCGTTTTTGGCGCGATAGAGCGCCATGTCGGCGTAGCGCATGATGTCGGCGGCCGCGCCGGCGGTCTTGTCGATGATGGCGATGCCGATGGAGGCGCCGATGGCGATGTTCTGCCCGTTGATCGAGTAGGGCGCCGAAATGGTCGCGATGATGCGCTGCGCGATCGCCAGGGTCTTGGCGGGATCCTCGCCGATCGAGGTGATCACCGCGAATTCGTCGCCGCCCAGCCGCGCCACCAGGTCGTCGCCGCGCAGCGTGTGGGTCAGCCGCAAGGTAACGTTGCGGATCAACTCATCGCCGATCGGATGGCCGAGGGTGTCGTTGACGTCCTTGAAATGATCGAGATCGATGTAGAACACGGCTGCCGGCCGGCTGCCGGCGCGCACCTCCTGGATCACCGCCTCCAGCCGCTCGCCGAAATAGATGCGGTTCGGCAGGCCGCAGAGCGGGTCGTGCATCGCGAGATGCCGCAGCCGCGTTTCGCCGGCCGCGATGGCGGCGGCAGTGCGGCGCATATAGCGCAGCACGAAAGCCGCGAGCAGCGCGAAGCCGGAGAGCGCGACGGCCACGAACGGCACCACGCTATTGACGATCTCGGCGCCAGGCCGACGCGGGATCCAGGCAAAGGCCGCGATCGGGGCACCGGTGGGGGTAGCGAGCGCATAAACCTCGTCGCCGGTCGGCACCACGCCGTGTCCGATCTGGCGCAGGTTCTTGAGCCGCAACTGGCCAGCGATGCCGGACAGCACGTCGCCATCGATGTACTTCACCGACAGTACGATCGGCGCGCGTTCCGCGTCGCTCGCGCGCAGGCGGGCGACCGGGCCGACCGCGACCCCGGCGATCACCGCCGGCCGGCCGAGCACATTACGGATCACAGCGGCTTGCGTTTGCGCTTCGTCATCGTCCGGGCCGACACGGTCGCGCCGCAGCACGTCGGAAAGGCCGCTTTCGCGGCCGCGCATATAGCCGACCAGCGGCATCAGTACCGGATTGGCGGCTTCGAGCCAGGCCGGCGCGGCCGGCCGCCGGTCGATCAGCGAATAAACCAGGCGGTCGTTGCCGTCGAAGACGAGCACGGCATCGTGGTTGAAGAAGGTCGTCAGCCAGAGTCCGACATGCTGGTTGACCCAATTGTCGTCGAAGCGAATGCGCATATTGCGCAGGGCGGCGTCCGAGCCGCTCACGCTGTCGACCTCGCGCAGCACGCGCTCGCCGAAATTCGAGATGGCGCGTGCGAACATTTGCCGTTCGTGCTTGACCGCGCTCGCATCGGCATTGCGCGCGGACGACAACGCGGTGATCACGATGCAGGCGATGGCGACGGCGACAATGACACCGATGGGAACCACCACGCTCATGCGCGCGCGATCCCAACTCGTGTACTGGCGCTCCTGCGAGGCGTGCAAGCGAGGCCGGGCCGGCAAGGTCGAAAATCCCCTAAATCGTCCAAAAGGCTGGACAATCGGGGGGGAACGCTAGGCCGCAAAACTTGCCATTCGCTTGTTGCGCGGTTGTCGCGGCGGCGATCTGCGCTTATCGGCGCGCAATTCGCGGGACGGCGTTAATCGGAGGTAAAAAAGTAGTCGTGGAATTCGGGGGCGCTTGCTTGTGCGCAAAGCAGTTGTTCTCGGACCGCGAGGCATTTCCCCGGACCGTTATTTACAGCGGGAGGCGAGGAAGTCCGAAGAGTCGCGGCCGAATGATTCGAACTAGCTGACGCCGTGATAGGGCGGACGCGGGATGTTCATATGGGCGGACCGCAAGGCTGCCGACCAGCGTTCGCGCAAGTCCTGGAAATAAGGATCGACCGCCTCGATGCGGTAGTTCACCTCGGCGGTGCAAGTGTCGCGCCGCGCCACCAGGATGTCGATCGGCAGGCCGACGCTGAGATTGGAGCGCATGGTGGAGTCCATCGAGATCAGCCCGATCTTGAGCCCGTCATAGAGATCGGTGTCGAAACCGATGGCGCGGTCGAGCACCGGCTTGCCGTATTTATGCTCTCCGATCTGCAGATAGGGTGTGTCGACCGTGCATTCGATGAAGTTGCCGGCCGAGTAGATCATGAACAGGCGCAGCCGGCCGCCCTTGATCTGGCCGCCGAACAGGAACGACACTTCGTGATCGACCTCGGCCGCCGCCAAGGCCTTGCCCTCGACGCTCTGCACGTTGCGGATGGCATGACCGATGCGCTGCGCGGCCTGAAACATGGTGGGCGCGTTCAAGAGCGTTTCGCGCTCGCCGGTTTCAGGATTTTCGATGCCCTCGGTCAGCGTCGAGCGCACCGACTGGCTGATCGACAGATTGCCGGAGGACGCGAGCGCCATGATGCGTTCGCCCGGCTGGGTATAGACGTGCAGCTTGCGGAAGGTCGAGATGTTGTCGACACCGGCATTGGTGCGTGTGTCGGCAATCATCACGAGGCCGTCATGCACGAGAATTCCGCAGCAATAGGTCATGGGGTCGAGCTTCTTCCGGGTCGTTTCGGCCGCAGGGTTATAACGATGGGGGGTGGCGTCAGGCAAATTCACGTCTGGGCCTGCTGGCGGGCCTGCGCGACCTGGACCGCGACCTTCATGCTTTCGCCGCCGCCGCCGTGGCGGCTGCCGCGCACCGGCGCGGCGCCGAGGTAATCGAGCCCGACCGCGACCCGCACATGCGCCTCGGTGGTGGAGATGCCATTGGCTGGGTCGAAGCCGACCCAGCCGAGCTTATCGACATGGACCTCGGCCCAGGCGTGGCCGGCCTCCTGCGCGGTGACGCCGTCGGCCCGCCAGAGGTGGCCGGACACGTAGCGCGCCGGCATGCCGAGATGGCGCGCCGCCGCGATATAGACATGGGTGAGGTCCTGGCAGACGCCGCGTTGCAGGGAAAAGGCTTCCGCCGCGGTGGTGGCGGCATGGGTCGGGTCCGTGTCGAACGCCATCTCGCGATGGACGGCGCCGAGCAGCGCATGCATGAGCGCGAGCGGGTCGTCGGTGACGGCATTGGCGCGCACGGTGTTGGCGAAATCGATCAGGGCGGAATCTGGCATGGTCAGCGCGGTCTCGCGCAGATAGAGCGCCGGCGGGAAGCGCTCGAGCGTGCCGCGCACGACGCCGTGCGTTTCCTGGGTGTCGACCTCGCCTTCGACCGAGACCGCCAATGCATCGAGCGGGCCTTCGGCGGTGAAGGAATGCGTGATGTTGCCGAAGGCGTCCTCGTGCTGATGCAACTGGCAATCGGCCGACAGATCGACGCGCCAGTCCATGACATATTGCCCGTCATGGTGGCGCGGCGTGAGCCGCAAGAGTTGCGTCACGCTGGTGGGCGGCGTGTCGTAGCGGTAGCTGGTCGTGTGCGAGATGCGGATGCGCATGGCGGGGGAGAGTACTCGCTCGGAATGGATTGTTCTAGCGTAGCCTCTCCGCCGTCATGGCCGGGCTTGTCCTGGCCATCCACGACTTTCGTCTGTCCAGGCTCCAAAGACGTGGATGCCCGGCACAAGGCCGGCATGACGAGTCTCTCGTTCGCGCCTATTCATCCCAGGAACTGTTCTGTCACGTAGCCGCCGAGCCGGTTGTTCTCGGTGATGAACTCGCCGATGAACTCGTGCAGGCCGCGCTGGAAAATGCCGTCCATGCGGCTGTTCTGCAGCCGCGAGCGAACGCCGCGGGCGTGACGCTGGGCCGGGCCCTGCCGGCCATAGGCGCCGCCGATGGCGTCGAGATTGCGCACGATCGCCTCATAGCAGGAGGCAAGCGAGCGCGGCATTTCCTCGCGCAGGATCAACAGGTCGGCCACCAGCCAGGGTTTCAGGCTCTCGCGATAGACCCAATGATAGGAGGTGAGCGCCGAGACCGAGCGCAGAATCGCCGCCCACTGGAAATAGTCGAGCGGTCCGCCGACGCGCTCGTTCTCCGGCAACAGCAGGTGATACTTCACGTCGAGGATGCGCGCCGTGTTGTCGGCGCGCTCGACATAGACGCCGAGGCGGGAGAACCAATAGGCGTCGTTGCGCAGCATGGTGCGGTAGGCGGAACCGTCGAAACGCAGCGAGGACTCCTGCACCCAGCGCAGGAAGCGGGAGAATTCCTCGCGCGAGGTGGCGCCGTTGCCGTAGCGCTTGAGCTCGAGCCAGCAGCCGTTGATGGCGTCCCACATTTCCACGGTGAGCGCGGTGCGCACGGCGCGCGCATTGCTGCGCGCCATCTCGAAGCAGTTGCGGATCGAGGACGCATTGGCGGTCGAGAAGGCGAGGAAGTCGGTGACGTTCTCTTCGTTGGCCTCGTCATAGACCTTGAAGAAAGCATTGGCGCAGCCGGCGGTGAGCACCGCCGATTCCCATTCGTTGCTGGTGCCGACATAGGCGAGCGGCAGCGCGGACAGGCGTTGCGTGGCATCGAGAATGCGCGCGAGATATTCGGCACGCTCGACATAGCGGGCGAGCCAGAAAAGGTTGTCGGCGGTACGGGAGAGCATTTACGCAATCCTTCGTGCGGGCAGGGTGCGTTCCCCTCCCCCCGCGGAGCGGTGGGGAGGGGGTAGGGGTGGGGGGACCTTCGCGGACGAAGTAAGAGCCCCCCACCCCCGACCCCTCCCCACCGCGCGAAGCGCGCGCGGGTGGAGGGGAGCGCCAGCGCTGAACGCGTTTATTCCCATCATCCGTCCAGCACCCATGTGTCCTTCGTGCCGCCGCCCTGGCTCGAATTCACCACCAGCGAACCGGCCTTGAGCGCGACGCGCGTGAGCCCGCCCGGCACGATGCGCACGCCCTTGGTGCCCGTGAGCACGAACGGCCGCAAGTCGACATGGCGCGGGGCCACGCCTTCCTCGACGCAGGTCGGCGTGGTCGAGAGCGCCAGCGTCGGCTGCGCGATGAAATTTTTCGGCGCCGACTTGAGCTTGGCGCGGAACTGCTCGATCGCGACCTTGCTGGCGGTCGGCCCGATCAGCATGCCGTAGCCGCCCGAGCCGTGCACTTCTTTCACCACCAGTTCGGGCAAATGATCGAGCACATAGGCCAGATGTTCTTCCTCGCGGCAGCGCCAGGTCGGCACGTTCTTTAAAATCGGCTCTTCGCCGAGGTAGAACTTCACGACATCCGGCATGAAGGAATAAACCGCCTTGTCGTCGGCAAGGCCAGTACCGACCGCATTGGCGAGCGTGACATTGCCGGCCTGGTAGGCCGACATCAGGCCCGGCACGCCGAGCGCGCTGTCGGGCCGGAAAGTCAAAGGATCGAGGAAGTCGTCGTCGATGCGGCGATAGATGACGTCGACGCGCCTCGGCCCCTGCGTCGTGCGCATATAGACGTTTTCGTCCTTGACGAAGAGATCGCGACCCTCGACCAGTTCGACGCCGAGCTTGTCGGCCAGGAACGAGTGCTCGTAATAGGCCGAATTATAAACGCCCGGCGTGAGCAGTACCACGTTCGGCTCGCGCGTTGCCGACGTAGGCGCCACCGATTTGAGCGTCGCGAGCAGCTCGTCCGGATAATTCTCCACCGGCGCGACCCGATGGCGCGAGAATAATTCCGGGAAAAGCCGCATCATGATTTCGCGGTTTTCCAGCATGTAGGAGACGCCGGAAGGCGTGCGGGCATTGTCCTCGAGCACATAGAAGGTGTCGGCGTCGACGCGCACGATGTCGACGCCGGCGATCTGCACATAGATATCGTGCGGCACGCTCTGGCCGCTCATCTCGGGACGGAAGGCCGGATTACGGAATACAAGATCGTCGGGCACGATGCCGGCGCGCAGGATCTCGCGCGCGCCATAGATGTCCTTGAGGAACAGATTGAGTGCCTGTACGCGCTGGGTAAGGCCCTTTTCGAGGAGCCGCCATTCGGCCGCGGCCATGATGCGCGGGATGACATCGAACGGGATCAGCCGTTCCTGCGCGTCGGCCTCGCCATAGACCGCGAAGGTGATGCCGATACGGCGGAAAATCAGCTCGGCCTCGCGCCGGCGGTAGTCGAGCACGTCCGGCGGCACCTCGGCGAGCCAGCGGTCGAGCTCGCGATAGGGCGGGCGCACACCGCCATTGTGGCCTTTCATCTCGTCGAAGGCGGCGACCATTCCGGAAAACCCCCAGCAGCTAACTTGCCAACCATGGTGCAAACTTCAGGCCAAGGAAAACCAGTAAAGAAACGGGGACTTGCGGGCGATCTGACCGGTTTCCACAAGTTGTTGCCTAAAATTTGGGCGAGAACCATGGGGATAGCAGGCAAGGACCGGCGCTGGGGCGCGGGCGGCGGCTTGAGCGGTCCACGGGGGCGGGCTAGGTGTTCCAAGGGCTGGCGAGAAATGTGAAGGCGGCCATGAGCGAAGCAAAATCCGAGATCGTCACCGCGGCGGTCCTGGTCATCGGCGACGAGATTCTGTCAGGCCGCACCAAGGACAAGAACATCGGCTATATCGCGGAATATTGCACGGCCATCGGCATCGACCTCAAAGAAGTGCGGGTGGTGTCGGATGACGAGGGTGCCATCGTGGAGGCGCTCGACGCGCTGCGCCACAAATATTCCTACGTCTTCACCACCGGCGGCATCGGCCCGACGCATGACGACATCACGGCCGATTGCGTGGCCAAGGCCTTCGGCGTGCCGCTCGACATCCATCCGCAGGTGGTGGCGATCTTGAAGGAGCGCCTCGCCAAGACCGGCGGCGAATTGAACGAAGCGCGGCTGCGCATGGCGCGCGTTCCGCGCGGCGCGGCTCTGGTCGCCAACAAGGTATCGGGCGCACCCGGCTTCTGGACCGGCAATGTCATCACCATGGCCGGCATCCCGACCGTGATGCAGGCCATGCTCGACGAGGTAGCGCCCAAGCTCACAACCGGCGCCAAATTGTTGTCGGAGACGGTGCGCGCCGACGCCAAGGAAGGCGATGTCGGCACGCCGCTCGGCGCGATCGCCAAGGCCCACCCGGACGTCATCATCGGCAGCTATCCGTTCTTCGACGACAAGCTCGGGCCCAACACCAATATCGTGCTGCGCGCGCGCGATCCGGCCAAGCTCGCGGCGGCGAAGAGCGCGGTCGAAACGATGCTGGCGGAAGTACAAGCCAAGATCGCGGCGGGCTAAGGCTAGTGTCCCGATTCCGAAGTTCGCAATACTTTGATGCACGCTCGGATGCGAACTTCGGATTCGAAGGACACTAGCAAATTCAACATTCTCGTGTCGTTTGGTTCGGAAATTCGCTTGAATGACTCGCGGGACGAATGAAGCGAGTTTCTGAACCACGACACTAGGGGGAACGATCGATGGCGAGCGAGCAAGTGCGGCCGGAAAAAATCTTCCCGGTCTCCTGGGACCAATTCCACCGCGACACGCGCGCGCTCACTTGGCGCCTGCACGATGCCGGCCCGTTCGAGGCCGTGGTGTGCATCACGCGCGGCGGGCTGGTGCCGGCCGCGATCGTGGCGCGCGAACTGAACATCCGCATCATCGAGACGGTGTGCATCGCGAGCTATCACGACTACAAGAACCAGGGCGAGATCAAGGTGATGAAAGGCGTCGGTCCCGAGGTCACCTCGCTGCGCGGGCAGGGCAAGGGCGTGCTGATCGTCGACGACCTGGTCGATACCGGCAAGACCGCGCGCGTGGTGCGCGAGATTTTGCCGGCGGCGCATTTCGCCACCGTCTATGCCAAGCCGATGGGCCGGCCGCTGGTCGACACCTTCATCACCGAGGTGTCGCAGGACACCTGGATCTATTTCCCCTGGGATACCGGCTTGGCATTCGTGCCGCCGATCCGCCCCGGCGGGGATTGAGCGGGACCGCTCTCCCTCCGTCATTCCGGGGCGCGCCGAAGGCGCGAACCCGGAATCCAGAACTGCATCCGGTCTGGCTCTGGATTCCGGGTTGCCTCGCTTCGCTCGGCCCCCGGAATGACGGAAGGAAATGTGTGCGCGGACGGGCGCTGGATCGGCTAACATCCGGCTCAGCAACCCGGAGGACCAGCCATGACCGCCGCCGCCGCACACAAGGAGCAGGACGACGACCTGCGCTCGCGCCACGTCAAACCGGCCGAGATGGCCTGGCAGAAGCTGCGTTTTCCTGGCTGCGAGGTGAAGTCGCTGCTGTTCGATGCCAAGACCGGCCTCGCCACGCTGCTGTTCCGCATGGCGCCGGGCGCCATGCTGCCCGACCACGAGCATGTGCTGATCGAGCAGACTTACGTGCTGGAAGGCTCTCTGGTCGACAAGGACGGCCCGGACGCCGGGCTCGAGGTCGGCCCCGGCGAATTCGTCTGGCGTCCGGCCGGCAGCCGGCACGCGGCCTGGAGCCCGAAGGGCGGCACGTTCCTGGCGATCTTCCAGATCCCCAACAAGTTCTTCGAGGCGGATGGCCGGGTGACCGACTCCGCCGGCAAGGACTGGCAGCAACTGTGGGGCGAGAGTTTATCGCAATAGCGCTCGGCGCCGACGTGCGGTAAGCCACCCGCGCGCAGGATCGCGCGGGCGGGCAAAGTTGGCTCGCGCGCGAGCGCGGCGCTTTGCGCGGGATGCGGACGTGGCGGAATGGTAGACGCAACGGACTTAAAATCCGTTGGGCTAAAAGCCCGTGAGGGTTCGAGTCCCTCCGTCCGCACCAACCG
>DASZQT010000008.1:0-18805 GCA_035549515.1 Pseudolabrys sp. | reverse complement strand
TTGCTCGGCACGACCCGCCGCCCTCAATTCTTCGGGTCGGTCACTCCGCCGCCTTCGCCATCTTGTCTTGCGTCTTGGTCTCGAAGTCGCTCGCGTCGTGGCGCTCGTGCAATTGCATCGCGGGCTCGCCCGAAATGCGATTGACCATGCGGCCGCGCTTCACCGCCGGGCGCTCGAGCAGCTTATCGGCCCAGCGCAGCACGTTCTTGTATTCATGCGTGCTGAGGAAGGTGGCGGAATCGCCATACTGCCAGCCCTTCACCATGCCGCCATACCAAGGGAAGATGGCGATGTCGGCGATGGTGTAATCCGGGCCGGCAATGTAGGCGCTTTCGGCGAGACGGCGATCGAGCACGTCGAGCTGGCGCTTCACTTCCATCGCGAAGCGGTCGATCGGATATTCCTGCTTGGTCGGCGCGTATTGATAAAAATGTCCGAAGCCGCCGCCGAGATAAGGCGCGCTGCCCATCTGCCAGAACAGCCAGGAGAAACATTCGGCGCGCGCAGCCGGCTCGGTCGGCAGCAGGGCGCCGAATTTTTCCGCGAGATAAAGCAGGATGGCGCCCGATTCGAATACGCGGATGGGCTTCTCTCCGCTACGGTCCATCAGCGCCGGGATCTTGGAATTGGGGTTCACCGCGACGAAGCCGGAGCCGAACTGCTCGCCGTCGCCGATCTTGATCAGCCAGGCGTCGTACTCGGCACCCTTGTGGCCGAGCGCGAGCAACTCCTCCAGCATGATGGTGACTTTCTGGCCGTTCGGCGTGGCCAGCGAATAAAGCTGCAGCGGATGGCGGCCGACCGGCAGTTCTTTCTCATGCGTCGGCCCGGCGATCGGCCGGTTGATATTGGCAAAGCGGCCGCCGCTGGGCTTGGTCCAGGTCCAGACTTTGGGCGGCACGTATTCGGTGGTCTCGGTCATAGTCCAGGCTCCTGCCTTGCACACGCGTCGAGTCCGCGCTTCGTTCAACGCCGTCCGCGTAAATAAAGCATTGGCGGCGCCGGACAACCGCGCGCAACGCATTACTGGTACGCGGCGCTCGAACGGAAATCGTCCTTTCTTTCAATGGGCGCGCGGGGATGGGCGCCATTGGACAAGGCCTTTGCGCGGATGAACCGCAGGCTATAGATTCAGCCGGCATCAGGCGGGAGCGAAAGCGTGCCCATCACCATCTACGGCATCAAGAACTGTGACACCATGAAGAAGGCGCGCGCCTGGCTCGACAGGCAGGGCGTCGACTATGCCTTTCACGACTACAAGAGCGCCGGCATCGAGCGCGAGAAGCTGGAAAAATGGGCCAAAAAGACCGGCTGGGAGGTGCTGCTCAACAAGGCGGGCACCACCTTCAAGAAACTGCCCGACAAGGAAAAGGAAGGTCTGAGCGAGAAAAAGGCCATTGCCCTGATGCTCGCGCAGCCGTCCATGATCAAGCGGCCGGTGTTGGAATTGCCGGGCGGCAAGCTGCTGGTCGGTTTCAAGCCGGAGGCTTACGAAGAAGCGCTCGGCTGATTGGCGCGGCCCCGCTGGCTAGTCACTGTCCGCCGGAAGCCTGCTGCTTGTCGTCCGGCGCGGCGGGTTTGGTCTCGTCCTGCGTCGCCTGAAAATTCTTCAGAATATCGGCGCTCACCTCGGCCGCCGGCACCGGCGTGCCGAAATAGAAGCCCTGCACCTGATCGGCATTGGCGTCATAGAGGAATTCGACCTGATCGGCGGTCTCGACGCCCTCGACCGTCACCCGCATGTTCATTTCGCGCGCCAGCGCGATGATCGACTTCACCACGGTCTCCACGTCGCGTCCCGATTTGCCGTAGCCCTCCATGAAGCTGCGGTCGATCTTGATCTTGTCGAACGGGAATTTCCACAAATAGCTCAGGCTGGAATAGCCGGTGCCGAAATCGTCCATCACGATGGCGACGCCCATGTCCTTGAGCTTGGCAAGCGCGGCCATGGTGCGCTCGTTGTTGCCGAGCAGCAGCGTCTCGGTGATTTCCAATTCGAGCCGGCGCGGCTCGAGGCCGGACGCTTTCAGCGCCTCGGCGACCGCGTCCTCCACGCCGCCGGAATCGAATTGGGCCGGCGACAGATTGACGGCGACGGTCAATGGGTCCGGCCAGGCGGTGGCGGCGCGGCAGGCCTCGCGCAGGACCCAGCCGCCCAATCGGTCGATCAGACGCAATTCCTCGGCGACGGGGATAAAGGTCGAAGGCGGGATGATCGTGCCGTCCGGCGCGCGCAGCCGCGCCAGCGCCTCGAAACCGGCGAGGCGCCGGCTGCTGATCTCGATAACCGGCTGATAATGCAGTTCGAAGCGCTCGTAGGCGACGGCGTCGCGGATAATGCGTTCCAGCGCGACGCGTTTTTGCATGGCCGCGTCGAGGTCGGTGCTGAAGAAGCGGATGCAGTTGCGCCCGCCTTGCTGGCCGCTCAAGAGCGCGAGATCAGCGCTTTTGAGCAGCCGCTCCGGCGTGGTCCCGTCGACCGGGGCAAGCGCGACGCCGACGGTGAAGGTCACGTCGATCTCGTGTTCCTTGTAATGCACCGGTGCGCGCAGCACGGCGACGATGCGCTCGGCAAAGGCCATCGCCTGCGCCTTGCCGGCGATGCGGGCCTGCACCACCATGAACTCGTCATTGCCCAACCGCGCCACGGTGTCCTCGACCCGTGTCAACTCGCTCAGCCGGCGGCCGACCGTCGTGAGCAGGAAGTCGCCGCCCTCGTGCCCGAGCGTGTCGTTCACGTCCTTGAAATGGTCGATGTCGATCAAGTGGAGCGCGATCATGTCGCCGGTTGAAGGGGCCACGGCCAGGAGTTGCGCCAGCTTTTCAATGGTGCGCGCCCGGTTCGCCAAGCCGGTCAGCGCGTCGTGATAGGCGAGAAACTGCGCGCGCCGGTCGGACTCGCGCTTCTCCTCGGTGCGACGATACCAGGCCCAGGCCGGCAGGCCGAAAGACAGCACGGTGAGCGCGCATAGCGCGACCGCGGCCGCGCCGAAGGCACGATAGACGATGTCGCGCGCGGCGGTCTGATCGACGTAAGCCGCGACTGCCGCGACCGGGCGGCCGCCGATGGCGACCGGCACGAAGGCTTCCGCGAAGTAGCGCGGCTGTTCCGGCGCGTGGCCGGCGCGCGCGTCGACGATCGGCCGCTCCTGCTTGATCGCGCTTGCCGCGTGGGCGTTGTAGGACGACAGGTCGATCGGCGAGATCCGGTCGCGATCGGACTCCATCATCGAATAGCCGTAGCGATTGAAGATGGTGTAGCGGAACACCTCGCCGGATTTGCGGACGCTGCGAAGGAAGGCGAGGCTCGCATTCGAGGGCGTTTCGCCGGCCGCGATCTGCTCGAGGTCGCCGACATTGGCGGCGAGGAATTGCGCCCAGTTCTCGGCGGCCAGGGTGGCGTGCTCGTAAAGCAAATAGTCGGCCGTGGTCTTCACAGTCAACCATGTCCCGCCGACCAGCGCGCCGAGAATGAGAAGCGGCGTGCCGAATTTGCGCCAGAGACTAGGGATCGGAAGCAATTTCATAGGCAGTCTAGGTCATTGACGGTCTAGGTCATGGGCGGTCTATTTGTCGGACCGGATTATCGCGAGTTCGGCGTCGACCCTCCTCAACAGTTCGCGGTTATGGGCGCTACGCGCGGCCCAGGATTCGATGAGCGAGCGGTAGACGTGCTGCGCGGCGATGCGGTCGGCCGGCGATGGGCGCACCACCGTGTCGCCGGGGGTCGTTTGAATGCGGTGGAACATGGCGCTCTCGCTTGCGCCGTATGAGGCGATCCAGGCCGCCGCCGAGCGCTCGCCGCTATATTTGCGCACGATGTCCTTCGCCGCCTTGGGCAGGGAGTCGAACTTCTTGCGGCTCATCACCAAGACAATCGGCGCGGCGCCGCCTCGCAGCAGGTAGTGGTTGTGGGCGACCGACGCCACGCCGAAGTCGAACAATGCGGCCGGCGCCATGACGGCGCCGTCGATGGCGCCGCTTGAAATCGCACCGGCGATTTTCGATGCCGGCATCACGGTCGGCGTGGCACCGAGCCGATCGAGCGCATCGGCCTCCATTGGATTATTGGCGCGGATTTTCTGGCCCGCGAGCGCCGCCAGCGAGCCGATCGGCTTGCGGCTGTGAACGATGCCGGGGTCGCCGGTATAGGCCCCGATCACGAAGAAGTCCTGGTATCCGCGCAGCGCGTTGGCGCTCACCAGATTGGTATAGACCTGCGTGGCCTCGCGCAGGTCGCGAAATAGGCCGGGCATTTCCAGGAGTTCGTTATCGGGAAAACGATAGGGCGTTTGGCCGGGAACGATCCAGGCGATGTCGGCCGCGCCGTCGTGTACGAGCCGCGGCTGCTCCGGCAGCGGACCCAAGGCAGCGTCGTCATAGACCTTGATCTCGATCAGCCCTTTTCCGTCGGCATTGACGCCATCGACGAAGGGTTTGACGCCGGCCGCGTAGATATTGGTCTGCTCGGACGCGAAGAAGGAGAGCTTGAGCTCGATCGGTTCGGCACAGGCGGCATTCGCCCCCAGGACAAGAAGGACGGCCGCAACAATGGTGTGACGGTTAATCGCGTGCGGATCGGATAGGCTCGTGCTCGCAGTCATGGCGCCGCCCGGATCTGCGCCAGCTCCGCTTTGGTCTCCGCCAGCAGGGCGCGATGGTTCGGATCGGCCGCGGTCCACTCGTCGGTGACCGCCTTGAAGGCGCGTTCGGCCGTTATCTGGTCCGCCGGCGATGGCATGACGACGCTGCGCCGGTTGTCGGCCTCGATTTCTGCCAGCGTGCTCTTTTCGGCGGCCCGATAGCCCTCGACGAAGCGCTCGGCGGTCCACTCACCGCTGTAACGCATGATCAGCGCTTTGGCCGGATCGGGCAGGCGGTCGAACACCTTGCGGTTCATCAAGAGAGCGAGCGGGGCGCTGCTGGTGCCGAGCAGGTAGTGATGGCTGGTCAGCCGTCCGATGCCGACATCGAACAATTGCGCCGGCGGTACGGTGGCGGCGTCGAGCGCGCCGCTGCTCAGTTCGGCCGCCGTATCGTTGAAGGCAAGCACCGTCGGGTCGGCCCCCAGTTTGGCGAGCGCCTTGGCCTGGGTGCTGTTATTGACGCGCACGCGCAAGCCTCTAAGGCCGGCGATGTTACGGATTGGCTTGCGGCTGTTGATGATCTCGGGCTGGGTGGCGAAGGCGCCGATGGTGAAGAAGTCGCCATAGCCCGCGAGCGCGCCCTTGGCGACCAGCCGGGTATAGGTGAGGGTGGCTTCGCGCACGTCGCGGAACAGGCCGGGCAGTTCGACCACGGCGTTGTCGGGAAACAATTCCGGATTCTGTCCGGGGATAATGAAGGCGATGTCGGCGGTGCCGTCGAGCACGAGCTGGGGCAATTCCTTCTGCACGCGGCCAAGCGTGCCGCTCGGATAAAGTTCGATCTCCACCAGGTTGCCGCCATTGTGGTTTATGGCGTCGACGAACGGTTTCACCGCGGTCTGATAGGCGATGGTGCGGTCGGAGGTGAAGAAGGACAGCTTGAGCTTGATCGGCTCGGCATGCGCGGCGAGCGGCCACAGCAAGGCCAAACCACACAGCCATGCCGTCCCGGATCGCAAGGTGGATGCTCCTGTTCGGTTCGCATCGCCGCCGCGCGCCGACAGCGCGCCGTCTCCCCGGTGCTAGAATGCAAACATTTAATTTTGATCTTTAGGTTCGGAAAAAAGCCGCCGATCGGCCTCCGCAATTTTACGCAGATGGTAGTGCGCTACATGAAGCGGGCGCATTCGTCATGTGCGCCGCCGTGCGCGCCATGCGCCATCGCCGTTATGACTGCGCGGCAGGCGCCGCGCTGGCGCTCTCGCGCTGTTCGCGCAGCCTGTTCAACAGGTCGGCTGCGATCTCGCCGGCCGGTACCGGCCGACCGAAATAGAAACCTTGCACCTGGTCGGCATTGGCGTCGTAAAGGAACTCGACCTGCTTGGCGGTTTCCACGCCTTCGACCGTCACCCGCATGTTCATCTCGCGGCCGAGCGCGATGATCGAACGCACCACGGCCTCGGCATTGCGGCCGGATTTCTCGAAGCTCGCCATCAGGCTGCGGTCGATCTTGATCTTGTCGAACGGGAATTTCCAAAGATAGCTCAGGCTCGAATAGCCGGTGCCGAAGTCGTCCATGACGACGGAAACGCCCATGGCCTTGAGCCGCTTGAGCACCGGAATGGCCTTGCCGTCGCTGCGCAGCAGCAGCGTTTCGGTGATCTCGAGTTCGAGCCGGTGCGGCGGCAGCCCGGAGTCGCGCAGCGCGTCGGCGACGGCCTTTTCGATCGATTGCGATTCGAACTGGATCGGCGACACGTTGACGGCGACGGTGAGATCGCCCGGCCAGGTCAACGCGGTGCGGCAGGCCTCGTGCAGAACCCAGGTGCCGATCTTGTCGATGAGCCGCAGGTCCTCGGCGATGGGAATGAAGACATCGGGCGGCACATAGCCGCCCTCGGGATTGGGCAGGCGCGCCAATGCCTCGAAGCCGATCAGGCTCTTGCCCGCCATCGCGAACACCGGCTGAAAATTCAGCTCCAGGCGGTTCTCGATGACGGCGTCGCGCACGATGCGTTCCAGCTTGTGGCGCTGGCGCAATTCCGCGTCCATTTCCGGCGCGAAACGGCGGATGCAGTTGCGGCCGGCGTTCTTGCCGCAATAAAGCGCGATGTCGGCGCTTTTGAGCAGGCGCTCCGAGTCGGTACCGTCGCTCGGCCAAATGGCGACGCCGACGGTCACGCTGATTTTGATCTGCTGTTCTTTGAACGGGATCGGCTGGCCGAGCAGGGCGGCAATTCGCTCCGCGAAGCCGAGGGCCTGACTGTCGTCCTCGATGTGCGGCTGAATGACCACGAATTCATCGCCGCCGAGCCGCGCCACATAATCGTCCACGCGCGTGAGCGTCGACAGGCGTTCCGCGATCGTTTTCAGCAGGAAGTCGCCGCCGTCATGGCCGAGCCAGTCGTTCACCTCCTTGAAGCGATCGATGTCGACGAAATGGAGGGCGACGCGGTCGCCCGGCGTGGCGAGCATGAGCGCGCCATTGAGGCGCTCGATCAGCCGCTCGCGGTTGGCAAGTTCGGTGAGCGGGTCGTGATGAGCCAAAAAGCGGATGCGGCGGTCGGCCTGCTGCTTCTCGCGCGTGCGGAAATACCAGGCCACGGCCGGCAGCGTGAAGGCGATGACCGTCAGCGCCGAAATCGATAAGGCCGCCACCAGAAATACGTGGCGGATGTGCGCCAGCTTCATATTCTCGTCGATGGAGGCCGAAACCGTGCCGACGACCACGCCCTGCTCGATGACGGGAACGAAGGCGCGGACGAGATATCCGGCCCCTGCCAATCCCTCGTCGCTCGCCCGGTCGGTGATCGTCTGACCGGTCTTGGCGGCTTGTTCGGCGGCGCGACTGAATTGCGACACGTCGACCGCCGCGGCCTTGCCGTGGTCGGCCAAGAACTGCGAATAGCCATAGCGGTTGAAGATCACATAGCGGACGACCGGTCCCGATCGGATCGTCTTTTGCAGGAAGTCGAGGCTGGCGGCGGAGGGCTGCTCGCCGGCGGCGATCTGGCGCAGATCGGGCACGTTTTGCGCCATGTATAGCGCCCAGTCTTGCGCATCGGAGCGGGCTTCGCTGTCGATCAGATGATCGGTGGTCAGCCGGATGGCCATCCAGATGCCGGATGCCAGCAGCACCACGGCGATCATCAGCAGGACGAGGGCGCGTCGCGGCGAGATGTCGGCGAGAAGCGACATAGCGGCCTACTTGCCGTCGCGCAGGCTGGCGAGAATTTCGCGCGCGGCGACGACGAGCTGCAAATTGTGCGGATCGTGGATGGCGTAGGCATCGACAACCGAGGCGAAAACGGCGTCCGCCGTCTTGCGGTCGGCGGCCGAGGGGAACACGACCGTGCGGTGCGGATCGGTCTTAAGCCGCGCCATGGCGGCGGCGGTGGCCGCTTCATTGGTGCGGATATAGGTCTCGATGAAGCGGTCGCCGCCGAACTTGCGGATGAGCGCCTGCGCATCGGGCGGCAGGCTGTCGAACCGCTTGCGGGTCATCAAGAGCGAGAGCGGGACCGACGAGGTTGGCAACATATAGTGGTTGGGGGCGACGCGGGCGATGCCGAAATCGAATATCGGCGCGGGCGGCGCCAGCGCACCATCGATCACGCCGCTGCTGATCGTCTCCGCCACTTTGTTGATCGGCACGAAGGTCGGCACTGCGCCGAACCGGGTGAGGATTTCGTCTTCGGTATCGTTGTTGGTGCGGATGCGCTTGCCCTTCAGTTGCGCGAGCGTGCCGATTGGCGGGCGGCTGTGCACATATTCCGGGTCGCCGGCAAACGCGCCGATCACGTGGAAATCGTCGAAACCGCGCATCTGCCCGCGCGCGACCAGAGCGGAAAAGACCCGCGTCGCTTCGCGCGCATCGCGGTAGAGGCCGGGCAATTCGATCAACCGGCTGTCGGGGAACTGTTGGGGTTCGTAAGGCTGAACGATATAGGCGATGTCGGCAGTGCCGTCGCGGAGCAATTTGGTCTGATGCGCGAGATCGTTGCCGAGGGCGCCGCTGAAATAGACCGTGATGTGCAGGCGGCCTTCGCCCGAGGCATTGATCGCATCGACAAAGGGCTGCACGCCGGTGGTGTAGAGATAGGTGCGGTCGGAGCTGAAAAAGGCGAGCTTGAGTTCGATGGGCTCGGCCGCGGCGAGGGTTGGCGCCAACAGCACGAGCAGTGCGATGAGCATTCGCGAGAGCCTGCGCGGCATCGGGGCCCTTTCTTGGTCGCGGGTTGGGCGAACCGCGGAATCGTTAAATTCGAAACATTTCGGTTTGCTTGTGAGCTTGATAAAAAAGCGCCGGAATCGGGTCCGTATTTCTACGGACACAGATTGCGCGGCGCGCGCGAAGTGGGAGGCGTTTGCCGATTAGCGGGCGAGCGCCGGCACCGCCAGCACCGGGCAGGGCGCCTGGCGCAGCACGCGCTCGGTGGTCGAGCCGCGCAGCGCATCCAGGAAACCGTGATGGCCGGCGGTCGGCATGCCGATGAGATCGGCCGGCCAGTCATTGGCGACATCGAGAATGGTCTCGACCGGATCGCCCTTGCGCACAGCGACAGGCAAGAGCCGGTGCGGCTCGCTGTGCCGCTGCACCTGGGGCGGCCGGTGCTCGCCGACATGGAGCAGCCGCTCCTCGGCATTCTCGCCGGCGATGAGATGCGCCAGGCTCATGATGCGGCCGATGGCCTCGGCCGGCTTCGGCTCGTGGTCGACAGGGATCAGCACATGCTTGAGATGCACCTCGCCACGGCGCAGGTCGACGAAGCCGCGCGCCTTGGCCGGCACGAACAGGCTGGGTGCGCGCGTCGCCCGCGCGACGTCCTCGGCCACCGAACCGGAAAGCCAGCGCGCCGCGCCCTGGCGGCCCTCGGTCGACAGCACGATCAGGTCGGCGGCATGCATGCGCAGGAAGTGGCGGATACCGTCGAGCGGGGACTGCGGCTCCATTTCCACCTTGCGCACCGCGATGCCCAGCTCGCGCTCGATGGCGTCGGTGCCGGCATTCGGATCGAGCAGACCCCAATCGGCGAGCGTGCGTCGCACGTGCGGGAAGGCATCCCAGTCGTCGGACCGGGGCTTGTCGGGGACATGCAGCAAAGTGAGCGTGGCCTTGGCATTGAGCGCGATGCGCAAGGCATGCGCGAAGGCGTCGGCGCTCGCCTCGGAGAAGTCGGTCGGATGGACGATGGATCGGATTTCCAGCACGGCGCGCCCCTCTCGGCTCTTTCTGTTTGCTCGTCTGCCTAGCAGCCCGGCCGGCGCGGGCATTGCTTAAGATCAATCTCGCTAGGGCGGCGGACCGACAGGCATGTGCGCCGCACCCGCCCAAAGGAAATGTCGCACAAAGAAAAAAGCCATGGCAGTGGCCATGGCTTTTTCCCAGGACATTGAGGCGGCCGCTACTGCAACTTGATGGCGGGCCAAGTGGAGACGACTTTTCCGGCCTTCAGCCCCTTCATGGAGAACTTGAAGTCTCCCTTCGGTGTCGAGGCCGGGACCCTCCACTGCGCGGACCAGGTGTTGTCGCCATCCGGATTGGTGAGAACCACCAATTTGGTGCCGACACTGTTGAGGACCTGGATCGAATCGAAGTCGCCGGTCACTTCGGCGAAGAAGTTCACGAACTGGCCGGCCTTGGTGCGCACCGGCGCGACCCAGGCGCGAACAATGTCAGTCGTGGTCGGCGTAACTTTTATGATGCCCCATTCCACCGCGACGCACCAATGGCTGCCCCCGGGATTGCCGGTATCGGGGGTGATCTTCACCCTGTTCTTGCCGGCCTTGAGCACGCCGGGAGGAATGTTGAAGTAGTTGACGCCCCAGGTGTTGTCCTTGCCGGTAAGGGTCCCCAGCGAGGTATTATTGAGGTAGACCTTGTCGATCTCGGGGTCGGAGGGGATGGTATTGGTGTCGACGTCCCACACATTCATGTGCAGGTTTCCGGGCGACCCCGCCGCGGTTTTCGGAATGGTGATATCGAACTCGATTGGCGAGTAGCTGTCGGTGTTGAAGACACAGGGCGCACCGGTGCCGCCCATGTCGCCGTCGGCGACTCCCGTTCCTGCATTATTCTGGTTGTCTGTATCGGTCCCGTATTCGCCCGGGCCGAGCTTCGGCATGGCATTGGATCCGGCTTTCTGCCGGGTGTAGCGGTAGTCCTTGTCCGACGCGTGTGCATTCCCGGCGAGCAGCGACGCTCCGCAGAGCGCCGCGGCCAGACCGATCACGAGCATGGCATTGCGCTTCATGGTTCACCCCCGTTGAAGTAAATTTGGCGAAAAAAAGATGCAACTTAAAATTGTTAATTACCGGCGCAAACGAGTCAACGATTTGGGCGCCGAAAATCTCCGCATAGACCTGCGGCCATTGGTCATAGGCATCGAACGCCACCGCCCACGATGACTGTGCGACGACGCGCCGTCGCACGAAGCAATGGTCTCATTGTCGTGGCGGTGCAGGCGCCGGCGGCGCCGAAATTATGCAAGACAATCAAGCGCTGCGACGGTGGCGGCCGGCGGGCGCGCCGAATTGGCCGGAAGCGGCCGCCCCCTTGATCGGGCAGGCTTTCCCTGCCACATGCGGCAGCATGAATAAGCCGCTGTCGCCCGCCGATTCCATCCCGCAAACGCCGCTGGCCGCCGAAGTCGAGCGCCGGCGCACCTTTGCCATCATCTCGCACCCCGACGCCGGCAAGACCACCCTGACCGAGAAGCTGCTGCTGTTCGGGGGCGCCATCAACCTGGCCGGCCAGGTCAAGGCCAAGCGCGACCGCCGCTCCACCCGTTCGGACTGGATGGCGATCGAGCGCGAGCGCGGTATTTCGGTGGTCACCTCGGTGATGACATTCGACTACGACGGGCGGGTGTTTAACCTGCTCGATACGCCCGGCCACGAGGACTTCTCGGAAGACACCTACCGCACGCTCACCGCTGTCGATAGCGCGGTCATGGTGATCGACGCGGCCAAGGGCATCGAGGCGCGCACCCGCAAGCTGTTCGAAGTGTGCCGGCTGCGTGACATCCCGATCGTCACCTTCATCAATAAAATGGATCGCGAGAGCCGCGATCCGTTCGAAATCCTCGACGAGATCGAGAAGACGCTGGCGCTCGATACGACGCCGATGACCTGGCCGATCGGGCGCGGGCGCGACTTCGCCGGCACCTACGACATCGCGACCGGCGAGATGCGGCTGATCTCGGACGACGGCAAGACGGTCGATCGCCAGCCGCTCGATCTTGCGTCACTTGCGGCCAAAAACCCGATGCTCGACGCCGCGGCGATCGAGGAAGAACTGACGCTGGTCAAGGATCTGTGCCGGCCGTTCGACTTCCAATCGTTCCGCGAGGGGCACCTTACGCCGGTGTTCTTCGGCTCGGCGTTGAAGAATTTCGGCGTCAAGGATTTGCTCGATGCGCTGGCCGCCTTCGCGCCGCCGCCGCGCCCGCAGGTCGCCGACAAGCGCGGCATCGATCCGCACGAAAACACGATGACCGCCTTCGTGTTCAAGATCCAGGCCAACATGGACCCGAACCACCGCGACCGCATCGCCTTTGCGCGGCTGTGCTCGGGCAAGCTCCGGCGGGGCATGAAGGCCAAGCTCACCCGCACCGGCAAGCCGGTGACGCTGTCGGCGCCGCAGTTTTTCTTCGCGCAGGACCGTTCCGTGGCGGACGAGGCCTATGCCGGCGACGTGGTCGGCATCCCCAATCACGGCACGCTGCGCATCGGCGACACCTTCACCGAGGGCGAGGAGCTTGCCTTTCTGGGCGTGCCGAACTTCGCGCCGGAAATCCTGCGCCGCGTGAAGCTCGCCGATCCCATGAAGGCCAAGAAGCTGAAAGAGGCGCTGCAACAAATGGCCGAGGAGGGCGTGGTGCAGGTGTTCCGCCCGCTCGACGGCGCGCCGGCTCTGGTCGGCGTGGTCGGTCCGCTGCAGCTCGACGTGTTGAAGGTGCGGCTGGCGGAAGAATACGGGCTCGACATCGGCTTCGAGCAGCCGGAATTCCAATTGGCGCGCTGGATCGCCTGCGACGACCGCAAGAAGCTCGACGAGTTCGTCTCGGCCAATTACTCGTCGGTCGCCGAGGACCTCGACGGCGACAAGGTGTTCATGGCGCGCAACCAGTTCCTGCTCGACTACACGCGCGAGCGCGCGCCGGGGCTGACCTTCAACGACATCAAGGACGTGAAAAAAGAGGCGGCATAGGCCTTCCGCCGATGCCGCCTCGTCTGTGAGCGCGCGCTCGTCTAGCGCGTCTTATAAAGCCCGATGTGTTTGAGGATCTCTTCGTATTTCGCGACCTCGGAGACCATGAAGGCCTTCAGTTCATCCGGCGTCGAATAGGCGACATCGAAGCCCTGCTTGTCGAATATTTCCTGCACCGGCTTGGTCTCGAGCGCCTTTTTCATCGAAGCGTTGATGAAACTGACGATCTCCGGTGGCGTACCGGCGGGCGCGATGACCGAGCTCCAGTTGGTGACTTCGTAGCCCTTGAAACCCTGCTCGTCGAAGGTCGGCACGTCGGGCAGCTTGCTCGAACGCTTCAGTGTGGTGACGCCGAGGCAGCGCAGCGCGCCCGACTTGACCAGTCCGATCGAGGAGATGTCGGCGAAGGTGAACTGCACCTGGTCGCCCATCACCGCGCTCAGCGAGGGCGGGGCGCCGTTGAACGGAATATGCACCGCGGAAATGCCGGCGCGCATCATGAACAATTCGGCGGCGAGATGCGTGCTGCCGCCGGTGCCGGAGGTGCCGAAGTTCAGCGCGCCGGGCTTGGACTTCGCGAGCGCGACCAGATCGGCCAGGCTCTTCATGTCCGACTTGCCATTGACCACGATCAGGAACGGCGAGCGCGCCAGCAAGGAGACCGGCGCGAAGCTCTTGATGGTGTCGTAGTTGAGCGTCTTGTAGAGGCTCTGCGAGATCGTGTGCGAGGTGGAGGCGATATAGAGCGTGTAGCCGTCCGGCGCCGAATGCGCGATATAGGCCGCGCCGATGGTGGTGCCGGCGCCAGGCTTGGTCTCGACGATGACCGGCTGATCCCACTGCGCATGCAATTGCTGGCCGATCATGCGCGCGACCGCCTCGGCCGACCCGCCGGGCAGATAGGGGATGACGATGCGCACGAAGCGCGTCGGATAATCGAGCGCCCAGCCGGGCGTCGTCAAAGTGATGGCGGGAAGCCCGCCCAGCAAGGCCAATGCGTCACGTCGTGAGAGCGACATTCGATCCTCCCTTCCTCTGCTTTCTGCTTTTTGTTACTCGGCGGCGGCCGGCGCCTTTGCCGGCAGCCCCTCGCAGCCCTTCCAGGGGTGATCGGTGATGTCGAACACCACGCCGTCGGGTCCGCGGAACTTGACCTCATAGAACACCGTGCCGCCGCCGCGCGCCGCGTCGGGCTTGGGCATGAAGCAATCGCCACCGAGATCGGTGATTCTCTTCGTATAGGCATCGGCGTCGTCGACCAGCACGCCGAAGTGGTGGATACCGGTGAAGTCGAGACCCTTGCCGATCTGGTCCCAGCCGAATTTCAAAATCGCGATGTTGAGCGTGCCGTCGCTGAGGAACACGCCGTAGCTGGTATTCGGCTTGATCGGATAGCCGGTGCGGCCGATCTCCTCGAAGTCGAAGGCCTTCTTGTAAAATTCGGCGGTCTTGTCGGGGTCGTCGGTCGCGATTGCGATGTGGCGCAGCTTGGGCATGGAGAACTCCCGGGTGGCGGAGCGCGCGGGGGCCCGGCGCTACCGCGATTTAAGCGATCTGTTGTTCGACGAAGTGAACGATCCGCGCCATGGCGCGGCGGCTGTCGATGTTATCGAACTCCTTGGTGACGAAGGCGTGCGGCTGATCGGGGAATATCTCGAGCGCGACACGGCCGCCGACCTTGCCGTAGCTGTCGGCAAAGCGGCGCGCGACGTCGGGCGATACGTTTTCGTCGGCGGTGCCCTGCAGGATCAGAAGGGGTGGCAGATGCGTCTGCTCGCCGCGGTCGAGGATATATTGTGGGTTGCCCAAAGCCATCGTGGCTTCATCGCCGAAGAAGCTGTCGTGGTTGCGGACGAGGTTCGCCAGATTGCGCTCCTTGGCCATCTGGTAGCGGGCGAGCGGATCGGCGATCGGCCAGCCGGCGACCGCAAACGCCAGTGAAGCGTCTTGCGGGTAGGAGGGCTCGATGCTGGCGAAGTTCGGATCGAGCGGCCGCACCGCGTTGAGCAGCATCTGGTGGCCGCCGCTCGAAGTGCCGAGCGCGCCGACCTTGGCGGCATCAAAGCCGTAGCGGGCGGCCTGGCCTTTGAGCCAGCGCACCGCGAAATTGCTGTCGGCAATGCTGGCGGGATAGCGCGCGCCCGGCGCCAGCCGGAAATCGACGGCGGCGACCAGGAAGCCGGCCGCGGCGAGGGCGCGGTCGATCGCCAGGTTGTTGAGGCGGTCGCCGCCGGTCCAGGCGCCGCCATGCACATCGACCAATGCCGCTTTCGGCGCGCCGGCCGGCCGGTAGATGCGTGCCAGCAGGTCCTGACCGTCATGGCTCAGATAAACGACATCGGTCTCGTCGACGATGGCGGCGGGCGCGGTAGAGCTCATGGTCATTCCTGCATTTCGACTTCGGGATGGGGCTTAGCGGGCGGTCAGCGCCGGCCGCGTTTGGCTTTGGGGCGGGAGGCTTTGGCGCGGCCCGCGCGGGCGCGCGGCGCGGGGATGGTGCGCGGCTGGCTCGGCGCCAGGACGGGCGCAGTGCTTCCCGTATTTCCGTCGGCCTCGGCCGCGCCGGCCATCGCCATCTTGAGGGCGGTGCGTAGCCGCACCGGGTCGTGCGCGGGCGCGAATTCCTCCAGCAGCACCAGCGCGGTCTTGGCGAGATGCTGCGCGACGATGCGCGCGGCCCACGCTGCCTTGCGCGCGCGAAAGGCGGCGACCAGTTCGATGTGATCGATCTCGGGCCGCGCGAACCAGTCGGCGAAGCCCTGCTTCTCGCAATAGAGGTATTGGTAGAACTCGCTGCGCTCGCCATTGGCGGCGATCTCTTTGCCGAGATCGGCCCCGGCATGCATCACCAGCCGGCGGTGGAAGTCGCGATTGGCCATCACCCAGCGCTGGAAATCGCCGCCGAGGCGGGCCTGCGCGCTGCGATGCTGCGCGTTTTCCAGTTCGTCGATCTCGGCGGGCGACATCGCCGGCACGGTGATCAGCGCGCCGAGCGATTCAAGCAGTGTGCGGCGGCAATAAAGGCCTTCCAGCGCGTCCGCCTTGATGCCGATGACGGTGGCGCGGCAATTGGGCCGCGCGCTGATCAGCCCTTGCTCCTGCAGCATGCGCAGCGCCTCGCGCACCGGGGTGCGGCTGACGCCGAGCCTGCGCGCCACATCCATCTGCGAGACGACGGAGTCGGGCGCCAGTTCGCCGCTCAGGATCATGCCGCGCAGGCGCTCGCAAATCTCCGCGCTCGAGCGGCCGGGGCGAAGCGCGGCCTCGGATTTTGCGGCGTTGCTGTCGAATTTGGCGGCGGCTGTTGGCACGGGCGGCGGGGCTTCGTTCGGGGGCGGGTCAAAGTGGATACAGTATGGATTACCACGGAGTCAATCTGTATCCACTTTGATCTGGGCGCGCGCCATCCACCGCGCGGCGCGCGAGCGGCGCGCACGCGTGGGGCAGGGCGCTCAATAAGGTGGCGGACGGGAAGACGCCGGCGGCGCAGCTTTCCCGGTCATTCCGGGGCCGGCCGAAGGCCGGAGCCCGGAATCCAGGAGCCCCGATGAAGCCCGTTCCGTGCGGCCCTGAATTCGGGGCCCGCCGCGGAGTTCACCCTCGGGCGGCGCTTCGCGCGGAGCCGTTGGTGGCGTACCGGAACGACGAGAAAATTCAATTCACCTTTACATCCGCCGCCTTGATCACCGGCGCCCAGCGCTCGATTTCGCCATTCATGCGCGCGCGGAATTCTTCCGGCGTCGAGCCGACCGGCTCCATCAATTGGGTGGCGAGCTTTTCGCGTACCGCCGGCGCCTTGATGATGGCGACCACATCCTTGTTGATCTTGTCGACGATTGGCTTGGGCGTGCCGCCCGGCGCGATGAGACCCATCCAGGCATCGGCTTCGACGTCGATGCCGCTTTCCTTCAAGGTCGGCAGGTCGGGCAAATAGGGCGAGCGCTTGGCGGTCGAGACAGCCAGCATCTTCACCTTGCCGGCCTTGGCCTGCGGCGTCACCGAGATCGCCGGCAGGCAGGCCATCTGGGCATCGCCGCGGATCACGGCGGTGATCGCCTGCGGCGACGACGGATAGGGCACGTGCACGAGCTTGGTGCCGGCCTTGATGGCGAGCGCTTCCATCGCGAGATGCGACAGCGAGCCGTTGCCGATCGAGGAGAAATTATATTTGCCCGGATTGGCCTTGATCAGCGCGACCAGGTCCTTGACCGAATTGACCTTGAGCTCGGGATTGACCGCAAGAATGCTCGGCTGCGTGATGAGCTGCGTCACCGCCGCGATATCCTTCCTCGGATCGTAGGGCAGGTGCGAGAACAGCAGCGTGTTGATCGCGAGCGGCCCACCGATGGAGACGCCGATGGTGGTGCCGTCGGGCGTGGCCTTGGCCACGGCATCGGTGGCGAGATTGCCGCTGGCGCCGGGCTTGTTCTCGACGATGAAGGTGTTGTCCGGATATTGCTTCTTGAGCCCGTCGGCGATCATGCGTGCGACGATGTCGGGGGTGGAGCCCGCGCCGAACGGCACCAAAATGCGCACGCTCTTCGGCGGCCAGTCTTGCGCCTGCGCGGGCAGGGCCACGGCGATGAGCGCGCAGGCAATGAAGGCAAGACGTTTCAGCATGTGCGTTTCCCCTCAACGAAAGTTATCGCGCCCGAGATAGGCGCCGTCGCGTTCCAGCGTTTCCTGTAGTTTCTCGACCGCAATATCCGCGCAGGCGCACGCAGCCGCAAGCGAAAGATGCGCGGCGGTGCCGGCGGCCTGGCCCATCACGAAACAGGCCCCGCTCACGCGCGCGGCCGACTGGCCCTCATGCGTCATGGAGGCGCAGCGGCCGGCGACCAGCAGGTTGTCGAAGCCGTCCGCCACCAGCATGCGATAGGGCAGGTGATTGAAGCCGCGCGAACCGGGAATATCGGGCCAGCGCCACAGCACGTCGCCCGCCACATGCGCCTCGATCGGCCAGCCGTTGACGCCCACGGTGTCGGCAAAGCTCGCGCAGGTAAGCACATCGTCTTCGGTGAGCTGATAGCGGCCTCTGATGCGGCGGGTCTCGCGGATGCCGATCTGCGGCGGGATGTCGATGATGTAGGAATCCGAGAAGCCCGGCGCCTCGCGTTTGAGGAAGTCGAAGAAGGCGACCGCCTGCCGGCGGCCATCCACTTCGCCCGCGCTGAGCTCGGCCGCATCGGTGCCGTCGACAGCGTGGCCGTCCGCGGTCTTGATTTGCGTGACGTTGACGCGCCATTCGCTCGTGTGTTTCTGCGGCCGCACGATGGCGCCCTTGCGCGGGAATGTTTCGCCGCGCTTCTCGGCCGCCTCCATCAGCGCCGGAATGCTGCGCCAGGCTTCACCGGCTTTTGCCGCATCGACATTGCCGAGCCGGAACATGGTGGTCGGATAGAGCATGCCATCGGCGCCGCCCTTCTCGAACGGCACACCCGCGAAGGCGGCAAGATCGCCGTCGCCCGAACCGTCGATGAAGACGCGCCCGCGCACGGCGACGCGCCCGGATTTGGTCTCGAGCAGGAGCGCGGCAATGTGTCCCGGCCGCTCCAGCACGACGCCGACCGCGAGCGCGTGGAACAGCAGTTGGACATTGCGCGCGCTCAAGAGCTGATCGGCCGCGCATTTGAACGCTGCGGTGTCGTAGGCCTGCGCGCAGGTCTTGCCGAGCACCAGATGCGGTTCGTTCAGCCCGCCGAGCGTGTCGATGCGCTCGAGCAGCTCGTCGGCGATGCCGTGCACCACCTGCTTGATCTCGCCGAACACATTGGCGTGCAGCCCGCAGAAATTGGTCACGCCCGCGGCGGTGCCCATGCCGCCCAAAAATCCGTAGCGCTCGATGAGCAGCACCTTGCGGCCGTGCTGGGCGGCCGAAGCCGCGGCCGCGATGCCGGCCGGCCCGCCGCCGAGCACCACCACGTCGTATTCGCCGAAAACCGGGGTCTGCCGTTCGGGTTCGGTCAGGAATGGCGGCGTTGCGTTCATCGAAAGCGGTCCATGCGGG
>DASZQT010000007.1:0-2829 GCA_035549515.1 Pseudolabrys sp. | reverse complement strand
CAAACGCGCGCGAGCCATGCCGCCGACGATGCGTCCTTTCCCTCTCGCCCGCCCGCCTCAAGTACCCATGCACGAGGCCATGAATTGCGTGCGCATCGGCACGGTCACATGCTCGGCCGTCGCTTTTTGCAGGCAGGTCAGACGCGCTTCCGTAACGCAGACCGCGGTGTTGTTGGCGAGGTCGGCGCCGCGCATGCCTTGGCCCAGATAATAAGAATGGCACTGCGCGGCCTTCTGCCGTCCGTATTGCGGCGCCGGCCGCACGCAGGGCGCTGAGCTCACATTCTGCGCTACGGCTGCCGCGCCCGACAAGACCAAGACAATGGCGGCACAAGACCAGGCTAGCTTTTGCATTGTCACCTCCGGTGAAAACGCCCCCGCGCGCCCGATCATAACGATTTTAGATAAGCGAAGCGAAGGCAGCTCATAAAAACTGCGAAAATTTTTCGCGAGCGGTTGTCGTGGGAGGGCGCGCCAATGCGACGCGCAAAGCGCCGTGAAAGCCGCACACGCCGCCGTCATGCTGCACCTGCGCGCCCGACTCGTGTCACAAAACCTTGTTGGTATGGCCATCGCCGTTCCATCAATCGGTCGTTCGAACGCCACGATGCGACGGCACGATGCGTGCCGTAGAGGGGGATCACGAGCGACACGAAGGAGGCCTCGGCCATGCAGATTCACAGCATTCCCGCCCCGCTCTCCGCTATCCGGATGTTTGCCGCGCCGGTCCGCTGTCCGCACTGCGACGACTGGATGGTCGCCCCGGTCTCGTCGGAATTCGTCGAGGCCGGAGAAATCCGCCATCATTGGGAATGCGACGCCTGCGGCGAGGCCTCGTCCACCTCGATACCGCTCACGGTGGAATGAAAGCGCTCCCCTCGGAATAGGTGCTAGGCTCGGGTGTTCGCCCTTAAGGCTGAACGCACAGCCTCATCCAAGGAGGAGCCCATGCAAATGTCTTTCCTGCGGTCCGCCGGCGTCGCCGTTGTTGCTCTCGCCGCCGCTTTTGCCTTTGCCCCGCCCGCGCCGGCGGCCATGGTCAACCTGAAGGCCGACCTCAAGGCGTCGAGCGAGGTGCCGCCCACCACCAGCACCGGCAGCGGCACCGTGACGGCCACCTATGACACCGCGACCAAGAAATTGACCTGGAAGGGCAGCTATAGCGGCCTGAGCGGCCCGGCGACCGCCGCCCACTTCCACGGCCCCGCCCCGGCCGGCAAGAACGCCGCCGTGATGGTGCCGATCAATCCACATGGTCCCACCTTCGAAGGCTCGGCCACGCTGACCGATGCCCAGGCCAAGGCGCTGATGGACGGCGACATCTACGTCAACGTCCACACCGCCGCCAACAAGGCCGGCGAAATCCGCGGCCAAGTGACGAAATAGACCGCTCGCGGCCATCTGGTCGCGGTACAGGGGCCTCCCGCTCGCCCGCGCGGCGCCGATCCCGCGCGGGTGCTTTGCCTTGCCTGCGCCAAGGATTTATGGTCCGCGCGACATTTCCCTCCCGCGCACGAGGCACTCCCCATGGCAGGCACCAACGGCTCCGCTCCCTTCCTCATCTCCGGCGGCGGCATCGGCGGTCTCATCGCCGCCTATGCGCTGGCGCAAAAAGGCTACCCGGTGAACTTGTTCGAGCAGTCGAGCGAGTTCCGCGAGGTCGGTGCCGGCATCCAGCTCGGGCCCAATATTTTCCGCATGCTGGAGAAAGTCGGATTGAAGGACGCGGTGCTGGCCGACGCCCATGTTCCCCCGGCGCAGGAAATGCGCGACGCGCTTACCGGCAAGCTCATCACCCGCATCCCGCTCGATGCGGCCTTCCTGCAGCGCTTCGGGCAGCCTTACGCGGTGACGCACCGCGCGGACATTCATGGCACGTTCCTGAAGGCCTGCGAGGGGTCGAACCTGATCACGCTGGAAACCAGCCGCCGGGTCGACGACTTCACCGACCATGGCGACCGCGTCAGTGTCACGCTCAACAACGGCGAAACCGCCTCCGGCCGCGCGCTGATCGGCTGCGACGGCATGTGGTCGCAGACGCGCGAGCGTATCGTCGGCGACGGCAAGCCGCGCGTCTCCGGCCACATCGCCTATCGCGCCGTGCTCAGGCGTGAGGACGTGCCGGAAGACCTGTGGCGCCCGGACGTCGTGCTGTGGGCCGGGCCGCGCACCCATTTCGTGCATTACCCATTGCGGCGCGGCGAGCTCTATAATCTGGTCGCCGTCTTCCATTCCGACCATTACGAGGAAGGCTGGGACGCCGAAGGCAGCAAGGACCTGCTCTGGAAGCACTTTAGCGGGCAGGTGCCCGAGGTGCTGCGCCTGCTCGAGCGCATCGAGACTTGGCGCATGTGGGTCTTGTGCGACCGCGAGCCGGTGAAAAACTGGTCGCAGGGCAATATCACGCTCTTGGGCGATGCCGCCCATCCCATGCTGCAATATCTCGCGCAAGGCGCCTGCATGGCGACCGAGGATGCCGTGGTGCTGGCCGACTCCGTGGCGGCCAAGCCGGACGATCTGCCCAGTGCCTTCCAGGATTATCAGCAGAAGCGCTATCTGCGCACCGGCCGCACCCAGATCATGGCGCGCGTCTATGGCGAATTCTATCACGCGCGCGGCGTCGCCGCCGAATTGCGCGAGATGGCGCTCGCCGGCCGCACGCCGCAGCAGAGCTTCGACAGCATTGCCTGGCTCTATGGCGGGCCGTGAGCTTTGTCCCGCGCGCAGCGCAGCGCGTCTTCGCGGTGCGCTGCAGACCCGGGACCGCTTCAAATTCGGAGTTCGGAACGGTCCCGGATCAGCGACGCACCATCGCGCTGCGCGCCATGC
>DASZQT010000006.1:0-2585 GCA_035549515.1 Pseudolabrys sp. | reverse complement strand
TTTCTTTGAGATTGCTCACCGGCGCGCTCGCTTCTTTGGAATCTGATGCGTTGCATTCGCCGCGATTGTCGAGCATTCATGCGGCCATGTCACCCGTCGAGCCGGTCTCTCTGATCACCGGCGCCTCCGCCGGCATCGGCGCGGCGCTCGCGCGCGAATTCGCGCGCCACGGCCACGCACTCGTGCTCACCGCGCGGCGCGAGGCCGACCTCAATACGCTCGCCGACGAGATTGCCGCGGCCGGCCACCAGCGCCCGCGGGTCATCGCCGCCGATCTCGCAACCCGCGAGGGCACCGAGCGGCTGGCCGAGATGCTCGGCGCGCGCGGGCTCGAGCCGGCCTACGTCGTCAACAATGCCGGTTTCGGCCTGCTCGGTCCGGCCGCGCGGCTCAAGCGCGCCGACCAACTCGCCATGATCGAACTCAACATGCGCGCGCTCACCGACCTCACGCTGCGCTTCCTGCCGAGCGTCAAGCGGCAGCGCGGCGGCATACTCAATGTCGCCTCAGTCGCCGCCTTCCTGCCCGCGCCGGGCATGGCGGTCTACCACGCCAGCAAGGCTTACGTGCTCTCGCTCAGCGAGGCGCTGTATGCCGAGCTGAAGGCTGAGGGCGTGCGCATCTGCGCGCTCTGTCCCGGCCCGGTGGCAACCGGATTCAATGCCCGCGCCGGCCTGCCGGATGACTATTTCCCCGGTCTGCTCGGCCAATCGGCCGAGCGCGTGGCGCGCGCGGGGTATGACGGGCTGATGCGCGGCCGCCGCGTGGTGGTGCCGGGCGCGCCCAACCGCGTGACCACATTTTTGCCACGGCTATTCCCGCGCTCCCTGGTACTGGCCTATATGTCCTGGCGTTGGGACCGGGCGCGCGGCGGCTAGCCGCCACTATCGTCCCCGCCCCATTGCGGGCATAAGATGCCCTTACGAATCCTTGCCGGACTGAAGACATGGCCCAAAACAACACCGACATCGTCAAAATGCCGTTCGAGCAGGCGATCCAGGAGCTGGAATCGATCGTCAAGCGGCTGGAGGAAGGCAAGGTGCCGCTCGAGGAATCGGTGGCGATCTACGAGCGGGGCGAGGCGCTCAAGGCCCGCTGCGAGGACCTGCTGCGCCAGGCCGAGGCGCGGGTAGAGAAAATCACGCTCGACGCCTCCGGCAAGCCCACCGGCAGCGAGCCGCTCGACGTGGAATGACGTGGCCGGCGGCGCGCGCTGCGCCTGCGGCAAAAAATCCGGGAAACGCGTGCGCCGGTCTGGCCGAATTGCCGGAAACCGCCCATCTGTTGTAAGCCTTCAGACCGGCCGCCCCGGGAACCGGAGCGACCGGCGGCCGAAAAGACCGGTTCGGAGTACCTGTTTGTCCGAAACATCCAAGACCCCGCTGCTCGACCGCGTGCGCGTGCCCGCGGACCTCAAGAATCTGTCGGCTGAGCAGCTCAAGCAGCTCGCCGACGAGTTGCGCGCTGAAACGATCGACGCCGTCGCCAAGACCGGCGGCCATCTCGGCGCCGGCCTCGGCGTGGTCGAGCTGACCGTCGCGCTGCACGCGGTATTCGATACTCCGGACGACCGACTGATCTGGGACGTCGGCCACCAGGCCTATCCGCACAAGATCCTGACCGGCCGGCGCGACCGCATCCGCACCATCCGCCAGGGCGGCGGCCTGTCCGGCTTCACCAAGCGCGCCGAGAGCGAATACGACCCGTTCGGCGCGGGCCATTCCTCGACCTCGATCTCGGCCGCGCTCGGCATGGCGGTGGCGCGCGATCTCGCCGGCGGCGACAATCATGTGATCGCGGTGATCGGAGACGGCGCGATGTCGGCCGGCATGGCCTATGAGGCCATGAACAATGCCGGCGCGCGCAGCGAGCGCCTCGTCGTCATTCTCAACGACAATGACATGTCGATTGCGCCGCCGGTCGGCGCCATGTCGGCTTATCTGGCGCGGCTGGCCTCCGGCCGCACTTATTTGAAGCTGCGCGATGTCGGCAAGCAGCTCACCAAGCATCTGCCCAAGAGCTGGGACCGCGCCATCACCCGTGCGGTCGAGCACGCGCGCGGCTATGTCACCGGCGGCACGCTGTTCGAGGAACTCGGCTTCTATTACGTCGGCCCAATCGACGGCCACAATCTCGACCATCTGCTGCCGGTGCTGCGCAATGTGCGCGACGCCCAGATTGGCCCGGTGCTGGTGCATGTCGTCACGCAAAAGGGCAAAGGCTACGCGCCCGCGGAAACCTCGGCCGACAAATACCACGGCGTGGTGAAGTTCGACGTCGCCACCGGCGCGCAGGCGAAGTCGAAATCGAGCGCGCCGCAATACACCAAGGTGTTCGCCGAAAGCCTCATCAAGGAAGCGCGCAAGGACGACAAAATCGTCGCCATCACCGCCGCCATGCCGTCCGGCACCGGGCTCGATCTGTTCCAGCAGGAATTCCCCACGCGCTGCTTCGATGTCGGCATCGCCGAGCAGCACGCGGTGACCTTTGCGGGCGGCTTGGCGACCGAAGGCTTCAAGCCGTTCGCGGCGATCTATTCGACCTTCCTGCAGCGCGCTTATGACCAAGTGGTGCACGACATCGCG
>DASZQT010000005.1:0-1561 GCA_035549515.1 Pseudolabrys sp. | reverse complement strand
TTCGGATTCGATGAGGTCGCGCGGGATCGCCGCCATGTTGATGGCGACGAAGGCGCCGGAGCGGCGCTTGCCGTAGTCGTGCAGCGCGCGCGCCACCAGTTCCTTGCCGGTGCCGGATTCGCCGGTGATCATCACCGTGAGATCGGTCTGCATCAGCCGCGCCAGCACGCGGTAGATTTCCTGCATCGCGGGCGAACGGCCGACCAGCGGAATGTTCTCGAAATCCTCGCCTTTCGGTTCGGTGGTCGAACGCTCCTTCGGCTCCGACAGCGCGCGCCCGACAATGCCGATCAATTCCTTCAGGTCGAACGGCTTCGGCAGATATTCATAGGCGCCGCGCTCGGAGGCGCGGATCGCGGTCATGAAGGTGTTCTGCGCGCTCATCACGATGATCGGCAGATCGGGGCGCGCCTTGCGGATGCGCGGGATCAGGTCGAAGGCGTTCTCGTCCGGCATCACCACGTCGGTGATGACGAGATCGCCGTCGCCCTGGCTGATCCAGCGCCACAGCGTGGCGGCATTGCCGGTCGAGCGCACCTCGTAACCTGCGCGCGAGAGCGCCTGATTGAGGACGGTGCGGATCGCGGCATCGTCGTCGGCAACTAGAATGCTTCCGGTCGGCATTGTCTTAGGACCTCACGGCCTCAGTAGACGGCGCTTCGTCCATGACTTCGCCGTCGCCGGTATAGATGGGCATCAGCACGCGGAAGATGGTCCGCCGCGGCTGCGATTCACATTCGATGATGCCGCCGTGATCGCCCACGATCTTCGCCACCAGCGCCAAGCCCAGCCCGCTGCCGGTGCGCTTGGTGGTGACGAAGGGATCGAACAGATGCGGCATCAAGTCGTCCGGCACGCCCGGCCCGTTGTCCTTCACGCAGAACTCGAGCGGCAGCGAGACGCGTGTCTTGCTGCCCGGCACCGACAGGCGAACGCCCGGGCGGAACGCGGTGGTGAGCTGGATCTCGCCGTCGATGGCGTTCTCGCCGATCGCCTCGGCGGCGTTCTTCACCAGATTGAGAAACACCTGCACAAGCTGGTCGCGATTGGCGAGCACCGGCGGCAGCGAGGGGTCGTATTCCTCGACGAATTTGATGTGGCGCGCGAAGCCGGTCTGCGCCAGGCGCTTCACGTGATCGAGCACGACGTGAATATTGACCGGCTCGCGTTCCACCGGACGCTCGTCGGCGAACACTTCCATGCGATCGACCAGCTTCACGATGCGGTCGGTCTCGTCGCAGATCAGCTTGGTGAGCGAGCGATCGTCATCGGCGGCCGACTGTTCGAGCAGTTGCGCCGCGCCGCGAATGCCGGAGAGCGGATTCTTGATTTCGTGCGCGAGCATGGCTGCAAGCGCAATCACCGAGCGCGCGGCGCCACGATGGGTCAATTGCCGGTCCATTTTGTCGGCAATGGTCCGCTCCTGAAGCATCACGACGACGTAGTCGCGATATTCCGGCAGCGGCGCAACATGGAGGTCGACCAGCCGTTCCCCTGGATTGCGCGGGGTCGCGAGATCGACTTTGTATTCATTCACCGCCGCGCCGGTGCGGCGCACCTG
>DASZQT010000004.1:0-4035 GCA_035549515.1 Pseudolabrys sp. | reverse complement strand
AGAGGCTCAGGCGCGCCCTACTTCGCCAAATCCGGTGTCGGCAATCCGATCACCAGCGGCGGCCGCGCGACCGGCTTGGGATCGAACCATTCGAAGAACACTTTCTCGAAGTCCTGAATGGTGCCGTTGAGCGGCTTGATGCGGCCCTCGTCATAGGCCTTGCGCAGCGCGACGCGGAACGCGACCGGACCGTCCGCCTCGACCTTGATCAGAGTGTCGAGCGTTGCCTTCTCGATCGAGATCGCATAATCGGCCTTGGCCACATCGGCCTCGGTGAGCGGCACGCCGGCCGGCGTCTTGTCGACGAATTCGGCGATGCCACCGCGCACGATCAGCATGTAGCCAAGCGGCCCGAAACCCTGATCGCCGACGCCGACGGGCGCCGGAAACCAGAAGCCGATGGAGGATTGGCCGACCAGGCGCGCGGTGTCTTCCGCGCGCAGCCGCATGGTGAGCGAATTGACCCAGGCGCCGGCCGGCAGCGCGCCGACCACGCCGGGCGACACCAACCCGCCGGTGATCTTCTTGGGGAACGGATAGCCCTGCAGTTCGAAGGCGCCGGTGATGTACCAGTTGCGCCAGTTCGGATTTTCCGCCTTGGCGCCCAGTTCGAGCAACGCGCGCGCCTTGATCTCCTTGGCCGCCTGCAACTGCTGCTGTTGGGCCTTGTCGGTTGAGGTCAGGAAAGCGCGGATGACATTGGTCGTCAGTTCGGCGGCGAAGGTGGGATCGCCATTCCCGAGCGCGACGCGCGCGGCCTGGTTGACCGTCGCGCCGCCACCCATGAGCGCCACATAGCGCTTGGCGAGTTCGTCGGGCGGCGTCGGGCGCAGGAAGGTCGGATCGGCCTGGAACCAGCCGACCGAGCCGACATAGATCTCCCGCACCGCCTGCGGTACCGAGCCGTAGAATGGCCGCAGATAATCGCGCGGGTCCACGACTTTATGCGCGACATTGAGGATCGGCTTGACCTCGTCGAGCTCCTTCATGATGCGCTCTTCCTCGCCGCGCGCGAGATAGAGCTGCTCCACGATCGGGGCCAGTTGATCCATGTTGTAGCCCTTGTTCATCCAGCGGATGGTCTGATCGTGGGTGAACTGGATGGCGTCGCGGAAGCTGCGCAGCAGCGTCTGGATGTTCTTGCGCTCGCACAGCGGCGGGCCGTGGCTCGGCACCATGCACCAGCTATCGAACGTGCGCAGTCTGTCGACGCTGCGGAACCAGGTCGCCGGATTGCGATAGGTGGTGCCGCGCAGGCTGTAGAGATTGGGGAATGATGGCCCCTGGATCACTTCGGCCGAGAACAGAAGGCCCGGCCCGCCCCAATCGTCGGTGTTGGCCTGCACCGCGGTGTGATTGCGCGCGTCGGGCACGAATACCGACAGTTCGTCATTGGTCTCGCTTGGCACGTAGATGAGCTTCATCTGCACGCCGGCAGCCTTGACCAGCAGTTGATTGCTGAAGGTGCGCGAGGGCATGCGATAGGCCGGGATGTAACCGGGCTTCGACTTCTCCTGCGGACCGATGCCGTCATTGACGTGGTTGCGCGGAATGAACGAGCCGTACATGTAGCTCGAGCGCGCATCGATGATCGTGCCGGTCACCGTCGCGGTATTGCCGACGCCATCATCGATTTCGGTCTGGCCGATGATGGCAATGCAATTCGGGTTGTCCTTGTCGACGTCGAAGTAACCGTCCGGCCCGGCCTTCTCGGGGTTCGCCGGCTGACACGGCGGCCGGTCGGCCTCGTCGAGATAGCCGTCGACGCCATAGGCGTGGTCGATGTGGTTGTGCGTGAAGATGATGGCGCGGATCGGCAATTTCGCCGGCGCCGGCGGCAGCACGCCGGCCTTGCGCATCGCGGCAATGGTATCCTTGGTGATGCCGGGATTGCCGAGCGTATCGATGATGACGAGTTCGTTGAGGCCGTCCTTGGTCAGGTTCGGCCCCTTGACCACGATGGTATTGGCGAGGTCGTAGCCGACCGCGCTGTAGACCCGATAGCTCAGACCCTTCGGATAATCCTTGTCCGGCAGCGGGTAGTGATCGCGCTGCAGGTCGTAGATCTTGACCGGCTCGAACCAGTTGGTGTGCGCCGACAGCTTCGGATTGACCGGCACCAGTTCCGGCGGCTCCGACGGCGGCTGGGCCAGGACCGGCTGAGCGAACACAAACAGCGCCGCGAGCGCGGCAGGCGCAAGACCCCGAAGACCCATTGAAACCTCCCGACTGGAAGCCGGGAGACCTTTCGGCTTGGGCAAGCGGCCCGCCGCGCCCCGGCGCTTGAGATCCGGGAGAGATACTAATCTAAAGTTGTTATTATAATCTAGTACAACCTATGGCCGATGCCGGCGCCCCGGTGCGGCTCACGGCCGCGCCACCACCCCGCCCCGCATGGGTTCCCTGACCCCCGTCGTGGTCGGGAAGGTGAGCGGCATGTCGTTGAGGGTGCGCACGGCCAGATAGGCAAAGGCCTGCGCCTCGAGCGACTGCGAGGACCAGCCGACCACGTCGGCGGTCTCGACGGTGGCGGGGGAGAGCCGTTCCGCCAGCATGCGCATGAGGGTCGGGTTGCGGGCGCCGCCACCGGCCACGATCCAGGCCTTGGGCGGCATTGGCAGATGGCCGACCACCCGCTTGACCGCGGCGGCGGTGAGCGCCGACAGCGTCGCCGCGCCGTCCGCCACCGTAAAATCCGGCAGTCCGATATGGGCGAAGGCAAAAGCGTTGCGGTCGAGCGACTTCGGGCACGGGCATTGGAAGAATTCATGCGCCAGCACGCGCGCCACGAAGTCCTCGTCGACCCGCCCGCGCGCGGCCTGGTCGCCATCGCGATCGAGCGGCGAGCCGGTGCGGTCGCGCATGAAGTCGTCGATCAGCGCATTGCCGGGGCCGGTATCGCAGGCGACCGGGTCGCCGCCATCGACATAGGTGACATTGGCGACCCCGCCGACATTGAGCACCGCCACCGGATGCGGCCGCGCCAAATCGCGCGCCAGCGCCTGATGGAACACCGGCACCAGCGGCGCCCCCTGCCCGCCGGCCGCCACGTCGGCGGCGCGGAAATCGTAGGCCACCGGCAAGCCGAGACGCTGCGCCAGGCGCGGGCCATCGCCGATCTGCACCGTGAGCCGCCGCTCGGGCCGGTGGATCACGGTCTGGCCATGGAAGCCGACGATGCCGACACCGGCGCGCGCGATCGCGTTCTCGGCGAGGAAAACCTCGACCGCCTCGGCATGCGCGCGGGTCACCAGCGCCTCCGCCTCGGCCAGCACGCCCGGGCGCAGCCAGCGGTCGGTGAGCTTGGCACCCTCGGCCAGCGCCTCGCGCAAGAGCGCGCGTTCCGCGCCGGTATAGGGCCGGTAGCCGGTCGGCCCGAACGAGGCGATGCGCTCACCGTCGGTTTCGATCAGCGCCACGTCGACGCCATCGAGCGAGGTGCCGCTCATCAGCCCGATCGCCGTGACCAGCCCCGCCCCCGCCAAGCCTTAGTCCCCTTCGGTTGAATCCAGCGCCGGACCTGTTACACCACCCGCGATCATCAAGCGACCAGCGGCCCGCGAGCATACGTCCTATGAGCACCTATAAGTCCGAGTTCCTTAACATTCTCGCCGAGCGCGGCTTCATCCACCAGGTCTCCGAACCGGAGGCGCTCGATGCGGCCGCCAAGAGCGGCACGGTCACCGCCTATATCGGCTTCGACTGCACGGCGGCCTCGCTGCATATCGGCTCGCTGCTGCCGATCATGATGCTTTATTGGCTGCAACAGACCGGCCATCGGCCGATCGCGCTGATGGGCGGCGGCACCACGCGCGTCGGCGATCCGAGCGGCAAGGACGAGAGCCGGCGCATCCTCACCGACGCGATGATCAACGAGAACCTCGTCGGCATCCGCGCGATCTTCTCCAAATTCTTGAAGTTTGAAAACGCCGGCGGCAATGCCGTGATGGCCAACAATGCCGACTGGCTGAACACGCTCAATTACATCGACTTCCTGCGCGATGTCGGCCGCCACTTCTCGGTCAACCGCATGCT
>DASZQT010000003.1:0-11944 GCA_035549515.1 Pseudolabrys sp. | reverse complement strand
TTTCCACGCGCGGGATCAGCTTCTTGACCAGCGCGTCGGCGGTCTTCTCGCCGACCGGCACGGCGACCGAGATCGCCATGCAGCGCTCGCCGGCCGAGCCGTAACCCGCGCCGATCAAAGCATCGACCGCCTGATCCATGTCGGCATCCGGCATCACGATCATGTGGTTCTTGGCGCCGCCGAAGCACTGCACGCGCTTGCCGTTGGCGCAGCCGGTCGAATAAATGTATTCGGCAATCGACGAGGAGCCGACGAAGCCGATCGCCATGATGCGCGGATCGGTGAGCAGCGTGTCGACCGCTTCCTTGTCGCCATTGACGACATTGAGAATGCCGGCCGGCAGTCCGGCTTCCAGGAACAATTCAGCGATGCGCATCGGCACGGACGGATCGCGCTCGGACGGCTTGAGGATGAAGGCGTTGCCGCAGGCAATCGCCGGCGCCGCCTTCCAGAGCGGGATCATGGCCGGGAAATTGAACGGGGTGATGCCGGCGACCACGCCGAGCGGCTGGCGCACCGAATAAAGATCGATGCCGGGACCGGCGCCGCCCGAATATTCGCCCTTCATGAGATGCGGGATGCCGCAGGCGAATTCGACCACTTCCAGCCCGCGCTGGATGTCGCCGCGCGCATCGGGGAAGGTCTTGCCGTGCTCGGAGGACAAGAGCCTGGCCAGGCTGTCGTATTCCTTCTGCACCAGCTCGAGGAACTTGAACATCACGCGCGCGCGCCGCTGCGGATTGGTGGCGGCCCAGGCCGGCTGCGCGGCCGCCGCATTGGCGATGGCGTGCTCGACCTCGGAATGCTTGGCGAGCGCGACCTTGGCCTGCACTTCGCCGGTGTTGGGATCGAAAACGTCGCCGAAACGGCCGGAATTGCCGGGAACATTCTTGCCGCCGATGAAATGGCCGATGTCACGCATGGATTGCAGTCCTCCGTCTCGCCTTTTTGCGTCTGGCGCCCGCTCGCGGCCGCCGGCTCGGGCGCGGCGCCTCGTTTGTGGCGTGTTTTACAGCATTTTCGCTCCGGGTCACCGGGGTTTGCGACCCGAAAAGGCGGTTTTTGTTTCACCGTAGGTTAGCCTTTACCGCCTCTTAACAGCGCCAGTCTAGGGTCCCAGAAAGGCATCGGATTTGATGTCGCGCAAAGTGCTGGCGTCGGCGTTGAGTGGGGTAAGTCATGGATATCGCGACAAGTCTGGGCCTGTTGGCCGGCACCATCGTGGTTTGCGCGGTTATCCTGATGGGCGGCGACCTGCACATGTTCGTGTCCGAACATGCCGCCATCGTCATCTTCGGCGGCTCCTTCGCCGCCACCTTGATCCGCTTCCCGCTCACCGCGATCATGCACGGGCTGCCGCTCGGCGCTCGATTCGCCTTCACCATGCGGCGTATGACCCAGCGCGAACTGGTCGATGAGCTGGCGGGCCTGGCCGAGATCGGCCGCAAGCAGGGGCCGGTCGGGCTGGAAAAGGTAGAGGTCGAGGACCCGTTCCTGGCCAAGGGCGTGCGCCTGGTGGCCGACGGCTACGACACCAATTTCATCCGCGACAATCTTGAGCGCGACCGCGACAACTTCCTCACCCATCTCGACGAGGGACAGAAGATCTACCGCGCCATCGGCGACTGCGCGCCCGCCTTCGGCATGATCGGCACGCTGATCGGCATGGTGCAGATGTTCGCCAATATGACGGACCCGTCGAAGCTCGGCCCGTTCATGGCCGGCGCGCTGCTCGCCACTTTCTACGGCGCCGCGCTCGCCAATCTGTTCTGCCTGCCGATCGCCGACAAGCTGCACCTCAAGCTGGTCGACGAGGAGATCAACCGCACGCTGATCATCGACGGCATCCTCATGATCCGCGAAGCCAAGAGCCCCACTTTGGTGCGCGAAATGCTGCTCGCCTACCTGCCCGAGAAGCACCGCGATAGCGTCGCGGCCGCCGCCGACGACGCGGAGGCGGTGCCGGCCTAGAGCGGCGGGCGGCGGGAAGCAATCTCATGGCCAGGCGCAAGGAAGCAGGACACGGCGGAGGTCACGGCTGGTTCGTGACCTTCGCCGACCTGATGGGGCTCCTGGTCAGCTTCTTCGTGATGCTGGTGGCGTTCTCCACCCAGGATCAGGCCAAGCTGCAGGTGGTCGCCGGGTCCATGCGCGACGCCTTCGGCGTGCAGGATCGCGTGCGCTATTCCGGCATTATTGAGGTGCTCGGCCTGCCGACACGGCCGAAACTGAAGAACGCCGCCCATATCGATCCGTCGGAGGCTTCCGCGACGCCCTCGCCGGACGAGCACGACCACCAGCGCACCTATGGCGCGCGTTTCAAGGAAGACCGCAAATTCGCGCTCGCCTCGGCGTCGCTCCGGCAGGCTTTGCAGGAAATGCCGGAAATCAGCGAGATCTCCAAGAATATCGTCATGGAGGAGACCCCGCAGGGGCTCAATATCGAGATCGTCGACCAGGACGGCCGCTCCATGTTCCCGGACGGGCTCAAGGAGCCCTATGAGCGCACCCGCAAGCTGATCCAGAAGCTGGCGCCCGCGCTCAAGGCCATGCCCTACCGAATCTCCATCGTCGGCCACACTTCGACCAGCCCGCTGCCGCCCAAGCCGGGCTATGGGCCGTGGGAACTCTCGGCCGACCGCGCCAATGCCGTGCGCCAGATCCTGGCGGCGGAAGGGGTGCCGGCCGGACATATTTTCATGGTCGCCGGCAAGGCCGACACCGATCCCTTGTTTCCGGACGATCCCTCGATGGCGCCGAACCGGCGGGTGACCATCACCTTGATGCGGGAAGAACCTCCGCTGCCGCCCGATTTGAAGCCTTAAATCGCGGACATTTCCGGCAAAAAACCGGCGTCCGCCATGGCGCGACCGGCGGGAGCGACCATATGGGGGCTGTCCCCGGCCGGGGAGTGGCCCGTGATCCAGGTCAATCGGGATTGCGAAAAGCCCGGTATTCTCGCCCGCGACCCGGTGATATAAGGCGCGCCTTTCCGGCCCTGAGGCGGATCAACAACGCAGAGCAATGAGCGACGTCGCCAACCAGCCGGCGGACACCACCGCCGCAGCCCCCGCTTTGAGCGGACACGAAGCGCCGCCGAGTTTTCTGGCGCTGGCGCTGGGCAGCGTCGGCGTGGTTTATGGCGACATCGGCACCAGTCCGCTTTATGGGTTCCGCGAGGCGGCGCTTGCCGCCAGCGACGGCCAGGCGGTGACCCGCGGCGTGGTGCTGGGCGTGCTGTCGCTGATCCTGTGGGCGCTGATCGTCACGGTGACGATCAAATACGTGCTGATCCTGTTGCGCGCCGACAATAACGGGGAGGGCGGCACGCTCTCGCTGACGGCGCTGGCGACCCGCGCGCTCGGCCGCCGCACCGCCTTCATCTTCATCGTCGGCGTCATCGGCGCCTCCATGTTCCTCGGCGATTCGGTCATCACCCCGGCGATCTCGGTCTTGTCGGCGGTCGAGGGGCTCAAACTCGCCAGCCCGACCTTCACCGAATATGTCGCGCCTTTGACCGTGTTCATCCTGGTCGGACTGTTCGCGGCGCAAAGCCATGGCACCGCCCGGGTGGCGGCCATGTTCGGGCCGATCATGGTGGTCTGGTTCCTGGCCATCGCGATTGCCGGAGCCCTGCACATTCACGACGATCCGCGCGTGCTGCTGGCGATCAATCCGCTCTACGGCGTCGAATTCCTGCTCGAGCACGGCACCATCGGCCTGGTCACGCTGGGCGCGGTGTTCCTGTGCGTGACCGGCGGCGAGGCGCTCTATGCCGACCTCGGCCATTTCGGCCGCAAGCCGATCCAGACGGCGTGGCTGTGCCTGGTGCTGCCGGCGCTGCTGATCAATTATTTCGGGCAAGGCGCCAAGGTGCTCGCCGATCCGATCGCCATCGAGAATCCGTTTTACCGGCTCGTTCCCGAGGGCTTCCTGCTGCCGATGATCGTCTTGGCGACGGCCGCGACCGTGATCGCGAGCCAGGCGGTGATCACGGGCGCTTATTCGCTGGTGCATCAGGCGATCCAGCTCGGCCTGTTGCCGCGCCTGACCATCCAGCATACGTCCGCCGCCCATGCCGGCCAGATCTATATTCCGCGCGTGACGGTCTCGCTGCTGATCGGCGTCTTGCTGCTGGTCGGCCTGTTCCGTACCTCGAGCGCGCTCGCCTCCGCCTATGGCATTGCGGTCGCCACCACCATGGTGGTCGACGGCGTGCTCGCCTTCTTCGTGATCTGGAAGCTATGGCATTGGCGGCTATGGCAGGCGGCGGCGCTGGTCGCTCCACTGTTCGTGGTCGATCTCACCTTCTTCTCGGCCAATTTCCTCAAGCTGTTCGAGGGTGCCTGGGCGCCGCTGTTGTTCGGCGCCACCATGGTGCTCATCATCCTGACCTGGCGCAGGGGTTCGGGCATCCTCGTCAACAAGACGCGGCGCACCGAAGTGCCGCTCGACACGCTATTCCGCAGCCTGGAGAAGAAGCCGCCGCATATCGTGCCCGGCACCGCGGTGTTCCTGACCAGCGATCCGGAATTCGCGCCGACCGCGCTGTTGCACAATCTCAAGCACAACAAGGTGCTGCACGAGAGCAACGTCATCCTGACCATCGTCACCGGCGATACGCCGCGCGTGCCCGAGGCAGAACGGGTGAAGATCGCGCCCCTGTCGCAGCACTTCTCGCGCGTATCGCTGAAGTTCGGCTACATGGAGCAGCCCAACGTGCCGAAGGCGCTGGCGATCGCGCGCAAGCACGGCTGGCAGTTCGACATCATGTCGACCTCGTTCTTCCTGTCGCGCCGCGCGCTCAAGCCCTCGCCGCAGTCGGGCATGCCGGGCTGGCAGGACCATCTGTTCATCTGGCTGGCGCGCTCGGCGAGCGACGCCACCGACTTCTTCCAGATCCCGACCGGCCGTGTGGTGGAAGTCGGCACCCAAGTGACGGTGTGAGCGGGCTGGAAGGTCCGAGGTGGCGCGCAGGCGCAGCTTGATCGACCGTGGTGCCGACCGTGACTCAAAGTGGCTGCCGGGCGGGCCCCCCACGCAGGCCGGCAGCGGGTTAGACCTGGACCGCTCGCGAAGGGGCTTCGCTGCCCCCGCGGACAACGCGGCATCCCGGCGTTGACGGTGGTTCAACTCTACCGTTACCTTATCAGGTTTGCAAAAAACCGGCGATGGGGGCGCTGATGTCAAATTCCGTTGTAGAGCGTGATTATTCGCGGCTTGGAATCGAACAGAGCGGCCGCAAAAAACATTGGGTCACGCCTCACGTCATCACCAGCAAACTGACGCAGACCGAGGCTGGAAGTATTGTCGGCGGACCCGAGGGCGTCCAGACAGGAGGTTTTGGAATTTTCTTTTACAGGGCCAGTTGATGCGGTGCGGTAGGCTTTCGCGCCAAAATGATTGGTCTCACCTAGCCGGTTTCCTGTGAGCGCCATTTGCGGCATCCTTCGTTTTGACGGCGAACCGGTCTCCCGTTCGGCTGTGGAGCGGCAGCTCAATGCAATGCCGCATCGCGGTCCGGATCGTCGGCGCGTTTGGTCAAACGGAGCCGTCGGTCTCGGTCATGCGTTATTGCGCGTGACGCAGGAGGATGGGTACGACAGCCAGCCGATCGTCGGTCCGGAGCATGTGATCGCACTGACCAGCGATGTGCGGCTCGACAACCGCGAAGAATTGACGGCGGCATTGGGGTTGACGGGCGATAGCGGCAATCTCCCCGATAGCGCACTTTTGCTCAAAGCGTACGAGAAATGGGCCGAGGCCTGCGTCGATCGCATCGTCGGTGATTTTGCGTTCGCTGTCTGGGATGCGCGACGAGAAACACTTTTTCTTGCTCGTGATCACATGGGCGCGCGTTCATTTTACTATCATCGCTCAAAGAATTTTTTCGCTTTCGCAACCGAACGGCGCGCCTTGTGCGCGCTGCCTGACGTGCCGGACCGGCTCGATGTCTGGCCCGGCGGCGCGGACCCGGCGGAAGATCTCGATCCGCTCGAAGTGAGAACCGATTTTCACGGCATCTTTGGTTTGGCCGCGGGCTGCGTGATGACCGTCGCCATCGACCGTAGAATCGACCGGCGCCAATATTGGAAGCCGCATGCCGACCCTGTCCATCTCGGCCGCGATGAGGCCTACTATATCGAGACTTACCGTCGATTGCTCGCCGAGGCAGTCGCATGCCGTGTTCGGCGCGCAACACGTCCCGCCGGCCTGTTCATGAGCGGCGGCTTTGACAGTGCGGCGATCGCCGGCCTCGTCGGCCCTGTGGTGCGCGCCAAGCAGCAAAAGCTCATCGCGGTCGACTCGGTCATGGCCGCCGAATATCGGGGGCCGATTCCATCCGGGCGACCTTGGATCGAATATTGTCGCCGCGACATGCCGCATCTCGATGTGCGTTACGTCACCTGCGACGAGCAGAGCTTGCTGGATTCGCTGGACTGCGACGCCATTCGATTCGATCGAAGCCTTGGGCCGGACGGCATTGCCGTAAAGCCGATCTGCGCCTTGTTGGCCCAAAGCGGGGTCCGTGTCGTTCTCGATGGAATAGGCGGAGATTACACGATCAATCCCACCGCGCGCGGCGTCGTCTTCGAGTTTCTCCGGCGCGGGCAGGTCAAACCGGCTGTGACTCAACTCTTGGCGCTTCGCCGGGCTCGAAAAACGAGCCTCCTCCACGCGATCAGAGCCGAGGTGATGACGCATGTCGTTAGCGCCGTGCGTCTCTGCTGGTCCCGGGCAATTCGAAAAGACGCTGCGGAAACTCCGGTCCCCTTAACGCCGGAATATGCGGTTGCGCGCCGTGCCGGAGTCGGCCGTTATCGGCCGCGCGTGAAAGACGTGTCTCGCAGCGAATGGGGACAGCGGCTTGCGGCTCTGCAAAGCATACAGCTCGGGTCTGGATCGCTCGTCCAGCAGGCGGCAGCAGCTTACGGTCTCGACTATGCGCAGCCGTTCCACGACAAGCGGCTTATCGAGTTCGCTTTGGCGATACCATTAACCTGTGTCGCGCCCGACGGGCTCGAGCGGTACCTCGCCCGCAAAGCGCTGGCCGATATTTACCCTCGCGAGTTCGCGACGCGCGTGCGAAAGACAATGGACAGCATCACTCCGAACATCGCCGACCTTGCCCGGAGTCTGCGTCCTCAAATTCTCGACCATGTCTCGCGCATGGAGAAAAGCGAGCGTCTTGGGCGTCTCTTCGACTTCGGCCGCATTCGGGCGCTGCTCGAGGAAAGCCACCGCGATCCTTCGTTGCCCCAGAGCGCGCGTGTCGCGCTCACCACGATCATGTTTGCGCGATTCATCGAGTGGTCTGAACGGTCCAACGATGACGCCGCGGGGGGCCGACCGGCGCAGGACGAGCTCGATGCTGCCAGTTGATCTGGCTGGCGCGTTGGGCGAGCGGCGCCACCGGCTTCTTCCAGAGATCTAGACGGGGCGGGCGGTCGAGGTCGGGACGCCGGTGACGGTGTGAAGACCTTTCACGGGAACCGGCCAGGGCCGCGATAGTTCTGCCCAGGGGCGGCCGCTCGGCGCACCCGCAGCCTCTGTTTAAGGCATTGTAAAACCGAAAGAAATGGTAATAACGTGACGCGTGCTTCGTGCATAGCTGGCAAACCCGGTCGGTGCCCTGCCCATTGCAAGAGACCGGGTTCCGGGGCTATAGCCGCCGCGATCCTTGTCTTGTGCGCCGCATCAAATCCAGGTCGAAACCTCCAGGTCCAAACCCCATGACGCGCGTTTCGACGGCCGACAATGATGGTCCGGCCGCGGCACATGAGGCTGCCGAGGCGCATCCGGGCGCCGGATTCTGGGGCCTCACCATCGGCAGCATCGGCGTCGTCTATGGCGACATCGGCACCAGCCCGCTCTACGCCTTGCGCGAGTCCGTGCTGGCGGCGGTCGGCACCGGCCATCCGGCCAACGAGCCGGTGGTGCTCGGCATCCTGTCGCTGATCATCTGGGCGCTCATCCTGGTGGTGACCGTCAAATACGTGGTCATCCTGCTGCGCGCGGATAATAACGGGGAGGGCGGCACGCTGGCACTGATGGCGCTCGCTTCGCGCGCGCTCGGCCGCGCCAGCGGCGCGATCATCATGCTCGGGATCATCAGCGGCGCGCTGTTCTACGGCGATGCCATCATCACGCCGGCGCTGTCGGTGCTCTCCGCGGTGGAAGGCCTGAAGATCGCGACGCCCGCCTTCGAAGAATACGTGGTGCCGATCACGGTGCTGATCCTGGTCGCGCTGTTCGTGGTGCAATCGCGCGGCACCGCCAAGGTGGCAACCTATTTCGGACCTGCCACGCTCGTCTGGTTTGCGGCGATCGCGGTGGCCGGGCTCTGGCACATCCTCGGCAATCCCATGGTGCTGCTCGCGTTCAATCCCTGGTACGGCGTCAGCTTCCTGATCCATCACGGCATCGTCGCCTTCTATACGCTCGGCGCCGTCTTCCTGGTGGTGACCGGCTCGGAAGCGCTCTATGCCGATCTCGGCCATTTCGGGCGTGGGCCGATCCGCTTCGCCTGGCTCGTGGTCGTGCTGCCGGCGCTCACGATCAATTATCTCGGGCAGGGCGCGTTGGTGCTGGCCAACCCAAAGGCGATCGACAATCCGTTCTTCCTGCTGTTCCCCGACTGGGCCCTCTTGCCCATGGTGCTGCTCGCCACCATAGCCACCGTAATCGCGAGCCAGGCGGTGATCACAGGCGCCTATTCGGTGACGCGTCAGGCGATCCAGCTCGGCCTGTTGCCGCGGCTCGAAATCCGCCACACCTCGGAGGCGCTGGCCGGGCAGATCTACATGCCGCGCGTCAACACGCTGCTGCTGATCGGCGTGCTGCTCTTGGTCGGGCTGTTCCGCTCATCGAGTGCGCTCGCCTCGGCTTACGGCATCGCCGTCACCGGCACGATGGTGGTGACCGCCATGATGGCCTTCGTGGTGATCTGGAAGGTCTGGCGCTGGAAAGCGGCCGCGGCCGCCGCTTTGATCGTTCCCTTCCTGTTCATCGATCTGACGTTCCTGGCCGCCAACATGCTCAAGATCGTCGAAGGCGGCTGGATGCCGCTCGCGCTCGGCGGCGTGGTGATGACGGTGATGTACACGTGGCGGCGCGGCACCCGCCTCTTGTTCCAAAAGACGAGGCGGCAGGAGATTCCGCTTGCGAGCCTCGTCGCCAATCTTGAGAAGAAACCGCCGGCGGCGGTGCCCGGCACCGCGGTCTTCCTCACCAGCGATCCGGAATTCGCGCCGACCGCGCTTCTGCACAGCCTCAAGCACTACAAGGTGCTGCACGAGAAGAACGTCATCCTCACGGTCGAGACCGCCGACACCCCGCGCGTCGATCCGGCCGAGCGCGTGCGCATGGAGCCGGTGGGGCAGAGCTTCCTGCGCGTCAATCTGCGGTTCGGCTTCATGGAGACGCCCAACGTGCCGAAGGCCTTGGCGATTGCGCGCAAGCTCGGCTGGCAGTTCGACATCATGTCGACCTCGTTCTTCCTGTCGCGCCGCTCGCTCAAGCGGGCGGCCAAGTCGGAAATGCCGAACTGGCAGGATCGCCTGTATATCGGGTTGAGCCGGCTCGCCAACGACGCCACCGACTACTTCCAGATCCCGACCGGGCGGGTGGTCGAGGTGGGAACCCAGGTCACGATCTGAGGCCCGGCCGCCGCTGACGGCCGGGCGCGGAAAACTTGCTGCGGCGTCCCGGATTTCCGGATAAAAACGTCCGGTCGGACAACAGAAGCAAACAAGCGCTCCCATGCATCGCGTCGAACAGGTGACTAACCTCACGCCGGAGGAAGTGGCGCGCGGCCTCACCGAGGGACGCATGCTGCTGGTCGATGTGCGCGAGCCGAACGAGATCGCGGTCGAGAGCTATCCCGATGCCGTCGTCCTGCCGCTATCGATGTTCGACCCCGCCCGCATCCCCGACCCGGAAGGCAAGCAGGTCGTGTTCGCCTGCCGCTCGGGCCGCCGCTCGGTGACCGCCTCGGTGATCGCGCAGGAGCATGGCTATCCCTACAAGGCGCATCTGGCCGGCGGGATCCTCGCCTGGAAAGCCGCCGGCCTGCCGACCGAGACCTGATCGCCAAACCCGCCATGAGGCCCGCCATGCGCCGTGCCGTCATCCTTGCCGCCGCCGTCCTGGCCTTGAGCGCAGGGTTCGCCGCCGCGCAGGAGCGCGTCGTCAATGTCTACAATTGGTCGGACTATATCGACCCGCAGGTGCTCACCGATTTCACGAAGGAGACCGGCATCAAGGTCGTCTACGACACCTTCGACGCCAACGAGACGCTGGAGACCAAGCTCTTGGCCGGCAAGTCCGGCTACGACGTGGTGGTGCCGACCGCCTATTTCCTGGAGCGGCAAATCCAGGCCGGCGTGTTCCAGAAGCTCGACAAGACGAAGCTCAAGAATCTCGGCAATGTCTGGCCGGAGATCGCCAAGCGGCTTGCGAGCTACGATCCCGGCAACCAGTACGCCGTCAATTACATGTGGGGCACCACCGGGATCGGCTACAACGTGAAAGCCATGCACGAGCGGCTGGGGCCGACCGCGACCATCGATAGCTGGGACGTGGTGTTCAAGCCCGAGCTGCTCGCCAAGTTCAAGGACTGCGGCGTGCACATGCTCGACTCGGCCGACGACATCATGCCGGCGGCGCTGCATTACCTGAAGCTCGATCCGAACTCGACCAAGCCCAAGGATCTGGAGCAGGCGACCGACCTCTTGATGAAGATCAGGCCGTCGGTGCGCAAATTCCATTCCTCGGAATATCTCAATGCGCTGGCGAGCGGCGAAATATGCCTGGTGGTCGGCTGGTCTGGCGACATCAAGCAGTCGCAGAAGCGCGCGGTGGAAGCCAAGAACGGCGTCGATATCGGTTACGCGATCCCGAAAGAGGGCGCGCAGATGTGGTTCGACAATATTGCCATTCCGAAGGACGCCGAGCACGTGCCCGAGGCTTACGCTTTCATCGATTATCTGCTGAGGCCGGACGTCGCCGCCAAGAACAGCAACATGGTCTCCTACGCCAACGGCAATCTGGCGAGCCAGAAATTCGTCGACAAAGCGGTGCTCGACGACAAAAGCGTCTATCCCGACGCCGCCACCATGGCCAAGCTCTACACGGTCAATGCGCGCGACCAGAAGACGCAGCGCCTGATCAACAGGCTGTGGACCAAGGTGAAGACGGGGCGGTAGAGGTTATCTCGCGGTCTGTAGCCCGCATAAGCGAAGCGCAATGCGGGGCGGCGCTGCCGCGTCGCAAGGCAGCCCCGGATTGCGCTGCGCTTATCCGGGCTACTTGTTAGCGCCACCGCCGATGCAGCCACAGCCATTGCTCGGGGTGCTCGCGCACCCAGCCTTCGATCACGCTTGTGACGACCTGCATCGTGCCGGCCACGTCGATCTCGCCTTGCGAGTCGCGCGCGGGTTGAATCTCGTCGGTCAGTTCGGCGCGGAAGCGGTTGCCGGGCAGGCGCACGACGCGGGTGCCGTGGATCGGGCAATGGAAATGGCGCGCGAGCCGCGCCAGCAGCGGATTGGCTTTGGCGGGGCGGCCGAAGAAGGTCACATCGACGCCGCGCGAGAAATGCTGATCGACCAGCATGCCGACATGGGCGCCGCGCTCGAGCGCCTTGGCGAGCTTGACCGGCGCATCGAGCCCGGTCGCGATCAATTCGCCCATGCTGACCGCGCGCGATTGCGTCAGCCATTCGTTGATGCCGGCGATGTTCGGCCGCCGGTACAGCACCGCGCTGTCGAGCTTGTAGGTCGCGGCGCAGATCGCCGGCAGCTCCCAGTTGGCGAGATGCGCGGCGAAGATGAGCGCCGGCTTGCCGTCATAGAGCAGTTGCTCGAAGCGCTTGATGTTGTCGCTGCTGAGCTCGATGCGCCCTTTGCGTTCGGGTTGCGCGGGGTCGAAATCCCACAGCCGG
>DASZQT010000002.1:0-10568 GCA_035549515.1 Pseudolabrys sp. | reverse complement strand
CTGCGCGGCTCCGCATAAGGGAACCGCGCGGCCGGGCCGAATACGTGGCAATGGCAGTCGCAGGCGCGACCGGGCAGTGCGTCACTCACTTCGGCACGATCCCGGCAAGTTTGGCCGCCTGGCCCATGTTCTCGTAATCGTCTTTGATGAAGGCGGCGAAGCCGGCCGAAGTCTGCTGCTCCGGCGTGGCGATTTCGGCGCCCAGGCCGATGAGGCGCGTGGCCGCCGGGCTGCCTTCTTTCAGGCTGCCGGCAATCGCCTTCTGCAATTGCGCGACGATCTCTGGCGACGTCCTGGCCGGCGCCAGGATGCCGATATAGCTCTGCGCGGTGAAGCCCTTCACGCCGCCTTCGATGAAGGTCTCAACGTCGGGCGCGAGCTTCGAGCGTTTGGCCGAGGCGACCGCGACGATGCGCGCCTTGCCGCCCTTGTGCAGTTGCAGCGCGGTGGAAAATTCCGTCATCGCCGCCTGGATGGTGCCGCCCATGAGGTCGGGCATCAGCGCGCCGCCGCTCTTGTAGGGCACATGGGTGATATTGGCGCCGGTCGCATGCTTGAAGCGCTCGAGCGTCATGTGGGTCGCGCTGCCGACGCCGCTGGTCGCCATGTTGATCGCCTGCTTCTTGGAGAGCGCGATCAGCTCCGGCAGTGTCTTCGCCGGCACGTTGTTGTTGAGGATGATGCAGTGGGGCACATAGCTCGTCAGCGCGACAGCCGCGAAATCCTTGAGCGGATCGTAGGGCAGATGTGCCTGCACGAAGGGATTGATCGTGAGCGGGCCGTTCGAGCCGACGAACAGCGTGTAGCCGTCGGGATCGGCATGCGCGACCACGTTTGCGCCGATGGCGCCGCCGGCACCGCCGCGATTTTCCACCACCACCGGCTGGCCGAGTGCCTTCGACATCTGGTCGCCGATCAGGCGGCCGACGATGTCGGCATTGCCGCCGGGCGCGAACGGCACGATGAGATGGATGGCGCGGTCCGGATAGGCCGCGAAGGCCGAGCGCGAAAACAACGCGGCGGCGGGCGCGGCGCCGAGGGCGGCAAGCAAGGTGCGGCGTGTGACGGTCATGATGCGGATCCTCCCATGTTGATTCTGCGTTTTCAGTCCGGCGTTGGCTCGCCGAAACCTGAAGTGCGCGCCTGGCCGGCGCACCTATTCGCCTGAGATTAGAAACCCCGCCGATATTTTCAAAATAGATAATTGCAATGTAGGGTATTCGCCGGACGAATGCCTGCGGCCCACACCATGAATCTCGCCAATATCGATTTCAACCTGCTGAAAGTCCTCGATGCGCTGGTGACCGAGCGCAATGTCACGCGCGCCGGCCTCAGGCTCGGCCGTTCGCAGCCGGCGGTGAGCAATGCCTTGCAGCGGCTGCGCCAATTGCTCGGCGACGATCTCCTGGTGCGCGGGCCGAACGGCTTTGTGCTCACGCCGCGGGCGGAAGCGATCCGTCAGCCCTTGCGCGAGGCGATCGCGCTGATGGAAGGCTGTCTTTCGGAGACGCCGCAGTTCGATCCGGCCAAGGCAACCGGCGTGTTCCGGCTGAGTACGCCGGACCGGCTGAGCATCGCGCTGTTGCCGCCGCTGTTCGCGCGGCTGCAAAAGCTGGCGCCCGCCATGGCGCTGCAAGTCTTGACGGCCGATCGCAAGCCGGCGCTCGACCTGCTTGACGCCGACCGCACCGATCTCGCGCTTGGCTGGTTCGATGAGTTGCCGGTCCATTTGCAGGCGGAAGCCATGCTGGAGGACCATCTCTATTGCGTATTCCGCCGCGACCATCCGATCCTCAAGCGCGGCAGGCGCTTCGACATCGCGGCGGTGCTGTCCTATCCGCATCTCGTGGTGAGCGCGACCGGCCAGCGCACCGCGATCTTCGACGATCTCCTGGCGCGGCACGGCCTGAAGCGGCACCCGCTGGTGACGGTCACGAATTTCACCGCCGTGCCGCATCTGTTGAGCGGCAGCGACATGATCGGCGTGTTCACGAAACTCGCGGCCGATGTGTTCCAGCAATCGTTTCGGCTCGCCAAGCGGCCGGTTCCGATCGACATCGGCAGCATTACCACCAACATGGTTTGGCATATGCGCGATGAGCGCGACCGCAAGCACGCCTGGCTGCGCCAGCAGATCAAGGCGGTTTATCGCGGGTTTTAGACGACGGTGCCTTTTCTAGTCATGGCCGGGCATAGCCGTTCGAAGAACGGCGTTCTTACAGAACGCCTGTGTCCCGGCCATCTCGCTTAGGAGGGCAGGTGCTCACCTAAGCGGGATCACCGGGTCTCGGCGCGTCCCGCGCCGGCCTGGTGATGACAAGGAAACTCAGCCCACGGCCCGATGCTGCCGGCCCAGAAACTCAATCGTCCGCTCGCGCGCGAGCTTGGCGGCCGCTTCGACATAGGCCGGGCGGACATCGTTGGCGAAGGCATGGCCGGCTTCGTAGATGTGGCTTTCGGCGGTTGGAAATGCCTTGAGCACTTGCGCGATGATCTCCGGAGTCGAATTCGGATCGGTCCGGGCGAAGTGGAACAGCAGCGGGCATTTCGGCTTCTGGTCGAGATAGGTCGGCAGCCGCGTGCCGTAGAAAGCGATGGCGCCGCGCAGGTTCAATTCCGCCGCCGCGCGCACGATCACGCCGCCGCCCCAGCAGAAGCCGAGGATCGAGACGCCGTGCGGGTTGTTGACCCAATCGGCCGCCGCGGCAATGTCGAGCATGACCTTGTCGAGCGGAAGGTTATAGGCGAGGTCGCGGCCGCGGTCCGGTTCGCCGAACGGCACCACCGTGCCGGGCGCGACGCGGTCATAGAGGCAAGGGAAGATCGTGTCGTAGCCGTCGCGCGCGTAGGAACGCACCACGTTCTTGAGCTGGTCGGTCAGTCCGAAGATTTCCTGCAATACGATGAGGCCGCCTTTCGGTGTCCCTTCCGGCCGGGCGCGGAACGCCTCGAAGGTAAAGCCGTCGGCGGCCTTCAGCTTGAGCGTGGTTTCGGTCATCTCGGTCCCGGCGGTCATCCTGTCGTCCTTGTTATCTCGGTGGCGCGGACCTTAGGGGTGTGTGCGGTATCCACAAAATCGATAGTGCTTATGTGCGATATTGGCGAGGTGAATGCCTCGCTTATTTGCCCTGCGTGTCCCGGGCGCTGCGCAGCGCGCAACGGAGTGGAGCGGTACGCTGCAGACCCCGGGACCGTCTGAACGTGTGGCGGTCTCGGATCAGCGGCGCACCATTTCGTGTCATCGGCGCCCAAAGGCGCTAATGACACTCATACTGCACCGCATCCGGGACACGCGGACGTTAAATGCCGGTGCATAGCGCCGACAGCGACCCCTAATCCCACCCGCCCGGGACCCGCCCGACCGGATTGGCGACGCGGCCGTCGGGGCGCTTGAGCGCGGCGATGCGCGCCATCTCGTCATCGGACAGCGTGAAGTCGAACACGTTGAAATTGTCGGCGATGCGCTCCGGCTTCGATGAGAACGGAATCGGCGCATGGCCCTGTTGCAGAATCCAGCGCAGGGAGATCTGCGCGAGCGAACGCCCGCGCGCCTGCGCGATCTCGGTGAGCACCGGATCGCCGAACAGCCGCCCGCGCCCGAGCGGGCAATAGGCGATGAAGGCGAGCCCATGCCGGCGCACGGCCGAGAGCAATTTGGTCTGGTCGAGATAGGGGTGGAGTTCGGCCTGTAGCGCGACGATCGGCTCCGGGCAGAGCGCAATGGCTTCGTCGAGCAGGCCGATGTTGAAATTGGCGACGCCGATATGGCGGGCGAGCCCGTCGCGCTTGGCCTTGGCCAGTCCAGGAAGCGCCTCGCGCAGCGGAATTTCCGGATTAGGCCAGTGGATCAGCAAAAGGTCGACATAATCGACCTTGAGCGCCGCCAGGCTTTCGTCGACCGAACGCGCAAAGTCGGCGGGCCGCAGGTTCTCGTGGCTGACCTTGGTGGTGAGGAAGATCTCGTCGCGCTTGAGGCCGGAGGCGCGCATGGCCTCGCCCACCGCGCCCTCGGTGCCGTATTTGCGGGCGGTGTCGATGTGGCGATAGCCGGTTTTGAGGGCATTGAGGATGACCTCGGAGGAAAGCCCCCCGTTCATCGGCGAGGAGCCGAAACCGAGCGACGGCATGGAGCCCTTTTCGCGGCTGAAAGGAACGCGCAAAGGTCCGAAATTGGGAGCGGTCATCGGAGCATTCATGGGGGGTGCGCCGGGTACTTTGGGGTTGGGGATATGAGAAAGTGGCGCGCCCGAGACGATTCGAACGCCCCGACCTTTGCCTTCGGAGCAATTTAACCTGCCCTTCGAGACTTTTCGAGGGGGATCGCTCCGATGCGCTGTGTTGCTGTAATTGCGAAACAAACTTAAATTCTGGCTTGCCCGGCGCACTCTCGGACACGCTCCGACTTGCGTCCGACTGCTCACGCAGTGCTTACGCGAGAATGGGAGTTTGGACGGCAGAATTCCCATGACCAAGCTCGCAAAGCGCCTCGTCGACGCTGCCGAGTCTCGCGAGAACGACTACGTCATCCGGGATGATGAGCTACCAGGTTTCGGGTTGCGCGTCTTCGCGTCTGGCAAGCGCAGCTATGTCTTTCAATACCGGGCATTGGTTCGCTCGCGGCGCTACACCATCGGCTTGCTTGGCGTCTGGACCGCCGAGAGCGCGCGACAGGAGGCGAAGGTTCAGTTGGGCCGTGTCGCCCAGGACGACAACCCTGTCGACTGTCGAAAGAAAGATCGCGCACAGTCGCCGGCAGGCCGGCGGCTGATTGGGAGTTAATGGTCCGCCCATTGGAAGTGTCTGGGCCGCGATCTGGAAGGCCTGGAGGGGAAAGCCTTCCCCCTGGTCGGCGCCGCGGCCGCCGACGCACCCCTTTCTGCGGGGAGATCCGCGCAACGCCCTCTTTTAGCGTGAGAGGACGGGCTGGCTTCGCGGTGACGGGTTGAGGATTGGAGGAGCGGCCTCCGGCCCCCGTCAAGGAGACTAGCTATGACCCGTGTGGAGATTCTGGACGCCGCTCGCGACCGCGCTGGCGGCTACACGGTGGATGCGAGCCGCGGCGAGCGGATCGGCCGCGTATCGTCGGAACGGTTCTCGCGGCCGGCGGACGAGCGTTACCTGTCCCTGTCGGACCTCAACGCCGCCGTCCGTGGACGGATCGAATGTAGCCGCACCCGAACCGTCGAGAGCGCGGCGATCAGGGTCGAGGCAAGCCGCGACGATGCCGAACGCCTGGACCTGATGCTGCCCGGCTCGGACGCGCCGATCGCCCCGATGACCGCGAGTCTCCAATCTCGAAGCTCGACCGACTCCACAGACTTTATCATATTGACCGACTAGACACTCTCTTATATGTTGAGTAGGGGGCAAGGCCAAGAAGCATGGCGAGACCAAGAAGCGACGATAGACGGAGTGCGATCATGTCGGCTGCGATCCGCGTCATCGCCTCCCAGGGACTGGGTGCGGCCACAGCAACGATCGCCAAGGAGGCTGAAGTCTCCAATGGCTCCCTATTCACTTATTTCGAGACAAAGGCTGACCTGTTCAATCAGCTCTACATAGAGCTAAAAACAGAGATGGCTTCGGCCGCCCTCGATGGTCTCCCTACTGAGGGCGAGATTCGCGAACAGTTGCGCCACGCGTGGACCAACTGGCTCCGCTGGGCGACGTCGTGTCCCGAAAAGCGCCGGACATTGGCTTATCTCGGCGTATCGGACGAGATCACTTTGGAGAGCCATCAGGCAGCGGGCCGGACGGGGGCTGGTATCGCAAGACTCCTTGAGCGGAGCCGTGCAAACGGGCCAATGCGCGATGCGCCGCTTGGGTTTGTCGCCGCCCTGATGGGCGCTCTGGCGGAAGCGACGATCGATTTCATCATCCGTGACCCGAGCAACGCCGACAAACACGGCTCGGCCGGGTTCGAGGCGCTTTGGCGAATCGTAGGGTAAATTTTTCGCCTTTTAGATGACTGACTAGACAGACATTAATTGGAGGTAACTATGCCGAAGACGGGTTTGAAGAACGCATCAGGCCGCACGGCCTACATAATTACAGGCCCAACCTCCGGCATCGGCCGCCTCACGGCACTCAAACTAGCGCACCATGGCACGGTCGTTCTGGTCGGCAGGGACCGCAAGAAGCTCGACGAGGTGCAAAAGACCATCGAGGGGAAGAGGCAGCACGCGGTCGCGGTCGTCTGCGACTTGTCGGACATTTTCAGCGTGCGGCGTGCGGCAGCGGAGATCATCGCGCTCGATCTTCCGATTGCCGCGCTGCTCAATAACGCTGGCATCATGCCGGTTCGCGCAACGAAGAATGCGCTCGGCTGGGACATGACATTCGCGACGAACCACCTCGGCCCGTTTGCGCTCACCGAAGCGCTCGTGCCGCACCTCTCCGACGGCACTAATGTCGTCTTCGTCGCTTCCGGTGTAGAAGACCCCGGACGGAAGCCTGCCGTGTCTGCCGGTTTTCGCGGCGGCCGCTATATTTCGGCGGAAGCGAGCGCGCGCGGGGAATGGAAACCTGGCGGTTCCGCAAATCCGGGCTTTGACGCCTACGCGACGTCCAAACAATGCACACTCGCCGCGGTCATGGTCTTCGCCCGCGAGACTCCGCGGCTGCACTTCAACGCCGTAGAGCCTGGATTCAATCCGACAACCGGACTTGGGCGGGACGCCAGTGCCGCGGTGCGATTTCTCGTGGCGTGTATCGCTCCGCTGGTCGTACCACTGCTCATACCGTTCATGCCGTTCTTGAGCACGCCGAATCGAGCCGCTCGGATGATCACCGAAGTCTTGCTCGATACATCCGGACGTAGCGGACTTTATTACGACCAGAGCGGCAATCCGATGCTCGGCTCCACGCTCGTGCGCGATCCCAGCTTCCAGGAGCGTGTTGTTGCCGAGACGCGCGCCTTGCTGGCAACGGTTCCAGCCTAACAGGAGGAGATATGCTTTCATTCACCCGCAGACGGGTCGCTTTATTAGTGAATCCACCAGCATGCCGGACCTGAGGGCCGACGGCCCGGCGCGGTTGGCGCTGGTCACCGGGGCTTCCAGCGGGCTCGGGATCGAGTTCGCGAAGCAGCTTGCGGCGAGGCGGATCAACCTCGTTCTCACAGCGCGCCGCGTAGAACCTATGCAGACGCTGGCGAACGAATTGCGCGCGCGGCACGGCGTCGATGTCCACATTGAGACCATCGACCTGGGTGCGCCAAACAGCGCTGCGACGCTCAAACAGCGGCTCGACGCGCGTGGGATCGACCCTCAAATCCTCATCAACAACGCTGCATTCGGGATCAGCCAGGCTTTCATCGAGCAGAGCGCCCAACGCCTTGCCTCTATGCTGCAGCTCAACGTCGTTTCCCTGACCGAGCTTACGCGCGTCTTTGCCGCACAGATGGCGGCGCGCGGGCGGGGGAACATCCTGCTCGTGGCGAGCATGGCGGCCTATTTGCCGACGCCGCTTCTTGCACCCTACGGCGCGTCGAAGGCCTATGTTTTATCGCTCGGGGAAGCGTTGAATGTTGAGCTGGCAGGCCGAGTTGGCGTCACCGTGTTGTCGCCCGGCTTTATGAAAACGGGATTTGCCGACGCCGCCGGCTATGATCCGCCGACGGCAGCCACCTCGACCAGCCTCTCACCAAGCGCCGTGGCCGCAATTGGCCTCAAGGCCATGTTTGCCGGCAAGCCAAGCGTTATCGCCGGCCGTTCGAATGCGATCATGGCGCTCGCCACGCGCTTCCTATCGCGCCATCGCTTGGCGAAATCGGTTCTGCAGGGGGCCAAGAATCCGAGATGACGGACTCGCACGCCTATCCGGGCAGTATTCGCATGACGATTCCAAAACAAAAGGTGAGACATGGTTGATTCGGACAACGCACCAAACCCCGGTCGTGACCACCGCACGCGGCTGGCACTCGTCACCGGCGCGTCCTCCGGCATCGGTCGGGCTTTCGCCCGACGGCTCGGCGCCGACGGATACGACCTCGTGGTCGTGGGACGTCGCCGCGATCGGCTCGAAGAACTCGTCGCCGCGGTTCCGGACGTAAAGGTCCGTCCCGTGATCGCCGACCTCGGCACCGATGCTGGCGTGGAGGTGGTCGCCGACGTGTGTGCCCACGAAGAACTCTCCATGCTCGTCAACAACGCCGGCGTCGCGCACTACATGCCGTTCACCGAATTGCCGGCCGACAAGGCAAGCGAACTGCTCCACGTGAAGGTCGTCGCGCCGACAATGCTGGCGCGAGCTGCCGCAAAGGGCATGGCCGCGAGAGGCGAGGGCGCCATCATCAGCGTGTCGGGCATGCTCGCCTTCAGTGGCCCGGCCGCGATCGAGACGCTGCCGCTTCGCCGGGCCGTCTACACAGGAACGCTCGCGCACATCGTCGCCATGTCGCAAGCGCTGCACGAAGAGCTGAAGTCCCAAGGAGTGCGGGTGCAGGTGCTCTGCCCAGGTGTGGTCGCGACCGAATTTCACGAGCGCCAGGGGCTCGACCTCAGCGCGGTGCCGCGCATGTCGCCAGAGGACGTTGTAACTGCCAGCTTGCGGGGGCTCGATTTGGGCGAAGTCGTCTGCGCTCCGGGCGTCGAGAGAATGGACTTGCTCGACGCAGTGTTCAAAGCCGACCTCGCGGCCTTCGGCGCTCAATCACCGCAGCTCGCCGAGCGTTATCGCCTCCCGGGAGCACCGCGCTGACCCCGATCTTGGACGCATGCTCGAATGCCGGGGAGACCGCCAAGCATTCGAACTGAGCCGGCCCCGCTTTCCTTATCCACCGATGAGCTCCGCCAGTCCGGTCAGCCGTGCGCTCGAGATCCATAGCTCGCTTGCGTTGCCTCATCGTAGGATGCATCGGAAGAGCGGATCGCTTTGCCGTTCGAGAAATACCGCCCGCCGGGGGCGGCGTCCGGGCCGGTGGTGAGTGCAGCCACCCGCCTTCCGGACACGTCCGGTGTGCATAAGGTCGTCGCTCAAAGGCTGATTGCGTCGCGCGCCAGCGCAGGCCCGACCCGGTATTCTGCACGGCTGCCGGGTTAGCCTACCGGGTTGCTGACGAGGAGATGGCGCGCCCGAGACGATTCGAACGTCCGACCTTTGCCTTCGGAGGGCAACGCTCTATCCAGCTGAGCTACGGGCGCGTGGGGCTCTAGATAGACGAATCGGTTCGGGGCGGCAACGGGCGGCGGCGCCCGTCGGAGATGACTATTTTCCCGCCAGCGCAGTCCGCTTCGCGCACGCGGCGCCCACGCGTACCGGCCCGCTGAGCGGAAAATATTCTGCACGGGCCGCCACCGTCGCCCCGAAAATCTTGGTTAACGCGACCTTAAGAGGTCTCTTCGACTATGCGGATACCGCCCGCGGGCGATCCGCCGGCCGGAACAGACGAGCGTGACATGAACGCGACCGCCCGCACCGGTGCAAGCGCTTCCCGATCGATCCTGCTGGTCGTTCTGCCTTATCGGCTGGGGGATGCGACGACGGATGCCTCGAAGAAGGCCATTCGCAGCTTTCTCGCCTTTCCCTACGGCGTGCTTACGCTGGCGTCCTACATCAAGCGCTATGCCGCCAGACTCGGTCGCGTGGAAGTGCTGGACTTGAACCTGCACCCGGTGCGCGACGCGGAAACCGTCCTGCGCGAGAGGCTGGCGGCCGTGCGACCGGACCTCGTTGGCTTTTCGATGTCGTATGACGTGTCCTACCCTTGGCTCAAATCGCTGGCGCAAACCGTCAAGGCGCATGACGAAGCGGTTACCGTAGTGGCGGGCGGGCCGGCGATTACCACGGCCTATGCCGAGATCCTGACGGATTGCGAGCACCTGGACGCCGCCTGCTATTCCGAGGGCGAAGTCGGACTCAAAAATCTGATCGAGGCCGACGACATTCGCGCGGCGCTCGAAAGCGATCCCTGGGTCACCCGCGCGAGACTTGCGCAAAAAGCAGTCGTGCATCCCGCTTACGACGATCTGGATAAGATCATCGACGTCGATTACGCGATGGTCGACATCAACGCTTACAGCATGAAGGAGGCGTTTTCTCCCTTCACTCGCTTCACCGCGTCGGCCAAGCAGTTCTTCGTGGTGACCTCGCGCGGCTGCCCGTTCAAATGCGTGTTCTGCGCGGAGCCCTCCTTCCACGGCGCCAATATGCGCTACGCCAGCGTCGATCGGGTGGTCGAGCATGTCGCCGGCTTGCAGGCGAAATACGGCCTCAGCGTCCTGACGATCTACGACGACCAGATCCTGATGAACCGGGCGCGCGCGAAGGATCTGTTCGCCAAGCTCGCGCCCCTGAAGATCAGGGTCGAAATGCCGAACGGCGTGACCTTGTCCTATATCGATGAGGAACTGGCCGGGCTGATGAAGGCCGCAGGCGTCGATACGATCTTTCTGGCGATCGAGCACGGCTCCAAGCGCGTGCTGCATGAGATCATCCGCAAGCCGATTGCGTTCCATCGCATCAAGCCGACCATCCAGCTCTTGCAGAACGCCGGAATCTTCACCTGCGCTTTCTTCGTCATCGGCCTGCCGGGAGAAACGCGCGAAGAACGACGGGAAACGCGCGAC
>DASZQT010000001.1:0-1924 GCA_035549515.1 Pseudolabrys sp. | reverse complement strand
GGGCGAGAACAGGCATTCTTGCTCAGGCGCGCGGATGCCTGTGTCTGACGCTGGATTCGCATCCGCGAAAAAACCTGTGTGCTTCCAAACACTTTCACCGAAGTACGGGCTTGTTTTCGCCGGAATCGTGTGAAAATCCGTGCCTCCGGGGTAAAAAGCACCAATGACCGAGCCCAACGGGACGCGGCCCTTCTCGCCGTTCGAATGGACCTTGTCGCTGCGCTACTTGAGGGCGCGGCGCAAGGAAGGATTCATCTCGGTCATCGCCGGTTTCTCCTTCCTTGGCATCATGCTCGGCGTCGCCACTCTCATCATCGTGATGGCGGTGATGAACGGGTTCCGCAAGGAACTGCTGGACAAGATCCTCGGGCTCAACGGCCATCTCCTGATCCAGCCGCTCGAGAAACCGCTCACCGATTGGAACGAGGTGGCGGCGCGCCTCGCCGCGGTGCGTGGCATTCGTCTCGCCGCGCCGATCGTGGAAGGCCAGGCGCTGGCGTCCTCGCCATTCAATGCCGGCGGCGTCTTGATCCGCGGCATAAGGCTGATGGACCTGCAAAAGCTCCCCTCGATCGCCAAGAACATCAAGCAGGGCACCCTCGAGGGCTTTGACGACGGGCAGGGTGTCGCGATCGGGCGCAGGCTCGCCGATCAGCTCTCGTTGCGCGCCGGCGACAACATCACACTGGTCGCGCCGCGCGGGGCAGTGACGCCCATGGGTACGACGCCACGGATCAAGGTCTATAAAGTCGCCGCGGTGTTCGAGATAGGCATGTCGGAATACGACAGCGCCATGGTGTTCATGCCGCTCAAGGAAGCGCAGGCCTATTTCAACCGCGCCGGCGATGTCACCGCCATCGAGGTCTATACCGACAATCCCGACCGCGTCGACAGCTACCGCAAGGCGGTGCAGGACGCCGCCGGGCGGCCGATCTTCATGATCGACTGGCGCCAGCGCAACGCGACCTTCTTCAACGCGCTGCAGGTCGAGCGCAATGTGATGTTCCTGATCCTCACGCTGATCGTGCTGGTGGCGGCGCTCAACATCGTGTCCGGCCTGATCATGCTGGTGAAGGACAAGGGCTCGGATATCGCCATATTGCGCACCATGGGCGCCAGCCAAGGCGCCATCATGCGTGTGTTCCTGATCACCGGCGCATCCATCGGCGTCGTCGGCACCATCGTCGGCTTCCTGCTCGGCGTGGTGATCTGCCTGAACATCGAGAACATCCGGCAGTTCCTGTCCTGGCTCACCAATACCGAACTGTTCTCGCCCGAGCTTTATTTCCTCTCGCATCTGCCCGCCGACATGGATTCGGCCGAAACCAGCGCCGTGGTCGTGATGGCTTTGGTCTTGTCGTTCCTTGCGACGCTCTATCCGTCCTGGCGGGCGGCGCGCCTCGATCCGGTGGAGGCGCTGCGTTATGAATGAAACCGTGGTGGATGTCGGGGTCGAGATCGAGCAGCCGGCCGAGAAGGAAATCCCGGTCCTGTTCCTGCACGCGGTCGAGCGCCACTACCGCCAGGGCGACGCCACGCTCGACATCTTAACCGGTGTCGAGCTTGCCGTATGGGCGGGCGAATCGGTCGCGCTGGTGGCGCCCTCGGGCGCCGGCAAGTCGACGCTGCTGCACATCGCCGGGCTCTTGGAGCATCCCGACCGCGGCGAGGTCTATATCCACGGGCGCGGCACCGCGATGCTGCCCGATTCCGAGCGCACGCGCATCCGGCGCAACCAGATCGGCTTCGTCTACCAATCGCACCATCTGCTGCCGGAATTCTCCGCGCTGGAAAACGTGGTAATGCCGCAGATGATCCGCGGGCTGTCGCGCGGCGAAGCCCGGAAGCGCGCGAGCGAACTGCTCGGCTATCTGGGCTTAAGCGAGCGGCTCAATCACCGGCCGGCGGAATTGTCGGGCGGCGA